>JAAZZY010000006.1:0-12379 GCA_014239035.1 Chlamydiia bacterium
GCAACTATAAGCATTGGTTTACCAGCTTTTTGAACTGATTCAAGTGCTGGTAATAGGTCACGTATATTGGCTATTTTTGAGTCATGCAACAAGATGCAAGGCGATTCTAAGTCTGATGTCATAGATTCTTGGTTATTAATAAAATAAGGTGAAAGATAACCGCGGTCGAATTGCATACCTTCGACAACATCAAGTACTGTCTCAGTTCCTTTTCCCTCTTCAATAGCGACAACTTGAGCATTTTCAACCTTTTCAAGGGCTTTAGAAATAAATTCTCCAACTTCAGGATTGCCTGATGCAGAAGCAGAAGCAATATTTTGGATCTCTTTGGTGCCTTTAACTGCGATCGCTTTTTTTTCAATCTCTTCAATAATTGCTTTAGTTGCTTTTTCCATGCCTCGCTTTAGGCTAGTAGGGCTTGCTCCGGACGCCAAACATTTAAGTCCTTCTTGACAAAGTGAGTTTAGAAGAAGTGTTCCAGTAGTTGTGCCGTCGCCTGTTTTTTCTTTAATCTTAGAGGCTACTTCTTTAGCCATTGAAACGCCCATGTTCTCATATTGGCAAGCTAAGTGGATGTCTTTAACGATGCTATTTCCGTCATTAGTTATATCTGGAGCTCCCCAGCTTTTTTCTATTCCTACATTGCGCCCTTTAGGTCCTAGTGTAAAACAGATTGCGTCTGCAAGCTTTTGAATTCCTGAGGCGAGCTTTTCTCGAGCTTCTTCTTCAAAGATAATCTCTTTTGCATTCGTTGACATAATTATTCCTCCTTTGATTGATAATCTGGGAAAAGTATAACTTAAAAAAACTATATTTATCAATAGATTTGAAAAAAAATTAGCAGACAAACTTTTAGAGTGCCATTGAAAGAAATTAAAAGAGTTGAGGAAAATGGAAGTATATCTCATCTTAAAGAAAAAACGAGGTGGGAAAGATGCCTGAGATGCTGCGTTCTTCAGAGCAAAAAGAGGTCTTTGTTTATAGAGGAGCAAATAACTATTCGATTTGGCTTTCGTTTAAGGAGGCTTCTGCTCAGCTAGGCTGTGGCCCACTTTCAGAAGAAGACATAAAATTAAGAGATCTCTGTCAGTTGTTTTATTTTTTTTCGTTTCCTCAAGAGAAAAGCATACCCTGCGGGTATCCTGATTTGATGAGGCTTAGCCCTCTTTCTTCAAAACAGCGCAATCTTTTTGTTCAAAAACAACCCGATGTTTTACTAGCAAGAAATTGATTGGCGAATGAGAATATATGAGATAGGTGGCACCCAGATTCGAACTGGGGATAGAGGCTTTGCAGGCCCCGGCCTTACCACTTGGCTATGCCACCAGAAGTAAAGAGGGGCAAATGTTAGAAAATTTAGCCATTAGCGTCAATGATTCAATATTTTACTACACAGCATCACCAGGAACTTTGTCAGTTAAAAGATATTCAGGCCTGGCGTCGCTTTCTTTAAAGAAGATGGAAAAGACCTTATTTTCAGTGGTTTATTTGGCCCAAACAGTTACAGGAGTCCAAGATCTTTCAGGGACAGTAAGGGCGCCAGTATGTGAATACTCATGCCATCCTTGATGCTGTGCTACGTCATTTGAATTCCTTCTAACACGCCTGAGTTCTAAGGTTGATCCATCATCGGCATTAAAAGTAATGGTTCTCGAGGGCGAAGGTTCATGTGTTAATGCTCGCGCTTCACCTGCTTTACCCTCCTGAGGGTATAAGGCGCACATCTTTGCTAATGATCCATGGTCGATTGTACCTGTTGCCATATAACTCAAACTCCTTAAAGTTTAAAATTTTTTAAGTATAACTAGATTCATAGACTAGTGTGTTTTTGTAAAGACCCAATGAAACCCCATTACAGAGCTTCATTGGACTAGTATTATTATATTAGACTAACTTTTGATGTATGTGTCGCAAAGGCCATTTGCCTCTCCAAGCCACATTTTATTGTCTTGATTGTTAAAAAAGACAACATCACCATGATTAAAGATACGAGCATGACCTGTCTCTACTTGACCTGCATCTGTAACGTAGGTCCTGTGTTCAACAAGCCCTAAAGGATCATCGCTGTATTTATCAGGAGCGGTTTCCAAAACCATGCACCCTCCTTTGACAAAACAAAAATAATCAATACTTGAATCTTTAGCCGCAATCTCTTGAGCAATATGAAGAGGGATGCTGCGCTCTACTCTAACGGCATTAGAGTAGTCTGATTCTTTATACTGAGCTTGATTGGCTCTAAGATTAAATGTTTCATCGCTATTATCTTTAAGGACGTTAACTGTTGCAGTACTTGATGCAGCTGAACATTGAACTGAACTAATCATCTTTATCTCCTTGTGTGTGCTTTTATTAATGCATGTCTACATCTTCACACTGAAAAAAACTTTATGACAACCAGCAAACTTTTTTTTAAATATTAATGGTCAAGGTGTCAGCATCTTAGAAATGGAAAAAACATTCTGAGGATATTAACTTAATTTAAGGGCTCATTTCAGATTTTTTAAACAATATTTTTAGTGTTGTAAAAATTAAAAGATTTTATTACTTACAAGTGGCATGAATTTGTATATTGTAACTCTTATTTTCTTATTTGCCCTTTTAATGTTTATCTTCTACTTGAAGGGCAGTCTAAATAAAAAAGTGACACAGCGCTCTTGGCTTGAACGCATAGAAACTATTGCAAAAGAGAATCATACGCTTTGGTCTCTGCATGTTCCCTATTTTCAAAATAACCGCATTTGTAATGAGCTCTTAGAGCTTGAAAAAGATCAAAAAGAAAATGAAATCGTTTTAAAAATGTCTAATAAAGGAGGGTGGCACTCAAGCTCTGACATTTTAAAATATCCTTCTATTAAAAGACTTTTTAGAAGACTGCTTCCTCATATTGAATCCTATAGTCAAATGCAGGGCCTTGATAAAAAATATCTCACAGTCACAGCCTGGGCTAACATCAATCGCAAAGCAGATTCTAATGTATCTCATAATCATGAAGATGCTCTTTTTTCAGGATGCTACTATTTAAAGGCTGAAAACAATAGAGAACTAAAAAATGGTGGGATCTCCTTTTTTAAGAAAAATGAAAACAAAAACCTTATGGCAACTTTTAGCCCAGAGCCCGGGGATTTTTTACTTTTCCCAAGCGATATGATTCATAATGTTCATCCGTATCATGGAGAAGATCATAGAGTCTCGATTGCCTTTAACATTCATTTTGGAAACAAAAAGAAAAGTTGGTTCATCTCTCAAGTAGATAGATCAGATGTTCTGCAAAAAATAGATCCTTTTCATGACTTGTCTGGGCAGAAAAATGCTCCTGCATACATTGACGATAGCGACAGAAAATCTATGCTCTTTCACACCTCATCGATTAAGAGGTTTTTATTCAAGTAGAGTATTTTAATGATCACTGTTGAGGGAATTTATCAAGAATCTCTTGGGCCACTTGCAGGCCTAGTTCTTGAAGAACTGAGATCTTTTCACAGCAGTGCTATTTCCTTGGCTAGCAAAGTGAGTAAAAGCTGAATCGAAAGCGCTTTGGCGTATTTTGAGTTTTTCAATTGGAAGTTGCAAAAGCCTTTCAACCATATGGAACTGAAAATGCCAAATCGTATTTTCAAGAGCTAGGTTCAAAATTTCTGGAGGTATCCGAAAGCCTACACTTAGAAGCTGTAGCAACCTCTCTAGTGTAGGGACATCCCTAACACGAGAAACAAATATCCTCTCTTGAAGTACCTTGTGGGTGATCTTGAAAATTAACAAGCTGCTCGAGCTGCTTTATATATTCTTGCTAAGTATCTGGACCTTGGATTTGTTTTGCTTCAATCGGAGTAGGGAGCTCGAGCTCAGATTCTGAGTCAGTTGACAAAGGAAGGTTTGGAGCAAAATAGTTAATTTTTTTTGCTGTTTTATACTGCTAGGTTCTGAGTTGCTATTGCCGCCATACCATGCTGCAGTATGAGTCCATGCGCTTCCTTTCCATGTAGCGCTCTTTTTGAATAGTCATATCGTAAATAGTCAGATCTTGTTGATGTAAAAGAGGTGGTGAAATGATTAGTGAACTGAAGTTTTGAAGAGTAGGCATGTTCATGCTTAATATACTGGTTTTTAATAAGTAATATAGATGTAAGGCGTGATTTGGAGCTAAAAAAATAGACGTCAACTTAAAATTTAAATTAGAATTGACTATTTGGACTTTTTTTCAGTGAGATATTATCTAGTGTGCACTAAACGCACAAAGCTGCATTTATTAAAAAAAAATGGAACTTAGGCGCTAGCTTGAAACAGTCTTATTCTGTATAATTGCCTCTAAAATTTTGAAAAAATGAGTATCCCCTTATGGCAACAACTGCAAGCGTAGACCAAAAGCAAACATTCTTTATGTCCGAGGCTTTCGAAGAGGGATTGAAAGGAAGGTTGTTATCTCCTCCCAATCCTTGGGTAGGCTGTGTAATTGTTAAACACGGCGAGATTATTGCAAGAGGACACCATCAGGGCCTTGGATCTGATCATGCTGAGGTTATGGCATTAAAACAGGCCAAAGAAGAAATATGGGGCGCTACTGCCTATGTGACGCTTGAACCTTGTCCAACTTTTGGTCATACACCTCCTTGCACAGACGCACTTATTGAAGCGGGTATTAAAAAAGTTGTTATAGGTATCCTCGACCCTGATCTCAACGTTCGAGGAAAAGGTGTTGCACGTCTCCAGCAGGCAAATGTTGAGGTTGAAGTAGGTATCTTAGATGAGAAGATTAAAAGTTCTTTAACTTCATATTGCCACCATCGAGAAACAGGTATGCCTCTTTGCATTTTAAAAGCAGCTATTAGTATGGACGGTAAAATTGCAGCTAAAGATGGTTCCTCTATTTGGATTACAGGAGATTTAGCTAGGAAAGACGTACACTTAATGCGTGCACAGTCTCAAGCCATTTTAGTTGGAACAACGACAGTCCTAGAAGATAAGCCAAAACTTACGGTGCGTGATATAGATCAAGATTTTCATGCTCCAATGAGAGTGATACTAGATGCCAAAGGTAAGATTAAACCTATAGGTGAACTTTTCGACACCTCCATTGCCCCTACTCTTGTGGCTACCTCTGAGCTAGTTGATCTTCAAAGAAAACAAGAATGGATTGATCATGGCTGCGAAGTGGTAGTCGTCCCTCTCACTAAGAATAAGAAAAGGTTAGATCTAGCGAAGCTTTTAAAAGAGCTGGGTAAAAGAGGGATCGTACAACTCTTAGTAGAGGGAGGCTCAAAAGTCTTTTCAAGTCTAATCGAAGAAAAGCTTGTGGATCGCCTTGTACTATATATGGGAAGTTGCTTGCTCGGTGCAGAAGGAGTCTCATTGTTTTCCAAGCCAAAGCTTGAAAATATTGATGATGCTATTCGCATGCACTTAAAAGATTTTACGAGGTTTGGCAAAGATGTCAGGCTTGACTATACGTTTTAGAGGTAAGGAAGAATGTTTACAGGAATAATAGAGCATATTGGAAGAATTGAAGAGGTTATTATAGAAGAGCATGGAATCTCTTTTGCGGTCTCTTGTGATTTATTCAAAAGTGAGAAGCTAGGGAAATCTTTTGCGATCAATGGAGTCTGCTTGACTCAAGTGCGTTATGAAAATATGCGTTCTTATTTTGATGTGACGTATGAGACTCTCAAGAAAACAAATCTTGGAAGCTTAAAAGAAAAAGACTTTGTGCATATAGAACCTGCTATGGCTGCGCAGTCTTCTTTTGATGGCCATATGGTTCAAGGTCATGTCGATGGAACTGCAAAGCTTGTGAGTATCACAAAAGATAAACTCGTTATCGAGCTTCCAGATGATTTAAAGAAGTTTGTGGTTTCTAAAGGCTCTGTTGCAATCGATGGTGTGAGCTTAACGATAGCAGAAATTCAAGATAATGTGTTGACCATAGCTTTAATCCCACACACCTATGAGCATACCCTTTTTAAGGATAAGGAAACTGGATTGGTAAACATTGAAATAGATCTTTTTGCTAAGATGATTTTTAAATATTTAGATCAAACTCATACAAGTGAGATAGCTCAATGAAATTCAACACTATAGAAGAAGCTATTGTAGAGTTTAAAAAAGGCCTGCCAATCATTGTTGTAGATGATGAGGGTCGTGAGAATGAAGGGGATCTAATCATTGCTGCTGAAATGGCGAGTATTGAAAATATCGGTTTTATGATTCGTCATACGAGCGGTATCTTATGCGTGCCTATGCTGGAAAAAGATTTAGATGCTTTAAATATTCCCATGATGGTTGATCAGAACACTGAGAAACATCAGACAGCTTTTACAGTTTCAGTAGATGCTAAACATTCTACAACAACGGGGATCTCAGCTCACGATCGAGTCAATACTATTCATACATTAGTTAATTCCCAATCAAAGCCTGATGATTTACTTCGGCCTGGGCATGTTTTTCCCCTCAAATACAAAGAAGGGGGAGTGCTTAAGAGAGCTGGGCACACTGAGGCTGGGGTAGACCTTGCCGTGCTCGCTGGATTCCGGTCTGCAGCAGTACTCTCTGAGATTATAAATGAAAATGGTTCAGTGTCTAAAATAGAAGAGCTTAGAAGGTTTTCAGAAGAGCACAATCTAAAAATAATTTCTATTGCAGATCTTGTACGCTATCGCCATCGTCATGAAAAACTTGTTTGCTGTGATTCTTCTGCAAAAATACCAACAGATTTTGGAGAGTTTGTGGCTTACTCCTATACCTCTCTTTTAGACAGTACCCAACATGTAGCTTTTGTTAAAGGTGATATAAAAGATCAAAAAGAAGTGCTTGTTCGCGTGCATTCTGAATGTCTAACTGGGGATGTTCTGGGTTCACGACGCTGCGATTGCGGAAACCAACTTAGCCTTGCTCTGGAAAGAATTGCAAAAGAGGGATGTGGAGTTTTAGTCTATCTTAGAGGACATGAAGGACGAGGGATAGGTCTAAAACATAAACTGCGAGCCTACAATCTGCAGGACAATGGTTGTGATACTGTCGAGGCAAATGAAGAACTAGGCCTTCCCGTAGACTCAAGGGAATATGGTGTGGGAGCCCAAATCTTAGCTGATCTTGGCATCACAAGCATGCGCCTTATGACTAACAACCCTGCAAAATATAGTGGGCTGTCAGGTTACGGACTTAAGATTGTAAAAAGAGAGCCTCTCTTTTCAAAGCCTACCCCAGAAAATTTAAAATATCTCATGACCAAGCAAAAAAAGATGGGTCATTTGATTTCAGAAGAACTAAGCGAGGCAAAATGAGAGATCATGAAATTCGTATAGCTATAGTTGTTAGCCGTTTTAACACAGACATTACTGGAGGTCTTTTAGAAGGCGCTAAAGAGTGTGCTGGTAAAGAAGGCATAGAAGTAGACCAAATCGAAATCTATTGGGTGCCAGGAGCTTTTGAGCTTGCCTCAGCTGCTAAAAAATTGGCGCAGACATCAAGCTATGATGCCATCGTTTGTTTAGGAGCTGTTTTAAAAGGTGAGACAGAGCACTTTGATTATGTTTCTAGCGCTTCAGCGCATGGAATTATTCAGGCATCACTTGATACTGGAGTCCCTATTTTGTTTGGCGTTTTAACTTGTGATCGATCTCAAGCGCTAGTGCGCTCAAAAGGTGAAAGAAACAAAGGGTTTCACACTTTTAAAGCTGGCTTAGATATGATTAATCTCTTTTCGGAAATAGGTCAAAAAAAACAAAACCTTTTGCATTAAATCATTGGATTTGTTTTATTGACCGTTAAATCTTTGTACCTAACCCCATAAGGATAGGAAGGATTTTATGGTGAAATTTAAGCCAGTAAAAGAAAGTTCCCTTAAAGGGTATTTTTCATACCTTATCACCCCATTTTTAAGCCTATCGGGCTTTTCCGGTTCTAGGCTGGGACACAGATACAAAAAAACAAAATCAGCAAAGAATGTCTCTTCGTACTTTAATCGATTTATTTCCGATAGTCGAATAAAACAGATTTATCACCAGCTGGAGTTTCTTGCTCAAAGTGCTGTAAGTGATCTAGAGCAACAAAAAAATCAGGGGCTTATTTCAAAAGGACTGCATCCTTTGAAAGAAAAAGAGTGGTATATAGACTATTTAAAGCCGCGCATAGACGATTTTTCTTCTGAAGACTCTTGGCAAGTGATGCTCAACGATGGGCAAAGAGACAAGTATGCGAAGTTTTTATCTAAGGGAGAATGTCTCAATAGATTTGATATTTTTGTGCAGAATTATTTTTTTTCAGCATTGCCAGCACAGAAGCTTGTCGAAATCTTTCTTATTGCTTATGAAGGTGAAGAAATTGAGCGAAAAGAAAAGCTTGAACTATTACTCAACTGCTTATCACACAAACAAGCAGCTTGCTTAATTGAAACACTTCGACTGACTATAAGTGACACAAGACACTGGGTCTCGTACTGCGAATCACTGTTAGGATATATGAGAAATGCACAGATTAAAAATGTGCTTTTTTTATTGCCCTATGAGCTGGAAAATTGTGCGTTAGAAAAATTATATCCCTATGAAATTTTAGAAGTTGTCGAGCTAACTGATGATGTCCAGAAAAAAGAAAAAATTATCCGCTCGGTTTTAAAGCATCGTAAAGAATGGTGGAGTAATTTTTCTCACGATGAAGTGAAACACGCCCTCTCAATATTAAGGACTCAGTAAGAAATTTTCCATGTGGTTTTTTCAAGCAATTCATGATTTTCTTCCTATAGAGGAAGAGCTCTCTAAAAAAATTAATTCCTATTGCATCGACTCTAGAAAAGTACAAAATGGTAGCCTGTTTTTTGCGATTAAGGGCCAAAGAGCAGATGGCCATAAATTTTTAGATCAAGCCTTCCAAAATGGAGCCATTGCAGCCGTTGTCGAAAAGGATGTAGAGATAAATCATTCTCCAATGCCTTTAATTCATGTTGATAATGTGCAAGAGACTCTTCAAAAGATGGCCAAAGCTGTGATCACATTTTGGAAACCCAAAATTATAGCGATTACAGGCTCTTTGGGTAAGACATCAACTAAAGACTTTCTGATCATACTTCTCCGAGAAAAGTATACAGTTGCAGGCACACCGGGAAATTATAACAGCCAGCTAACTTTGCCTTTGACTATTCTCAATGTAGGTAAGCCTACTGAATTTTTAGTTTTAGAGATGGGCATAGATCAACCTGGTGAAATAGACAGGCTTTTAGATATTGCTCCTCCAACGTATGCAATCCTAACTCAGCTAGCTCATGTGCATATAGAAGGCTTTGGCTCTTTTGATAAGCTAGCCTCAGAAAAAGTTAAAGTTTTTCAGAAGATGCAAACAAAAGTTGGGGTCTACAGCCAAGATATGCCATACTCTGATTTAGCTAAGTCTCAAGGAAAATGCAAAAAAATATGCACCTCATTGAAAAACCCTGATGCAGATTTTTACCTAAAATATAAAAAAGATAGTTTTGAGGTTTATAAAAACAAAGAGTTTTTCTTGAGCTCCCCATCACCTTTTTTTGATCAAAAAAGTCATTTTAACCTTTTGTCTACAATTGCACTAGCTGATGATTTAAAAATAGAGAAGAGCAAAATTTTAAAAGCAATTCCGATTCTAAAGCATGCTCCAAATCGCCTGCAAAAAATTCAAAGAAACGGGATCTCCTTTATCTGTGATGCCTATAATGCAAATGTAGATTCTATGGAAAATGCTTTGATGAGCCTTGGGAAAGAAAAGGGAAGGAAAATTGCTATCTTATCTGATATGGTAGAGCTTGGTTGCTGCCAGAGAGAAGATCATCAAAGGCTTGCTCAAATTGCACTTCAACATGCTGATATCTTGGTGGGTTTGGGACAAAGGTTGGAGGTAATGAGACCTATTTGGAAAAAAAGCAAAAAAAGATGGGCTTTTTTTCTTTCATATTCCAATATGCTGCCCTATATTTCCAAATTGGTCAAAAAAGGAGATGTTATCCTTTTGAAAGGATCAAGGAAACAAGCCTTAGAGAGAGTCTTAGATGATCTTAATATTTATTGAACTTTTGCAACAGCTGGGATTCAAAATACCCTCCGTTTTTGAATACTATTCATTTAGAATGAGCATGGCAGCAATTACCGCATTGGTTCTAACGATCTTTTATGGAAAGGTCTTTATCAAGAAACTCTACGAACTTAAAATTGGGCAGCCTATTCGTAAAGAAGAGTGCCCACTACTTGGTCATTTGCATCAAAAAAAAGAAGATACCCCAACAATGGGTGGGATCTTAATTATATTTTCAATGATTATTTCATTGGTTTTATGGATGGATTTGTCTCATCCATTTACCTGGATACTGCTAGCTACAACGCTCCTTCTAGGAATGCTTGGAGCAATAGATGATTTTTTGAAGCTTAAGACAAAAAGCAGCAGAGGTCTCTCAGGTAAGAAGAAATTTATTTTTCAGACAATCTTTTCTATTATTTTAGCAAGTTATCTTTTTGGTCCATACACTGTGCAATATGGACAGAATATGACGTGGCTCTATATTCCTTTTATAAAAGGACCTGTTATTCATTTCTCTGGGATACTCTTAGCTTTGCTTGTCCTGTTTTGGGTATGCGTTATCAATGGGTCGTCTAATGCAGTGAATCTTACCGATGGACTAGATGGGCTTGCCGCAGGAAATCTCATCATGGTCGCGAGCTCTTTTGCAATGATTGCTTTTGTTAGCAACCACTTTTCTATCTCACAGTATCTCAACATCCAGTATATTGAGGGGAGTGGGGAAATCGCAATTTACTTATCCTCACTTGTTGGAGGTTGTTTAGGATTTTTGTGGTATAACAGCCACCCTGCGCAGGTGTTTATGGGGGATACAGGCTCACTTGCTCTTGGAGGAGTCATTGGAGTAAGTAGCATTTTACTTCGTAGAGAGCTGCTTTTAGCTATTGTTGGAGGAGTGTTTGTTGCTGAAGCTCTTTCTGTAATTATACAAGTAGGTAGCTTTAAGTTGCGCAATAAAAAGAGAGTGTTCTTATGTGCACCTTTGCACCACCACTTTGAATATTTAGGATGGCCCGAGACGAAAGTTGTTTTACGTTTTTGGATTATAGGGTTTTTATTATCCGTTGTTGGAGTATTATCGTTAAAATTTCAGTAAGATGAGTAATTATCAAAACAAGAAAGTTCTGATTCTAGGCATGGGCAAAAGCGGTAAGTCTATGGTGCATTTTTTCAAAAAAAGAGAAGCCCAATGCCTTGCTTTTGACGATAATCGAAAGGTGAATGTTTATGAAGACTCTTGCAATGTTTACGACAAGATAGAGGATATTGATTTTGATCAAATAGATCTTTTAGCTACATCACCAGGAGTCAGTCCCAAACATACAGTATGTATGCAAGCTCAAAAAAAGGGGATCCCCATTAAAGGCGAAATGCAGCTCGGTCTCGAGTCTATTTCAAATAGAATCATCGGGATTACCGGGACAAATGGTAAATCAACACTGACAAGTATGATCGCTCACCTCTTAAATAGTTCTTCTCAAAAAGCTAGAGCTGTGGGAAATATTGGAGTGCCAATCACATCTGTTGTAGACGAGCTCTCCCATAATGAAATAGTTGTTGTAGAACTCAGCTCATATCAAATTGATTCATTAGAATCTCCTTGCTTAGATTATGCTCTTTTACTCAACATTACACCAGATCATCTTGATCGATATGGTAACATGCAAAACTATGCCAAATCTAAGTTTAGCATTGTAAATTTCATAAAGGAGAGGGGGACTTTTATTACTTCCCGCTCATTAATCAGCACCTGGAAGGGATGTTTTTCTTTTGATCAAGTCATGCATTATGACGATCTTTTGCAAAAATACCTCAAAAAGAAAAACAGTGTAAATCCATGCACAGGACCTTTTCAAGAGCAAAACTTCTCTGCTGCACTTGCTGTGAGCGAATTTTTTGGTCTCACATATGATGAAATTAAAGAAGGAATAGAAACTTTTAAGGGTTTAGCGCACCGCTGTGAGTTTGTTGAAACATTCAATGGTGTATCATTCTACAATGACAGCAAAGCTACAAACATAGAGTCTGTAATTAAAGCAGTTACTTCTATTAATTGCCCAATCCACCTCATTATGGGTGGGGATGACAAAGATCTTGACTATTCAATTCTAAAACCCTATTTTTTAGACAAAGTAAAAGGGATATATTTCATAGGTCAGTCGAAAGAAAAAATGGCCAAAGTATTTGAAAAGGAATATACTACTTCTTTGTGCTCTTCGCTTGAGAGTGCTATGAGAGGCGCTTTCAAAAAATGTGAAGCAAAAGAGGCCCTGCTCTTGTCACCTGGTACGTCAAGTTTCTGTATGTTTGATAACTTTGAACACCGTGGGGAAGAGTTTAAACACATTGT
>JAAZZY010000006.1:12389-25416 GCA_014239035.1 Chlamydiia bacterium
AAAGCTGTTAGAAGGAGAAAAATAATGAGCCGCAGAGACACTATAATCATAGCTATATTGATTAATGCATGCCTACTAGTCGTGCTTTTTGCAACATCGATAAAGAAAAAAGAAGAGCAGCACTTTGCAACAAACCATGAAATGCCCTTTAGTCCTCCTGTCCAAAGCATTAATTTTGAAGATGTAGAGAGAAGCCTTGTAAAAGAAACCAGAGTTTTAGAAGAGAGCTTCCCTCTTCAAGTTACTCCTTTGATTTCACAAAATAATCAAGAGCCCACAAATCTCTTGCCTCCACCGCAAAAAGTCGAACAAGTAGCGGCAAAACAACTCAAATGTATTGAAGTTACAGTCAAAAGTGGAGACTATTTAGATCGCATAGGAAGAGAGAATAATATCTCGGCCTCAGAAATTATGACCTACAACGATTTAAAAACAACCCAACTTCGAATTGGACAAGTTTTGCGCATCCCTTTAAGTGAGAGAGGGGATGGAGTATCTAAAGCTCCCGTAAAACAGTACGTCGTAAAAGCTGGAGACACTCCATGGGGGATAGCCAGCGATCATAAAATGCAATTAGATGAGCTTTTAAAACTAAATCATCTAGATAGAGAAAGCTCAAGACACCTCAAGCCAGGTGACACACTCTATATTCGCTAATGACTTTTTTTGAGAGAAAGATTTCTTGGCAATCCTTTTGCTTGCTTGCTGTAACTTCCCTCATTTTTATGTTGGGGGTCATTATGGTATTCAATGCAAGCTCAGCTGAAGCTTTAGAACACCAGCTTTTTCATAAAAGACACTATGCAATGACAAGGCAACTTTTCAATTTTATTGTAGGCTTGATCATTTGTTATGGGTTCTGGAAAATAGGTTACTATGAGTTATTAAAGTTAAGCCCCATTCTAGTGGTTTTAATTTCGTTATCTTTGCTTTTGGTGTTTATACCAGGAATTGGACGGTGTGTTAACGGTGCAAGGCGCTGGATTGTGATTGGAAGCTTTGTAGGGCAGCCTTCTGAGTTTGTTAAAATTGTGATGCCTCTATATTTTATTCATCGCATAGTAGGACAAGAGAAATCAAATAAAGAGTTATTGAAAATATTTGCAATAATGTGTGTTCCAATTATTTTGGTTTTGGTTGAGCCCTCAAATGGGATCACTGCAATGCTTGCTGCGACATTTATCGCGCTTCTTTTTTTGAGTAGAATTTCTTATAAATGGTGGCTCTGGCCCATTTTAGCTTTTGTTATGATGGGAACTATTGCTGTAATAAAAGTACCGTATATCCAAGGAAGAATTCAGAGTTATCTTCATCCTGAAAAAGACCTTTTAGGGAGAGGCCATCAGCCTTTTCAATCCAAAGTTGCTATGGGCTCCGGTGGAGTTTTGGGGAAGGGGCTTGGCAAAAGCATGCAGAAGCTAAGCTATTTACCAGAAGCTCAAAACGACTATATAGCAGCTATTTTTGCTGAAGAAATAGGCTTTGTGGGCGTCTTGGTCTTGATTGCTCTTTACATGCTCGTAGGATTTTTGGGTTTTGCAATAGCCTTGCAGTCCCCAACTGCCAAAGGAGCCGTTTTGGCATCATCAATTACTTTTTCAATCTGTCTGCAAGCTTTTTTAAACTTAGCTGTAGTCTCTGGGCTTTTGCCCAGCACTGGACTTAACTTGCCTTTCTTTAGTCAAGGGGGGAGCTCACTGCTTGCCAACATGATTGGAGTATGCCTTTTATTAAATATTGCCTATCATACTTCCCAAAATAGAGAACTTAAATGGATAAAAAAATACTAATTTGCTCGGGTGGCACCGGAGGGCATATCTATCCTGCGCTTGCACTTGCCAAAGAGCTTGATGCAAATTATCAAGTGAATCTTCATTTTGCAGGAGGAAAGCTTTCCAAAAATAAGTGGTTTCAAAAAGATCTCTTTGATTTTACAGACATCACTTCTGCAACTTTGTCTTTGAAAGATGCCCCGAAAATTTTTGTAAACATATTTAAAATCTTTAAAGGGACTATTGAAAGTATTCGCCTCATTAGAGAATATCGCCCAGATCTTATCATAGCTTTTGGAAGCTTCCACACTTTTCCCACTCTCATAGCTGCCCTCATATGTAGGAAGACCATTTATTTGCATGAGCAGAATAAAATGATGGGCAGAGTAAATCGCCTTTTTTCTAGATGGGCCAAAAAAATTATGGTGAGCTTTCCAAGTACTTTTCCTGAAGTCAAAAAGAAAGCTCTGCTTGTAAAGATGCCTTTGAAATTTAGCCAAAATGACCTTCTATCAAAAAAAGATGCCCGAAAAAAATTGGGGCTTGATCGTGATCTTAAAACTATTTTAGTCTGTGGTGGATCACAGGGAGCCTTGAGCATCAATCAAACTTTCTTAGAGAGTCTCAAACACTTAGAGGGCTCTTCGTTTCAAGTGATCCATCTAATTGGGTTTAATGAAGATATTGAGAAAGTAAAAGAAGAATATAAAAAATATAATGTCAAAGCTCTAGTCAAAGTATTTGATGAGAAGATGCACATTCTTATGCTTGCTAGTAACTTCATGGTATCACGAGCTGGAGCCCTATCTGTTGCTGAGATGATAGAGCTTAAGCTCCCAGCTATTATGATTCCCTATCCCTATGCAAAAGCTCACCAAGAGCATAATGCGGATTTTGTAGAGCAGACCGTTCAAGGGGGACTCAAAATTTCTGAGGCTTATCTAAACGATCTTTTGCTTGCTAAAGCTATGATGAGCTTTTTTAATGATGAAACTATTTCTCACTATATGCATCATATCGAGAGTTATAAACAAAAGACAAAGTTAAGTAGTTTTGCAGATATTGTCTCTTTGGATCTAAATCTTCATGGAAAAAAATAATTTTCATCTAATTGGTATCGGTGGCATTGGAATGAGTGCTCTCGCTCGCCTTTTGCTCGCTCAAAAATATCCAGTTAGTGGAAGTGATCCATCTGATGGAGAAGTGATTCAAAAACTAGCAAGTGATGGAGCGCAAATTTACTCTAGTCATGAAGCTCAAAATATTGAAGGCCCAAAGACAACAGTTGTTTATAGCACTGCAATTAGCAAAGATAACCCTGAGATACAGCAAGCTCAAAAGTTAGGGTGCAACCTTTGGCATCGGTCAGATCTACTTGCGCACTTGATGAAGTCATACCAGTCCATTGCAGTAGCAGGAACTCATGGAAAAACCTCTACGTCAGCTCTTCTATCGCATACATTGATCGTTGCTAATCTCTCTCCTTCATTTGTAATAGGAGGACTGCTTAGCCCACAAAATATCAATGGGCAAGTGGGAGAGGGTCGTTATTTTGTCGCAGAAGCTGATGAGAGTGATCAATCTTTTTTAAAATATTTCCCAGAATATGCAATTGTCACAAACGTTGAAGCTGATCACCTTGACAACTACAAGGATTTTGGCGAGATCTCCTCATGTTTTGAGCGCTTTATCGCTCAAGTGCAAAAATCTCTCATCTGGTGCTGTGATTGTGAAAACCTTAGGAAAATTAACCCTAAGGGGATTAGTTATGGCTATCATAAAAATGCAGATATAAAAATTATTCAAGCAAGGCAAGAGGGTTTTAAATGCATCTTTGATCTTGAATTTGATGGAGCTATCTACCCACAGATAGAGCTTTCAATGATTGGAGAACATAACATCTTAAATGCAGCAGCTGTTTTTGGGCTGTGCATTAAGCTAGGTGTTGATCAAAAAGCTATCCGAGAAGCCTTTAATTCCTTTTTAGGAGTAAAAAGAAGAGCTGAGAAAATTGGTGAATCTCAAAAGGTGCAAATTTACGATGACTATGCTCACCACCCCACTGAAGTGGGCTGCATGCTATCAAGCTTTAGAAAGGCTTTTCCTAAAAGAAGAATCATCGCGCTCTTTCAGCCGCACCGCTATACGCGCCTAGTAGCTTTTCAAAAAGAGTTTACAACTTCTTTTAGTGAGGCAACAGAAGTTTGGGTTACTGATGTATTTAGCGCAGGAGAAAAAGCTATAGATGCCTTTTCAATGCATGAGTATGCAAAAGAAATAGGCATAAAATCTCAACTCCCTACAGTCTATGTTCCTAAAGAAGATTTACTCACATATTTTAAAGAAAATATCCGCCCCTTTGATGTTCTAATTACCGCTGGTGCTGGTGATATTACACACTTTGGGAAAAAAGCTTTTAAAGAGCTGAAAGAAAAACCAGCAGTGTTAAAAGTAGCTCTTATTTGCGGCTCCATCTCTTGTGAACACTATGTGTCACTTGTCTCCTCACGCTTTTTTATAAATGAATATCCAAAACATTTGTTTGAGTTGACCATTTTTAAAATACTTCCCACTGGAGATTGGGTCATCTGTGATGAAGATCATAAAGAGCTTAAAAAACTCAAAACGTCAGAAGTTACTGAGAAATTGAGCCAAGTAGATATTGCTGTCCCTATCCTACACGGTAGATATGGTGAAGATGGAATGATTCAAGGGTTTTTACAAACACTTGGTGTAGCCTATGCAGGGGAAAGTTATGCTCTTAGCAGCTTTAATATGAATAAAGTCTGGATGAAAAGCTTTGTTGAAAATCTGGGTATAAAAGTTCCTAAAGGTTTGTCTTTTCATTGTCATGAATGGCAGAAAGATCCTCAAACCATATTAGATAAAGTTCAGGAAAGTTTAAACTTTCCCTTGGTTGTAAAGCCTGCTTGTATGGGCTCAACAATAGGCGTTAATTTTGTTAAAAACTCTAAAGATCTAACTTCAGTTATTTCTCAAGTTTTAGAGCTTGATGATTTGCTTGTCATAGAAGAAAGAATCTTTGGAAGAGAGCTTGAAGTTTCTTGTTTAGACTCAGAGCATTCACTTATTGTCACTCATCCTGGGGAGGTGAAATCAGACCAAAGAAATTACGACTATAGAGCAAAATATAGCAAAAACCCCATTAAAAAGATTGTAGATGCTCAAATTACCCCTGAGGTTGCCAAAGAGGCTAAAAGCCTCGCTAAAAAAATTTATGAGGAAATGCAGCTTAAAAGTTTTGCTCGCATTGACTTTTTCCTGACAATTCAAAATGAACTTATCTTTGCGGAAGTCAATACGCTTCCAGGAATGACACCGAAAAGTCTTTTTCAAAGAACGCTCATGCACCACGGAATTGAAGGAGAAGAAATAATAAATCAAATGGTCATTGATGGAATGTATCGCCATCAAAAAGATTACAAAAAGTCTCTTTGTGTCCAGGAATTTTTAGAGTCTATAAAAAATGTTACCCACTAAAAATAAACTACCACTATCTAAAGCTCTTTTCTATATTTTTCTCTCAGTTATGGTGATCTCAGGGGTCCCGACATTTATCTGGAGTAGCTACCGTTATCATCAAAAAGAGAGAAATAATAACCCTAAATTTGCTCTTACAAATTTTGTTCAAACCGGTCCTATAAAAGAAGCACTTAAGTCAGAGCACCTAGAAGAGCTTTTGGGTCTCTCTCTAGATCGTCCCCAAAACTTATTTGCTTTTGATCTGGATAAAGCAAAAGCTAAGTTACTACAAAGTGGCGTGATTAAAGATGCAACTCTATCTATTGAACAGCCTAACACCTTAGTTATAGACTATACTGCAAGAGAGCCTATGGCCTATATTTCAGATTATACCAATCTAGTAGTGGATCAAGATGGAACTCTATTTCCATTAGCCCCATATTATACGCCGAAGCTCCTTCCCAAGATCTACTTAGGAATAAAAATGGAGCATATTGCCTATGGTAAACTTGAGGATGAGAAATTTCAAGTAGCCAAAGGTATTCTTACTTTTTTTAAGAAGTTAGATATGAAGTCTCAAACAGTTCAAAAAATTGATGTTTCTGGTATTCGAGCAGAAAGTATAGGCAAACAAGAAATAGTTGTCATGCTCACCGAAGAGCTTGGTAAAAAAAGATATCTACGATATCTGAGGCTTAGTCCAGAGAGCTATTTAGATGAGATTGAGCATTATTTAACTCTAAAACAAATGAGTATGCCAGAAGATCTTATCATAGATCTACGCCTTTTACCTAATGCATACCTTATGCCGGTAAGTGAAGCTAATTCAATATAATGTCTGCACATGTAAATACTTAATAAATTATATATATTATATACTGTTTGCACAAAATTATTTTTATGATAGCCTTGTTACTTAAAAAAGAAGAACCTTTTTTTTATTGTGGCGCATATAAAATCAAATAACGAGAAGCTTAAACAAATTTTACGTGGCGTCTATCAGCCTGAGATGGAGAAGATCTCTAATGATGTAGGCCCTCAAAAAAAAGTCATTGTTTTAGCAGGACCCACATGTGTTGGTAAAACAGCGCTATCACTGAAAATAGCCTCCGAGCTTGGAGGAGAGATCGTTAATGCAGATTCTATGCAGGTATATCGAGGACTAGATGTAGGAACTGCTAAAGTAACTTTAGCAGAACGTCAAAATGTAGCTCATCACCTAATCGACATTCGCGATGTAGCAGAATCTTTTACAGCCGTTGATTTTTATCATGAAGCGCAGCTCGCCTGTGATTCTATATTAGCTAGAAATAAAGTTCCTATCATCACAGGTGGCACAGGCTTTTATCTACATGTTCTATTGTATGGGCCTCCCAAAGGACCACCATCAGATCCTGAGCTTAGAAAAAAATTAGAAAATGAAATGGAAAAGTTTAGTCCAGAGGCAATGTATGATCGACTAGAAAAGCTAGACCCTGAGTATGCCGCATCCATTACCTCCCATGATAGAGTTAAAATTATTAGGGCTTTCGAGATAATTTCTCTTACCCAAAAGAAAGTGAGTGATTTTCCGTGGAACCAGAAGGGGGATCCTCTTGGTTATAATTTTAGTTGTTGGTTTTTATTTAGAGCTAGAGAAAACCTCTATAGCCGCATCAACGAGCGCTGTGATACGATGCTTAAAGAAGGGTTAGTTGATGAAGTGGTTAACCTAAAAAAGAGTAACTTTCAAGAAAATAGATCTGCCTCACAAGCCATTGGATATAGACAATGCCTAGAGTATTTACAAACAGAACAAACAGACGAAGATTACGAGCATTTTAAAGAGCAATTTAAAAGAGCGACAAGGCGATATGCTAAAAGGCAGTTTACCTGGTTTAGAAAAGAACCTGAATTTAAGTGGTTAGATCTGGACCTGCATGACCCAGAAATTGCAGCAGATCTCATCATCAAAGATTACATAAGCCAAGATCCTAAGAATTAGTCTTGAAGGTTCGGACTAAATTCGCTATGCTGATAAGAAAATCTTTTTAAGGCGTTTTAAGTATGACTGATAAGAATTTGACAGAACTTATAGAGTGTAGTGTAGACGATTATGTTAAAGAACTTTCGAAGCTAGAGCCGGTAGAAGACCGAATCTCTAAGATGCTTGGATATATGAAGTTGCAGCTTTCTCACGGAGAGATCCATCCTCTATCTCGTTTTTGGAAAATGAGAAAGTTTTGTTTAGATCATTTTAAATGCACCATAAGTGTATCTCAACGTTTAAAACTATGGAAAGACTATTGCACAGTTATCGAGGAAATTGTCAAACTTAAGCAGATAATTGATGAGAAAAGTGCATTTGAAAGAGAACAAATAGAAGAAGCGCTTCTTTCTATTGCGAGCGACTTAGAGCAAATGGATGAGCTTGTTGAAAAAGAACCAGAGGTTTCTGTTCCAAAGTGTCAGTGCGTGCAAAAGCATGCGAATTTCTATAAGACGACGCAAAAAGAGCTAGGTGTATACTCATCATATGCAAAGCGCCTGAATGCTTTGAAAAAAGAAATTTTAGCTTTAGATATCTCATTTAAGAAAAAGCAAGAAATTTTAGATCAAATTCATAGCCTAGCTGACCGTGTTTTCCCTAAAAAGAGAGATTTACTCAATTTGATGAGTAAAACTTATACAACAGATATTCAAAATTTTGTTCGAGCTAATTTCAGCTCGGGTGATTTTAAAACCCCAATTTTTCAGCTTAAGGAACAAATTAAGCAGCTTCAGAATTTTGCTAAAGTAATCTCTCTTAATGTAGAAGCCTTCTCAAAAACTCGTGAACAACTCAGCGACTGCTGGGACAACATAAAACTTTTCGAAAAGAGACAGAAGAAGGACAAAGAAGAGAGGAAGGAGCTTAGTAATAAGAAATTTTCTAGCCTTCAAGAGAAAATAGTGAAACTCAAAGAAGGAAAAGAAGCCCTTGCCACAGCACAATTTAATACTGAAATTAAAATATTGAATTCATCAATTCACAAAGAGGACCTTCTTAAGTTTCAGCGCAAGCAGCTGCTCGATGAGATTATTCTCATTGATGAAAATGGTGTTAGAGATGAGTCTCTTAACTCCCAAAATTCTCCCGCGCATGAAACTGGGGGTCAGCTTCGAAAAATACTTGAGCAAGTTAAAGGGTGGGACTATCAAACTATAGATAGTAAACTCAAAAGTATTCTTAATGAATATGATAGTTCTAATGTATCAGATGCTCAGCATATTAAAATTGAACGCAATATCTATGCACTTTATGAAGCTCTCTCTGAAAAGTTAATGGAAGAAATCAAAGATAGAATAGATTTCGAAGAAATTTCAACTCAAATAGAGAATTTCAAGAAAGCCATGAAAAAGAATATAGATGGATATAGGAAAGTTCTAAACACTTCAAACCAGAGTATTGAAAAGGCTATTGTCTTCAATGAGCTGCTAGTTCAGTCGCGTGCTCTATTGGGCTCAATAGAAGAGCATCTTGCTAAACATCAAGCTCAAGCCTAGTTGAATTTAAATTTGAGCCGCTTTAAAAAAGACATTATCTCTTAGGGATCAAGAAATAAGGCACTAGATATCACTTTATTTTTTATTTACTTTTTGGGATAAATAACTGATCCCTTATGGGTTTCTCCCCATATCTCTTCTTCAGGTAAATTAGTCTCAATTAGCTCTACAGGAGCCCCATCAATATTCACCATAGCTACTTTGAAACCTTCAAAGGGATAATAAGGTTCTAAAATTATATCCATATTTTTAATTGCATCTTCAATGCTATTTACTTTACAGGCTTAAATACTAATTGTTTAGATAAAAAAGAAAATATCTATTTGCAAAGACTCCGCCTAAAGACTCAGGTTTTGCAGGGATTTGACCATTGCCTACTAAAAGCTCACTGCCACAAAGTGCTGCAAGTTTAGAGCCTTGGTTATATGAATAGTCATAGAGGTTCCATTCTCCTGTCCAAGGAGTAGGGTAAAAAGCTAAAATGAGTTCTTTATTCGGGTTTTGTTTATAGAAGTGAGTTACGCGGTCCATAAATAGTTTGTAGACGTCTCGATGGGTTTTTTGGCTATCTTGTGGATAGGGTAGGAAAAAGAAGATGCGTCCTTTTTCTTCATGAGCAACAGCTTGTGCTATAGCATCGTCAGCGGCCTTAAAATCTGCATTGCACACCTTTTTATTTTGCTGGTCATAAAAAGGAAGTCTAAGGTTTTTAATGTGGACATCTGTATTTAAAAAACCAAGGGCTCCTAAAGACTCACATTCTCTTATACGAGCTTTCAAAGCTTTAGACTCAATATATTCTGCGCTTTCGCATTTGATCTGTTGAACAAGATTGTTTGGAAGATAAGGATGAGCTAGGGCATGAGATTTTTTAATCACAGCATTATACCCTGAAGTTGCATTGAGTACGTGCGTTGAAATTTTTGACTTTCCTAGAAATTGGATTAATCCTCCCATGCTGATTTCAGCATCATCTGGATGAGGAGATACAATAATAGCTAAATCATCACTTTGAAATGAAAACATAGAAAGTTTTTCGTGTTTCTTATTTTGGACTTCAGAGCGTGATATGTAGGTTTTTTGCTTAAAGGGTGTTAATTTTAACTTGCGGCGATGAAGCTTTAAGTTGAAAAAGCTATAGGTTTCATTGAAAGGAGATAACGCGCTAGGAACCAGGTTCATTTCTTCAGCAATCAAATCAAATTTAGATCTGGCTACTTGTGTATGATGGAATTTATGGATTAGAGCGACTTTATTTTTATGCTCTTCTCGCTCCATAGGGAAAAATACATTATTCAGTTGTGGACCTACATCATAGAATGCTCCGAGCAATGGCTTATTAGGAAACCTTATGGAGATTTCCTTTTTAAGTTCAGAGAAGTTCTCTACAATCTCATAAGTATGGGGCATGATGATCATGTCTACTTGATATTTGTCAATTAGGGTAAGAAGATCCTCTACATTTTGTTTTTGTGTGACATGTATCTTATTTTTGTTTTCTTTGAGCTCTTGCCAAAGAGAATAGTGAATTTTATTCTGCTTTACCCATAAAACAGTTTGTTTTTTGGGTAAGGTGGCAAGAGTGACGTCTTTATTGGTGATTTTGTAGCCTTTATCTAAAAGAACAGGCTTATTTTGTTCTGGGACATTCCATAAAGATATTTTAGGGCAGTGGTCTGTAATACAATTGATTTGCATTCCTTCTGCTGTGAGCTGATTAAGGGCGTTGAGGCTAAACAACGAGCTCTCTTCACCAAGCCCAAAAGCGTTCTCATCAATTATAAAATGAAGTTCTGAGCGATTATACTTTTTTAAAAGTGATGAAGGTACTCTATATGAAGGAGTTAGGGCAAAAGTTTTGTAGAGGGACTTCCTTTTTTGATATCCACTAGCCAAAACAATAACTCTATCGCACTCTAAAATTTCTTGAAGCCCTACGGTGATTGCATGTTGTGGAACTTTTGTGGCATCTCGAGAAAAAAACCTGGCGTTTACCTCTCGTGTTTCTTGCGCTAAAGGAACTAGACGAGTCTGACTCTTTATAGCCATTTGGTTTTTCTCCGCCTCAGTAAGCATTTGATCTAAAAATGCTTCTTCAGGAAAAAATTCGTTGAAGGCAATATGGGCAGGCTTTACTCCTATGCCAGCTACACAGACGACTCTATTTTTTGGGTTATCTAGACATGCTTTTATAGATTTCTGATAGTTGTGGATCTCTTCTTTTAAATCAGTCGCTTGTCCGTTAATAAGATGGATGTTTTTCCGATGTGCACATAGAGCTTTGAGTGATGTGTCTTTTTCAATCCAAGTTCTTAAGCTTTGGACGGACGGCAAAATTCGATCATTCATATATTCAGCATAGAGCTTTTGGAAGGTGCGGTTTTCTTTTTTCAAATGCTGAATGGTTTTGTCAAATGCTTCTATCGAATTGGGGTTCTCTTTAAGAGCCAGGGTCAATGTTTGACAGAATTCTTCAATCCCAGTGTTGAGTCTTTCGCGATTCTTCTTATTGAAACAATCTTTTTTGGTTAAAGGTACCAAACCCCAATGCTTCAACTTTTGAATATTTGCTCCGCTTGTAATGAGGTTATATAGATGGTCATTCATATAGTAGGCATAGCTATTCTCTTGCTCAGGACCTAGGCCGACATATTCATCTAAGTTGAAGAAGCTAACTTTAGAGAAGTCGATTTTTCCTTCGTAAAAATACTTAATTAAAGAACTATACATAGTTTCTGGAGTAGAACCTGTAGGGAGAATAAAAGTGATATCTTTTTGACTTCTTTTAGCCAAGTTAATCTCTTTGATCATCATCTGAGCAGCTACAAGCCCAATTCCTTGTATATTTTCTTCTACCTGTATTACTATAGATGGTTCTGCAAAAAGACATGTAGATACGGACATAATAAGGAAAAAAAGTTTTTTCATTTCTTAGCCTTTAGCTTATAAAAAATCAACTGGATTGCAAGCTAGCATATTGATAAATTAAAAAAAACATTTTAGAAATTCTATGAAAAATTTTGAAAAAATAGGCTTTTTAGGAGGGACATTTGATCCTTTTCATATGGGCCATCTCAACTTAGCTGTTGAAATGCTCGAGAAAGGATCTCTAGATAGTATTTGGATCTGTCCTACTCGCATCTCGCCTTTTAAAACAGATTCTCCCCCTATCGATATTAAACATCGCTTAAATATGCTAAAACTACCTCTAGAGGGGCTTGATAATGTTCTGCTCAATGAAATAGAAGCACATAGCAGCTCCATTTCTTATACATACCAAACTCTTTGCAGGCTCAAAGAGCAGTTTGAGAAAGAAGGTAAAGAATTTATTTTAATTCTATCTGATGATCTCTTAATTGATTTTGAGCATTGGCATGAAGCTAAAAAGCTTCTAGAAGAATTTTCTGTGCTCATTGCTCAGAGAAATAAACTCAAAATTAAAGATCAACCCATACCAGAGTGGATTTATAGTCAAATTAAAAATAAAATTTTACCTGTTCGCACTATGGAAGTCAGTAGCAGCGAAATTCGTCATCGATTAAAAAACAAACTATATTGCAACCATCTATTACCTTTAAAAACTCTAGACTACATTTATAAATATAAGTTATACTCTTAATTTAAAAAGGTAAGGTTTTAGATGTTAGATACAATTGACTGCCAAGATGAAAAGCACGAAGATGTTCACCCTATTATCTCAACAATTGCCCAAGTAATCTACGATAAATCGGGTAAGAATGTTTATGCTGTAGATATTAGAAAAATGTCTACTCTCTGTGACTACTGCATTATTGCTGAAGGTACAGTTGATAGGCATGTTAAAGCTATAGGGCAAAGCGTTCAAAGAGAATTACTAGTCCTAGGTCAAAAACCAATAAAGGTTGAAGGACAGCAGGAAGGACACTGGGTAATCTTGGATTATTTGAATGTTATGGTTCATATTTTGACACCTGCATTTAGAGAAAAATATCGTTTGGAAAGATTATGGGATGAAGGTAATATTATCGACTTAAAGTTAGAGTCGGTCTAATGCCCTTTACAATTGATGGAGAGTGGATTCCCTCTCAAAAAAACGATGTAAAACAAAAAAAAATAGCTGTTAGAATTCAAAAGAAGAAAGGGCGCATTTTAACCGTCATTTCTAACGTAAAAGACACTGAGAGAACGCAGTTATTTAAAGAGTTAAAAGTGCTTTGTCACTGTGGAGGTAGTGTTCAAAAAGAACACCTAGAGCTTCAGGGGGACCA
>JAAZZY010000006.1:25426-29003 GCA_014239035.1 Chlamydiia bacterium
AATATTAAAGCAAAAGGGACTGCTTTAAAAAACGGAGAGTTATCGCATGAACAAAAAACGCATTGTAATTACAGGGATGGGACTAGTTTCTTGTTTCGGAAGCGATGTGGATACGTTTTATCAGCATCTTTTACAGGGGAAAAGTGGTGTAGGTCCAATCGAAAATTTTTCATGTGAAGGTATGACGACACGCTTTGCTGCTTCTGTTCAAGGTTTTGATCCAGCGCCCTACGTTGACAAGAAACAAATTAGAAGATTAGATCCATATGCTCTCTACACGATTGTTGCAGGTAAAAGAGCCATAGAAGATGCTAAACTTACTGGTGAGGCATATGAGAAACTCAATAAAAAGAAATGCGGGGTAATCGTTGGTTCTGGAATGGGAGGAATGAAGGTCTTTTTTGAAGGCTCTGAAACTATTCTAAATAAAGGCTTCAACAGGATTACTCCATTTTTTGTTCCCTACATTATCACTAATATTGGTGGAGCCTTGCTTGCAATGGACTCTGGTTTTATGGGGCCTAACTACTCTATTTCTACTGCCTGTGCAACGGGAAACTATTCCATTATCAATGCAGCAAATCACATTCGATTAGGGCACGCTGACGTGATGATAGCTGGAGGATCAGAAGATGCTCTGCTAGAACTCGGAGTTGCCGGATTTATCGCATGTAAAGCTCTTTCAAGACGAAACGACGAACCTCAAAAAGCTTCTAGGCCATGGGATAAAAACCGAGATGGTTTTGTTATGGGAACAGGTGCTGGAGTCTTAGTTTTAGAAAGCTTAGAGCATGCACTTGAGCGAGGAGCTCATATTTATGCTGAATATTTAGGTGGTGGTATCTCATGTGATGCTCACCATATTACTGATCCACGTATTGACGGGGAAGGCGTTGCGCTAAGTATTGAAAATGCTTTAGAAGATGCTGGTATTACCAAAGATCGCGTTAATTATATCAATGCGCATGCAACTTCTACACCTGCGGGGGATATGGCTGAATATAAAGCTGTAGAGAACGTTTTTGGCTCTATGAAAAATATCAAGATGAACTCAACAAAGTCTATGATCGGCCACTGCTTAGGTGCTGCTGGTGGGATTGAGGCTATTGCTACTATAAAAGCTATTGAGTCAGGGAAAATTCATCCGACTATTAATTTAGAAGAACCAGAAGAAGGGGTGGAACAAGATTCTATTCCAACAGTTGCAACAGAACATAAAATTGATGTAGCACTTTCCAACTCTTTTGGATTTGGTGGTCATAATGCATCGATTGCACTAGCACCATATAATGACTAAATTTGAAAAATGCTTCGGCATTATCCCACTTCGGATGAAAGGTGATGAGCTTCAAGTTCTTTTAGCTTTGCATCTCAAGGGTAACTTTTGGGCTTTTCCAAAAGGGCATGCTGATGAGGATGAAAATCCCCAAGTAGCAGCTCAAAGAGAGCTTTTTGAAGAAACCGACCTAAAAGTTCACTCTTTTATAAATGTTGATTATCCCAAAGAAGATTATCTCTTTGAAAGAGACGGCGATAAAATTCATAAACATGTGACCTATTATCCAGCTCGTGTTGATGGAGAAGTCGTGATTAAAGAGCCGCATGAAGTAAGTGATGCTAAATGGTTTTCTATTGAAAAAGCCATGACACAGATCACTTTTAATCAATCTAAAGAGCTACTTCAAAAACTTATCTCAGATAACCCCGAATTAGGCATGAAAGTACGAGAGGGTTAAGTACAAACTCCGATCGTAAATATCTGGCCGCCGATTAAAAGTTAGGTGTGAACCAATCTCTGCATTATTCCAATGCGCTCTTTTATTGAGGATTTCAAAAAAAAGACGAGGATCTAGAGTGATCTTTACATAGGGCTCAGCAAGCTTTTTTGCTCTCCTAAGCGTTTTTTGATCATAAGGCAAAAATAGAAAATTCTGAGCGCCATAGTCAATATAGAGATTCTGTTTGGGAGAGTAGCTCCATATTTTTTGAAACTTTAAAAGATGGGCATAGGCTTTTTTTATAAGCTTTTCTAGCTGAGTAAAATCAAGCTCTAGATTTTCATAGTCTAGAGGCATTTTTGAAAGTTCATCTTCAATGTATCTTTGTCGCATAGAAGGATCTGGTGGGCTAAAGGGTTTTGAGCACCTATGGGAAAAGATGTTAAAATGTTCCATAGAATTAAGCATGAAAAATTTAGAGGTAACGTTGAATTTTTTGAGATAAAAATCAAAAAGTGAGGGGAGCTCTTCAATCTGAGGAACCCCACGCATTACATTTAAAGAATGCAGTGACCCTCCAAGTACATATTGGCCTGCAAAGGGCATGAAATATTTGGGTTTTAGGTGCTTTAAAAATGCCATAGATTGATTCAAAAATTGTTTTTGTTTCAAAGATGCTTTGAGCCCTTTCTCTTCCTTAGAGAGATGCTCAAAACATTGAGGGTATGGGCCAGCTCCTGAATATCCAATGAGAGCACAGTCAATTTGAGGATAGTGATCACTGATGTATTTGATTGCCTTTTTAGACAGGGGGTAGGGAACATCATTGAGGTTAACGAGCGTTTGATCCTGAGTGCTAAAAACAGCTAGAGAGTCAATCTGCTGAGTCTCTAAAGAGGGCCCCAGCTTTAGTGAGCAGGCAAAGTGCTTTTGACAAAGACTAGGATCACAAAAATCAGCGGCGATCACCTCAATTTTAAAATCATTTGTAAGCTCAAAGCGCTCCGACTGCTTAAGTTCAATTATTTTTTCAAATCCAAGTCTTTCTAAGGTTTTAAAAACAAATTTATGGATATAACTGCAGATAATAATAGGAATATCTTTAGGAAAGAGCTTGAGTGTTTTGGGATCTAGATGATCAGGGTGAATATGAGAGATGTAGATGTAATCCACATCAAAAAAGTCTTGAGCTTGAGCTTTGGCCTTGGGATACTGGTACCAGCTGCCATAGTAGATACCATCGGTAAGCCATGGATCACAAAGAACTTTGGTCCTATTGTGCTCAATGAGCACGCAGGCATTATAGACGTATGTTAAGCGCATAAGTAAATTAAAATTTAAATCACTATCTATATAGAGCGATTTGGCTTTTAAAACTTGTTAATTTTTGCTTTTTTTGAGAAAATACTTACTTTCATTAATTTAAACTAGAGGTGGGAAATGTTTGCCTTAGCCACAAAAATTAAATCGACACCAGCTGTCAACAAAGCTTTTATTTACGCAACGAGCGTTGCTTTTTTACTTATTTGCGCTAACACCAAAATTTATTTACCAATCTCTCCAGTACCAATAACCATGCATACCTTTGCAATTGCTATGCTCGGATGTCTACTTCCATTCAGAGTAGCGTTAAGTTGCTATTTGGTCTATTTCTTAGAGGGAATGCTGGGTTCTCCACTGTTTGGGATGCCGCTAGGATTTGGCCCTTCATTTGGCTACTTTATTGGAATGATGGTTTCTCTATTTTTCCTCAAAAATTCTTCTGGCCAATTTTCAGCTACCCCCACGGTATTAATATAATCTCCATTATAAATATCCATGGATAAAGCAACACCCTTTGTCTTTGCTAGATTTATACC
>JAAZZY010000070.1:0-6726 GCA_014239035.1 Chlamydiia bacterium
ACAAGACCCACTGCCTGCATATAGGCATACATGATTGTAGAGCCAACAAATTTCATTCCTCTTTTTTTAAGATCTTTTGACAATTTATCGCTCTCTATAGTGATTGCTGGAACTTCTTCAAATTTTTTCCAGTGATTTTGAATAGGCTGGCCCTCTACAAATTTCCAAAGGTAACTGTTAAAAGATCCAAACCCTTTTTTGATCTCTAAAAAAACTTGGGCATTTTGACGAGTCGAATAAATCTTCAGCCTGTTTTTTATGATCTTTCCATTTTTTATTAGATCATCAAGCTCATCATCGCTCATACTTGCTACTTTTTGAACGTCAAAATCATAAAAAGCTTTTCGGTATTCCTCACGCCTTTTTAAAACAGTTTCCCAGCTTAGCCCTGCTTGAGCACCCTCTAAAATAAGCATCTCAAAAAGATGAGTGTCATCGTAAATAGGAATTCCCCACTCATCATCATGATACTTTGCGTATAGCTTGCTATGAGAGCCGAAACAGCGTTTCTTTTGATCTACTACGTGCATGTTTTCTCATGTTATAAAATCTAAATAGTCAAAATTGAAGTTTACAGACGCTTAGACGCGATGCAGTGAAAGATTCTAGCCGCGTTATTATTCATCGTTCTAAAATCAGACTGCTCAAACCATTGGATATCGAGTCCTGCAAGCAGCTCCATGATCCAATCTGTTGAGTGATGCCTGACTGTGATATCCTCATCTGTTGTGTAGACTCCCCATTCATGGTATTCTTGATAACCCATGTTATATTTTTCTATGTACCTTGGATGATCACATATTAAAAAGTCAGACAGGTAAAAGATCCCCCCACTTTTTAGAATACGTTTCATCTCATTGACTACTTTTGTTTGTTCTTGTTTATCAACAGTACAACATAAGATTGTAGACATGATTGTAAGATCACAGCATCCATCTTCCAATGGAACTGACCCACTCTCTTCAATGAGGTTCAAGTCTAAATCAGGATGACTTTTTTTTCCTCTTTCAATCATTTTTGGGGCATAATCATAACCTGAAATATCTTGATAGCCCTTCTCTTTTAATATTTGCATCAGACGACCATAGCCACACCCATATTCTACAATTTTAGAACCTGGAGAAATTAGCGGCATAAGTTTCTCAAGATATATAGGATCGTCAAAATTTTTTTGAGAACCTATTTCATTCCAAAAAATTTGCGCTTCCATTTTTCCACCTCTGATGAATTTAAATAGTTTCTCAGTATACTTTTTAGGAATTTATCTGTCTAAAATTAATCTTTTTTAAAATAAAGGTGTTCGGATATAATTTAAGGCTCTTTGAACTAATTAGATATCAATTATGAACAATAGTAAAAACATACAAATATTTATTCGAACAGCAATCTTATCTTCATTATTATTTGCGACTTCCTCTCTACTGTATATAACCACTCAGACTCTGATCAAAGTGCAGCTTGCACCTACTTTAATGCCTTTTCTTAAAATCGTTTCAATTTTTCCCGTGATGATTTTAGCTATAGTTTACTTGGCCTTCTCTAGGTCCGTATCTTTTGAAAAATTATTTAAACGAAGTTTAATCTATATAGGGTGTGCCATTGCTATTTCATTTACTTTTGTCCTTTTGCAAAACCACTTTTCATTTCAAATGATCAATCCACTACTAGAAAAAATACTCCCCGCTGCATTTAAGTCCTTAGTTTCACATAAAGCCATTGTCTTATTTGAAATGATCACAGTTCTTGCAAGATTTAACCTTTTTTCTATCTTTATTTGGGGATTCATCAATCAAATTACATCACGCTTTGATGCCTATAAGCTCTACATGCCCCTGGCTTGTATTTTAGGATTTGTAGCGACATTGACTTCTTCTCTACTTACCCCATTGATGAGGCTTGCCAAAACTGGTCATTTTTCTGTTACCGTGGGTATAGCTTTAGCTTTTTTAGTAGCTGCATACGTTGTATTTCAAAGATCCTTTGAAATACTCTCAAAAGAGTCAGAAGAGCAATCAGCTGAATTGATAAACATACGATTTCCGATACTGAGCTCTGCTTATCTTTTAGTAGGCGCAATTGCTGCAGGCAGCTTCACCCACATTCTTTTTAGGTCATCTCTTAAAACCCTGTTTTCCAATCCAACTAACTATATGCACTTTATAGGAAAGTTTTCATCGATAACAGGAACACTCGTTATGATTCTTACCCTGTTTTGGGCTATCTTTGGAACTTGGATGCTGATTAACAAAGGATGGAAAAAGACCCTTAATTATGGAGTCATTTCTATATTTGTAGGAGGCTTAGCATTTTTAGCACTATCAAATCTAGGAAGCACCGGTCTCCTCATTGGGCAAAGCATTAGCCGATCAATACTTGTTTCGACTACAAGTTTTCTATTTTTCCCACTCATTCAAATTTTTTATCTCTATTTACCTAAAGAGGTTCGCTTTGCCAAGAAGGTGGCAGTTGAGATGGTTGCCCTGCCTCTAATTAAAGTAAGCTCTTCATTTATAATACAATTGCTTGTCATAGCTTTTGGGTCACTATCTGCATGCAGGCCCTATCTCATGATACTTTTTGCTTTCTTTTTGGGGATTATATATCTAGCTAGTAGAAGTTTGAGAAGTCACTTTCCTGCATCTGAGCAAGTCGGGAGTCTGAGAGGCCACCGCTAAATCTAAATGCTCCAACTTCGCGCGAGTGTCTTTTTTAGGCTCTACTCTTCAATCTTGTGATAGAATTTTTAAACATTTCACTTGAGCATGCCTCTTCAACCATTTTTAGATAGATAAATCCTAGCTGTTGTTGAGATTGGCCATCTCCCAAATTCACCTTTCCCGAACCAATAGAATTCATAAATTCTGAATAACTTGGCAACACTTCAATAGCTTCTTGGGATAACAAGTTAACCTTTCTCAAAGAGCTAGTATATGCAAATGTTATTCCGTAATACACATAGACAAACATTGTCATTAAATTTAATTTATCTCTTTCCATTTGGTTTGGAAATCTTCCAAAATAATTCTTTAAGAATATTTCAGAGGCTTCCTCATTATCAGAATAGAAAAAAATCATACATGTGGCTAAATCAAAATAGAAATTATCTTGAGTTGCAGTATCCCAATCGACCAACCAGAAGGAATTTCCATCAAACAAAAGATTAAAAGGACTCATATCTCCATGACAAGGTTTGATATCCTCATCATCAATTAATGTACGTTGGATCATTTCCTTTACTTGTATCGCATGCTTAATCAGATAATGGGATTTGAAATTTGACGGGATCAGATTATGCCTAAATTCAACCCGTTCATAACTTGATTGACCCTTCTGAAAATCATCACATCTGTGAAGACATTTTAATAGTTTTGCTAATTTTTCTACCGTTTCAGGTTGACTGTGGTTTATTTCACCCAATGATACTGCTTCAATATAATCCATAATAAGAATGCCTGAATTTGGGTCCGAATAATGCACTTTTGGGGCCACCGCATTATTAAAGCCATTTATTTGAGCATTATATATCGTGCTTAAACTCCAGCCTGGATAATTAGGGTCAGTTAGTTTAGCCACATAATTCTTATTATTGATCTTTAAGTTGTATAGCACTGCAGGAGAATTACCCCGAGAGAACGTCTCTTCATGGGTCCATGAATCTTCACCGAACGCATTTTTTACGGCTAAATTTATCAAAGTCACATGGTTACTATTTATTTCTGTGCGTATCATGATATTTATGCTCCTCAAAAATAGTATATTCTTCTAAGAGATTACTAAGCGGTTTGAAGAGCGGATTTGGCAATTGATCAAGATCAAACCATTTCCATCCTGAGCATTTTTCTGGTTCCATAACCTTTGGCTTCCCTTCAAAGTGTCTTACAAACATGAAGAGGGAAATGTAATGCTTATTATCTTCTTCAAAAAGATCGTTAGTCCAAGGACCTGCTGTTATCTCTGTTGCGGTAAGATCAGCTTCTTCTTTGAGTTCTCTTTGAGCGCATTCAAAAGGAGTTTCCCCATATTCTAAATGCCCACCTGGATGAGCCCAAGTACCAAAGCCATGTGCGTTGATTCTTTCTCCTAATAGGATCTGGCCATTTTGGATGACAAGTATGCCTATGCCAACTCTAGGTCTTTGAGATGTTAAGAGTTTCTTTTGCATTTTATGAATCTAAAAAAGATGCCCGGGAAAGGACTCGAACCTTCACGCCCCGAAGAGCAAGGGATTTTAAGTCCCTTGTGTCTACCATTCCACCACCCGGGCGATATGTGATGGCAGAGAATTTATCTCGAAATATGTAATAGAGTCAAGGAAAACCCCTCTTAAGAGGTTTCTTTCTCTTCTTTTCTTTCTTCTAAAGGAGTCTCTTCAGCTACAACTTCTTTAACCTGCTCAATCTCTTCTTTTGTATGATGAACAGCATCTTCTGCAACTGCTTCTTCGACACGCTCAGAATCAGAGACTAGCTCGTCGGAAAGAACATCTCCCTGAGGAACTTCCTCAGCTTTAGGTACGGGGAGTTTTCTTCCGATGATTTTAGGTGTCGGGGGGAGAACAACGGGTACGACTGGTAGTGCGACCGAAGATGAAGCCTCAGCTCCATCTTTTTCCTCACCTCCTTTCTCAGAAACTTCTTTATTCTCTTCTAATTGAGGTAGAACTTCTTTAGTAGGTTTAGCACTAGAACGCTTTTTACGTTGAGGTCTTTTTTTAGATCCCTTTTTATTATCTGCATCATTTTTAGAAGATTCTTTATCATCTGTTGATTTGCCTTCACCTATTTTGATAGGTTTCGCAACAGAAACATTTTTCAAAACCATGCGAGCTTCTTTAACTTCGACAACTTCATAATCAGAAATAGGAAGTAGAAAAGCTTTGGGGTTTTCTAAAGATCTAAAAAATAGGGCCGATCCAAAAGAGACAACTTCAAGGGCACTAACAAGATATTCTTCTTGATGTACTGAACGGGCATTACGAAGGGAAAGCTTATAGCCATCTTTGGGTGAGATAATCGTTTCAATAATGGGGTCTCGAGTAAAATCCATTTATAATCCGTATGTTAAAATTTAAGTTTCAAAGACAAATTATAAATGAGATTTATATTAATAAACAACGGCTTTGTCTATTTGCATGAGGCCATATAGCGCACAATGTCAACGATACGACAAGAATAGCCCATTTCGTTGTCATACCAAGAAATTAATTTATAAAAATTACTATTAAGAGCAATCCCTGCTCCCTGATCAAAAATGGAAGAGTAGCATGACCCAATAAAGTCACTAGAGACCACAAGGCTTTCGGTGTAGCCTAAAAAACCCTTCATAGAGTTGTCAGAGGCCTCTTTCATCGCCTTTGATATTTCTTCATAACTTGTTGATTTTGAGACTCTAACAGTCAAGTCTAAGCAAGAGACATTGGTGACGGGCACGCGAAAAGCTATCCCTGTGAGTTTTCCTTTAACCTCAGGAATACACTGAGCGACTGCTTTGGCAGCTCCTGTGGACGATGGGATAATATTTTGGAAGGCTGCTCGTCCTGCCCTAAAATCTTTTTTAGAGGGGCCATCAACAGTTGCTTGAGTTGCTGTTACTGCATGCACAGTTGTCATCAGCGCTTCTTCAATTCCAAAATTATCTAAGAGTACTTTTGTAATGGGTGCAAGACAGTTAGTTGTACATGATGCATTAGAAATAATATGATCTTTTTGAGGGTCATATTGGGTGTGGTTCACTCCCATAACAAAGGTAGGAATTTCTCCTTTTCCAGGAGCAGTTAATACAACTTTTTTAGCACCATTTTCTAAATGCACCTTTGCATGGTCAGCATGAGTAAAAAGACCTGTTGCCTCTATTACAATATCAACGTCAAGCTCTTTCCATGGAAGGGATGCTGGCTCTCTCTCTGATAAGACTTTTATTTTTTTGCCTTCGACAACTAAGTGATTTTCTTCTGCTTTAATTTCTTTTTCATACTTGCCGTGTATAGAGTCATATTGAAGAAGGTAGGCAAGGTTCTCTGTAGCAACCAGATCATTGATAGCAACAAGCTCAAATTCTTTTTGTTTGATCATCTCTCGAAACACTAATCGTCCGATACGACCAAATCCATTTATGGCAACTCTCATTGACAATTCTCTCTTTTTTCTTGCACGCGGATCATAATTTAAGGATGAGCAAAATGCAAAGAAAAAAGTTTTTTCAACTAAAGTAAAGATAAAATTTTATTTTACAAAAAAATCAAACCTTTCACCTTTTTCTAACTGCTTTTTCCTCTATTTTTATTTTGAGATCTAGTAAAATCTTTATCTTTTAACTTAAGAACCTGCGATGAACAGCGAGATTAAAATCCAAGAGAAGTCAAATTTATATTTCACTTTTTTTTGTGTTCTTTTTGTCACTTTGCTTCTACTAAGCAACATGACGATGAAGCTTTTTCAGGCTCCATTTTTTTCATCGTTTGCGCTTACATCCGGACTCATTACTTACCCAGTTACCTTTTTAATCACTGATACGGTAACTGAAATTTGGGGAGCAAAAAAAGCGCATCTAATGGTCTTGATGGCTCTTGGCATGAACCTTTTAATGCTCACTTTCATAAAGTCGACAATAGTTCTACCAGCGCACCCCGACTGGTTTATCTCTGGAAATAGCTTTGGCTTTCAATCTGTGGTAGAATACCAAACAGCACTCATCTCAGTTTTTAGTGTGAACACCTACATTTTAATT
>JAAZZY010000070.1:6736-9068 GCA_014239035.1 Chlamydiia bacterium
AATTGGATCGATGGTTGCCTACCTCATCTCACAAATCTTAGACATAAAAATCTTTGCCTTTTTAAAGAAAAAGACAAAGGGTAGGCATCTTTGGCTCAGAAACAATGTCTCTACATGTATTTCTCAGCTCATAGACACTTTTATCATGGATGGCATTGTTCTTTACTGGGGACTTAAGATGAGCCTTTCAACTTGTCTGGCAATCGGTATTTCAGTATACCTATTTAAAGTAGTATTTGCCTTTTTAGATACACCCGTTGTTTATTTATTAACCCATTATTTAAAAAAGAAGTTATCACTCTATGAAAATGAAGCAACAGCTTAAATGGTTTCTACCTCTTGTTCTCTTAGCTCTATTTGCTCCTTGGAGTGCAGGGCTTGATAAGTGGCTCTCGTCTCAATTTTTTTCTCCCGCAAGTAGCTCTTTTTCAAAAGCGCATTACCATTACTTTATTTATCATTGGGCAGTGGTGCCAGCACTTGCAACAGCCATATTGAGTGCTGTGTGCTTCATCTTGTCTTTTGTATATAAAGGCCTTTATTCCAAACGCTTTCCACTGCTCTTTTTATCTTTATCAATGGCACTAGGAGCAGGTCTAATAACGCACCTTATTTTCAAAGAGTTTTGGTTTAGACCCCGGCCTATTCAAACATCTTTATTTGGCGGAATAGAGCAATTTAATCCTTTTTACATGCCTAAATTTACTTTCCCAAACTTCTGTAAATCTTTTCCGTCTGGGCACGCCACTATGGGATTTTATTTTATCAACCTCATTATCCTTGGGGTTAGACTTAAATCTAGGCTATTAAAACAGATCGGGATAGGCTCAACTATTATCATGAGCTTTCTTTTAGGCTTTAGCCGCATTGCCCAAGGAGCACACTTTTTAAGTGATGTACTTATGTCTCTAGTTGTTACTTGGTATGCAGCCCTTGCTATAGAAAAGCTTGTTTTTGATTATCTTGCCAAAAATAGGACTCTCAGTTACATCAAGGACTAATGCCTATTCAATTTCAGATGAGGTGCCTTATGCAACAAGATCTTACCGGCAAAGAAAAACTACTCTTAAATTACCTAAAAAATTACTTTGATAAACACGAGAGTGCGCCGTCTTCAACAGACATCCAAGCATACTTTGGTTTTGCATCAAAAAGCTCAGTCTATAAGTACCTTCAGGTTCTCAAAAAAAAGGGTTTTATACACATAAACAAGTCCCCTTCAAGGCTTATTTCTTTAAACACAGCCTTAAAGAAGAAACCCAGCATCAGGAATTACCGTTTCCCACTGATTGGTGACTTAACAGATGAAGGTGAAATAGAGCATGTCTCTACCATTCAAAAAGTCCCCTATGGCTCAAGTAAAAAATTCTCATCTGGTTGTTTCCTTTTGAGGATCACTGGTGGAAACTTTTTAGAGGCGGGCCTTTTGCATGATGATTTGATTATTGTGGAACCCCGAACAGAAGCTATTGGTGGGGAGGCTATTTTAGCTAAACTCTATAATGAGCAGTTTACCATCAAAAAGTTTCAGCCAAATGGTGCGTATGTGCGTTTAGATTCATTTTGCATGCAAGTAGAGCCGATGCTTGTCTTAAATGAAGAAGTATCTATTCATGGAGTGGTTTTAGGGGTGATTAGAAGGTATCCGCTGGCTTAACTCAAATTCATCAGTTGCTATCTTACTTTGCTTCTGATGGTGCAGAATGTACCGGATTGCTAGGAGAATCTGCCACACGTCTTCCAGAAAAAACAGGACGACCATTTACTATTTTGTGTTCCATGAAAATATTTGCAGGCCTATTGGAAATAGCTCCATCAGCTGTTTGAACAGCAACTCTACCCTTTAAAGGTTGACCATGATAAGAGTGTGGGCGAGCTTTTCTAGCTCCTTTATCTTCGGTTTTTTTTCCAGCAACAAAGAGATCTTTCCAAGGAGCTGTCTTCAGAGAAGAATCACGAACTACTTTTACCAGATGAAGCCTCCAGCTCTCTGCAGAGTTTATATCACCTAGAGTTTCACTAATTTTCACTCCGCTACCAAGCGCTTCTAAAATGTCACCTCTTCTAGTTTCTCTATCTTTAGCCGAAGAAATCTTTGTAGAGAAGTTATTTGCTAGCTTTGTGGCTTGAAAAAAACCTTTCACAGCAGTCTGCGTTTTTGCACAGATCCCTTCATCCCCGGTTATTTTTCTTGCTATGTGTTTAGCTAGACTAGCCGTGTTTACATAGATAGTCTGGGCTGCATCGTCTCGTCCCACAATAATCTTAGTCGACCTAAAAGTAATCCTTTCCCATAGGGAGGCTCTTTTAACGCCCTTATCGCTACCTTTTG
>JAAZZY010000071.1 GCA_014239035.1 Chlamydiia bacterium
GAAGTTATTAATGGGAAATCAGCTGTTGGAGGGCACCCTGTTGAAAAAAGACCTCTTCGTCAGTGGGTTTTAAAAATTACGAGCTATGCCGATAGACTCCTAGAAGATCTAGAGGATTTAGACTGGCCAGAAGGAATCAAAAAGCTGCAGCGTGATTGGATTGGAAGAAGCGTTGGAGTACAACTACATTTTGTTGAAAATAAGACTCAAGAAACAATTTCTGTTTTTACTACTCGCCACGACACTTTGTTTGGAGTAAACAGCATTGTTTTAGCGCCCGAGCATCCACTTGTTAAAAAAATTACAAGCCATGAGCAAAAAGCTTCCGTTGAGGCATATGTTGCAGAGTCAATCAATAAAAATGATCTTCAAAGAACAGAACTTGCTAAAGAGAAAACCGGAGTTTGGACAGGAGCTACGTGTACGAACCCTGTGAATCAAAAACAAATTCCGATTTGGATCGCAGACTATGTCTTGATTAATTATGGAACAGGTGCTGTTATGAGCGTGCCTTGTGATGATCCACGTGATTTTGAGTTTTCTAAAAAATATAATATTCCCTTCATTGCAGTTATTGATCCGATAGCTTCTCCAAAAGATACTGAGCTTAGTGAGTTTAAAGAAAGGGTCTCTAAAACAGAGCTCTGCTCACAAGGTCATGTAGGTCATATTTGTAACAGTGAATCAGATGAGATTAACCTTAATGGTCTTACAATAGAGCAGGCTAAAGACAAAATCCTTAAATGGCTTACTGAAAACAATCATGGGGAAAAGACTGTTAACTTCAAATTAAGAGATTGGCTTTTTTCAAGACAGCGTTATTGGGGAGAACCTTTCCCCTTACTTCATTTTGATGATGGAACTATTCGAACACTAGACCTTGATGAACTACCACTTTTACCTCCTGAGAGTGTCGATTACACTCCGACAAAAGATGGAAGCAGTCCGCTTGCCAAAGCAAAAGAATGGATGCAAATTGTAGACCCTAAAACCAACAAAAAAGCATTTAGAGAGTCTAATACAATGCCCCAATGGGCGGGCTCTTGTTGGTACTTCTTAAGGTATCTTGATCCCAATAATGATAACGAAATAGCAAACAGAGAAGCGATAGATTATTGGATGCCGGTAGATTTATATATAGGTGGTGCCGAGCATGCTGTGCTTCATTTGTTATACTCAAGGTTTTGGTATAAGGTGCTCTATGATTGTGGCCTTGTAAGTACAAATGAACCCTTCCGATCTCTTAGAAATCAGGGGCTTGTTACAGCACGATCTTTTAAAACCTCTAAAAATCAGTATGTCTCAACAGATCTTGTCAAAGAAGAGGCCCAAGCGTATTTTCACAAAAAGAGCGGGGAGAAATTAACCTCTCAAATAGAAAAGATGTCAAAGTCAAAGCTTAACGGGATTAACCCACTAGATATTATTGAAGAGTACGGTGCAGATACACTAAGGCTATATTCGATGTTTATGGGGCCTTTAGAAAAAGAAAAGGTCTTTGTTCAAGAAAGCATAAATGGTTGCTTTAGATTTCTTTCAAAGTTTAATGATCTTGTTATGTCTGACAAGTTATCAGACGTTGACAGTAATGAATCTCTTAAACTTGGGCATGGGCTTGTAAAGGGGGTCTTGAAAGATATTGAAGATCAACAGTTCAATACAGCGATCTCTAAAATGATGATCTTTGCAAATACATTTTCAAAGCAAAACGAATACTCTAAAAATGTATTAAAGATGGTTGTTCAATGTCTGTATCCTTTTGCCCCATATCTAGCTTATGAGCTTTGGGAAAAATTAGGCGAAACGAGTGAGCTTGCTTATGTTTCGTTTCCTCAATATGATGAATCTTATCTTGTTGAAGAATCGGCAACGTATGTGGTTCAAGTCAACGGAAAGCTAAGGGGTAGATTTGATTTGCCTAAAAACCAGTCTAAGGATGATATTGTAGCCTTAGCACAGGAAAATCCAAATATTGCAAAACATTTGGACAAAACTATTGTTAAAACGATATTTGTCCCCAATAAATTAATCAACTTTGTAGTTAAGTAAATGTGGTTTCTCTATAGATTCTTTTTTTTGTTCCTGACGTTATTTTATCTGCCTAAGTTCTTGTATGATTACTTTGTTCAAAAAAAGTACAGAGGTTGCTTTTTAAAAAGACTAGGCCTTGTATCTGATAAGCTAAGACAGGGATCGCCAACTATTTGGGTCCATGCTGTCTCAGTTGGTGAGATAAAAGGTGCTTCTGCTTTGGTTAAACAGCTCAAAGAAAAATATCCGCTTAGTTCAATCATTGTTTCATCTGTGACCCAAACAGGTCATGAAGAAACAAAAAAGATCCTCCCTATGGTGGACCATCACATTTATTTGCCAATTGATTTTAGATATATCGTAAATAAAGTGATTGGCAAATTGAAGGTTGATGTTGTTCTTTTGGTCGAAACAGATCTTTGGCCCAACTTTTTGAAGAGGTGCAAAAAGAGCGGAGCCAAAATAATTTTGGTGAATGGAAAAATATCTGAGCGTAGCTTCAATAGGCTAAGCTTTGCCCCACTTCTTGCAAAATGGTATTATTCCCAAATTGACTCCTTCTTAGTTCAAGACGAAGTTTTTAGAGGCCGTTTTGTGGACTTGCGCATTCCTCCAGAGCGCTTAAAAATTGTTCCGAACCTAAAGCTAGATGACACCTATGATGAGCTTGATGAAGAAACGCTCCTTAAGGAAAGGAAGAAATTTGATATTCAAGATCTCAGTATCGTTATCGGCTCCACCCATGAAGAAGAAGAAAAATTAATCCTAGATCAGATAGCCCCGCTTTTTCATCATTATAGCCATTTAAAAGTTTTTCTTGTGCCGCGGCATCCGGAGCGCTTTGATGAAGTAGAAAGAATCATTAAAAAATATAATATTCCATATGCTCGCCTTTCAAGTAACACAAGCTTCCACAATAAAAAGATCATTTTAGTAGATGCTATGGGTAAGCTACGCTCTCTTTATCAGCTCTCGACCCTAGCAATAGTTGCCGGTAGCTTTACTTCGAAAGTAGGAGGGCACAACATACTAGAACCCCTTTGGTATTCTACTCCCTGTTTATTCGGCCCCTATATGCATACGCAGGATCAATTTGTAAATCTAGTTCTAAGAGCTAAGGCTGGAAGGCAGATACCTGTATCAGATCTTAAAACTACAGTTTATGAACTCTTAAATGATGACTTTAAATTAAAGCAAATGGGACGACGAGGAAAAGATATTTTTATTAAATCCTCAGGAGGAACTCAACAAACCTTTAATTTTATTCAGAAATTGCTTGAAAAAAAGAAAGCAAAAGAATAAAATCTTGTCTAATTTATATCGCGGGATGGAGCAGCGGTCAGCTCGTTGGGCTCATAACCCAAAGGTCGGAGGTTCGAATCCTTCTCCCGCAATTTTCTGGGGCGGTATAGCTCAGTTGGTTAGAGCACCGGAATCATAATCCGGGTGTCGTTGGTTCGAATCCGACTACCGCTACACTTCCTTACTCTTCATAAGATTCAAGATCATTTACACCATCATAGATTATAACCAAATTCTCAAATGTGCCAGTTGTTATTTCATATTCATGTAGTGGCTTGGCTGTAAAGGTAACGCTATTTGTTCCTGGATCGTATTGTGGGCTAGATAACTGTAAAATATCAGCGCCGACTCCAGATTCTGTAGATGCCCGAAACTCAAGATAGCTAATGACCGCATTTGGAGAATCCCCTAAATGAGTACTGTTATTTTGCCAAGTTTTTACAAATTGACTCAAAGTTAAAGTTCCAGCAGAGCGGTCAGGTTTATCGCTGAAAAAAACTAAGGTTTTATCGCTTCCACTAACCTTTAACTGATAGTACCCCAAACGATCAGGGTTATGAGAAAGCTCTGCAACTTTGGCTTGTTGTATGTAAATTAATTCGGAATTTGCTGGAGCTGCATCTGTAAGTTCAACCATATCATCTGCAAAAGCTGTTGCACAAAAGCAAAGAGAGTAAGTTAAAATGGCTAAATATTTTCTTAAAGATATCATAATAGACCTATGGGCTAAGTGTTAAGTTAGGGCCTTCTAAGACCTTGTATTGAGTTTTTAAGGCTTTGCTTGATGCACTCAATCCGTCAAAAACTAAGACGATATTTTTAAATCGTCCAGTTCTCACGGCTTTATTATGTGAGGGTTTGGCAACAAAGACTATTGAATTCGATGAGCGTTCATATGTAGGATGACTTAATTCTAAAACATCAGTAACTACTCCAGACTGTATATTGGGCTTAAAGCTTAAGTAGCTCATAATTGCACTAGGACCATCTTCTCCAAATAAAACTTCATTCTCTTTCCAATTTGTTAGGAAATCAGAGAGTTGAATGATTCCAGCGATATGCTTAGATTGATTTGTAATATAGATAATTCGTGGGTAGATTCCACGAAGTGTGAGTTTATATTGGTTGGGGATAGCGGGGTCTTGCCTAAGAGTTGCAGTTGCTGCTTGTTGTATAAACAGGGTGTCAGTCTCAAATTTACTCTGTAAAATCAGCGAGTGCCCTTGGGCATAAAGATGGCAAATTTGAGGTGCTAATAAGAAGAGGAGAAGCATGAGGATCTTTTTTGTTCGCATCAAAAAACTCACTTTTAATTCGAAATAAATCCATAACACGACTTTTAATGTATTGTCAATTCATTGTTTTATATGAATGTGCAAAAGGTTTAAAGAGTAGGTAGCTTTTCAATAAGTTGAGAGATAATTAAGTAACCCTGCTTTATTCGTGAGAGGGCCAAGTGTTCATTAGGAGCATGAATCTTATCTGAGCTAATTGCCACGCCCATCGCTATAACTTCTCCACCGCTTGCTTCTTTTAAAGATAGAGTGACAGGAAGGCTTCCTCCGCCAGCATACTTCATGCAGGGTTTAGAAAAAACTTCTGTGTATGCCCAAGATGCAGCTTCAGCAATTTTGGAATCGAAACTTGCTCTAAAAGGTGGGGCAGGGCTGTGAGTGTTATCAAGGGTTAATTTAAATCCGTTGGGAATAAGAGATTTGATGTGCTTTTCAAAAAGCTTATAAACTTCTAGTGGGTCTTGATCAGGAACAAGGCGCATAGAGACCTTGGCATGGGCAAGAGAAGGAATAACCGTTTTAAAGCCCTCATCAATATATCCTCCCCAAAGACCATTAATTTCAAATGTTGGACGAAGTCCCATTCGCTCTAGTGGTGAAAAGTCTTTCTCTCCACCTAGTGCCTCGACACCAACTTCTTTTTTAAGTACGTCTTCATCAAAGTCTAAGTAAAGGTCTTTTTTATCTTCAGGGGATAAGTCTTTAATTGCATCGTAGAAACCAGGTATTGTTACAGAACCATCAGCATTGTGAAATTTTGAGAGGACCTCACACAAAGCCTGGAGAGGGTTGTAGACAACTCCACCATAAAGGCCTGAATGGAGATCGGTGTTAGGGCCTTCTAGAGTAATTTCAGATGTGCAGATACCTCGAATTCCAACTGTAATAGCAGGGGTGTCTTCATTGGGAATATCAGAATCTACAATAAGCACATAGTCAGCTTTTACTTCTTCTTTTTTTTCAACTACAACGTCTTGGAGATTGCCACTTCCAACTTCCTCTTCTCCCTCTATAAGGATTTTGAGGTTGATGGGGTATGATCCCTCTTTCTCAAAAACTGCTTTGAGGGCGGCTAGAGTGTAAAAAGCTTGCCCTTTGTTATCACACGCCCCGCGCGCATAGATATTGCCGTCAACGAGTGTTGGTTCAAATGGAGGGGTATCCCAAAGGTCAACGGGATCTACGGGTTGAACATCATAATGGAGGTAGATCAAAACGGTTGGTTTATCTAAGCCGGCATCTAGGTTCTGAGCAAAAATGCAAGGGTGGCCAATAGTCTCCCAAATTTGAGTTTCTAAACTCATGTTTTCAAGACGTTTTTTTAGCCAGTCTATGCAGGCTCTTATTTCAGGCTTATATTGACTTTGAGCCGAAATAGTTTTAAAGCGCAGGTATTCAAAAAAGTCACTTAAAAGAGCGTCTTTTTCAGAATCAAACTTGTTGGAAAAATATTCAAGAGATGGATTCATTGTTTCAAGTAAGGGATTCGTTGTTTGGGGGATCGTTTTCTGTTTGTTTAATTTTTTGGTCCATTATCGCTCGAGCATTTTCAAGCATATAACACCCTAAAACCTCATCTCCATCGTAGGTCATCTCAACAAATAATTCATCTGTTGTTTCAGACTTATTACACAGCATTAAAACAAAGCATTCTAAATTTTCTTTTTGAAGAATCTTTTCAATTTTCGATAAAAGTTTTGTTAGCATTCCAGCTCCGATGAATTTTGATGCACATTTAAATACGCAATAGGAGATTAATTTGTAAATGAATAAAGGTTATGGGCTAATCTTTTCCGCGATTTTATCGGCTATAACTGTGGGGAGCGTCGCAATAAATCGTGTCATTAGGTTGAAGAATCTAGGGAAGGCAATGATGGACTTATTTCTTTTAAGTCCTCTTATAATAATAGATGATGCTTGTTCTACAGTCATCAGCTGGGGCATTTTAAAAGTGTTATGGTCTGTGAGATCTGTTTTTACAAAACCCGGTGTTATAGTTGAGACTTTAATATTGGATTTTTTTAAATCTAGGCGCAGGCCTTGGCCATAGACTCTCGCGTAAGCTTTTGTAGCACTATAGACATAGTATTTAGAAAACCCTCTATATCCTGCAAGGGAGCTCATAATCGCTATTTGTCCTTTTTGTCTCTCCTTCATTAAAGGGATGAGGGGGTCTAAGGTGTTGTGGATGCCCAAGATATTTGTTTGGATAATTGCAGTGGAGTTTGCGACACCATCATTTTGTGAAGCACTTTGCCCGGTTCCGATCCCAGCATTTGCGATAACCAAATCTAGAGGATGCTCTTTATCAAACTCTAAAATTATCTTTGAGACTTTATTTGCATCAGTGATGTCAACCGAATAGGCTTGAGCTGTGGCTCCCATCTCTTCACATTTTTTTTGGATAGATTTGAGCTTTTCTGTGTTTCTACCTAAAAGACAAAGATTAATCCCCTTTTGAGATAAATCGCAGGCCAGCCTTCTTCCAATGCCTGAGCTTGCTCCTGTAATAAGAATAGATGATATGTTCATAAAAGCTCGAGGATGTAATTACGTAAGTGGCAGATCTTGGGGTCACCAAAAAACTGGATCGGCCCAGGTGCATTATAATGATCTTCCAAAAGCCATTTTTTCTTTTCTGACAGTAGCTTTTGAAAATGAGCGCCCTCTAAATCTACAAGTGCTTTTTTGATAACAGGTTTATCTTGGCCGTGGCGATGCTCAATATTCATTAGACTGGTAATGGGGAGACCAAAAAGGTCCCAATTTTTAGCAGGACGTTTGAGATTTTTGATGCACGCCATATATCCCGAGTGATTAGATTGGATCAAAAGTGCTGCAGCGCAGCCTAGTGCGTAGGTATATTCTGCATCAAAGCATGAAGGATTAGCGCAACGACCTTCATAGCCAAAGTAATGAGCATGAGGGCTAAAGTTGCTTGTATAGCGACTGTCTTCTTCTGCTTCTTTAAGCGCTCTTGTGCACATCTCAATTAAAAGTTTATGAGTTTCTATTTTAGCTAGTTGAATGTTGCCATGAGGATCACGATCTAAGAGAAGCTGATCCTGGATATTTTTGGGTAGAAGGTCAAAGAAATCCCGAGAGCTCTTTGATAGGTGCTCAGAGACATTACTAGAATCTAAGGTATTGTTATCAGCGAGCAAATCATTAAGCTCAGAAATAAGTTTTTTAAAAGAAGGAATAAAGTCAATTAGTCCTTCAGGGATTAAAATAACTCCATAGTTTTTACCCTTTTTAGAGCGCTCTATAATCATCTGGGAAATTTCTTGAACAATGTCGGACAAACATGTTTTATTTTTGAGAATCTCTTCTCCGATAAAGACGAGGTTTGGACGGGTTTGTAGAGCACATTCAAGTGCTATATGCGAGGCTGATCGTCCCATTAACTTAATAAAATGGTAATATTTTTTTGCTGAGAGCACATCTGTTAAAATATTGCCAATAAGTTCAGAATAGAGTTTGCATGCCGTGTCATATCCAAATGAAATCTCGATATATTCATTTTGCAGATCACCGTCGATGGTTTTGGGAACTCCTACAACGGCTGTTTTGCAATCGTGTTTTTTAAAATATTCCGCAAGCACTGCAGCGTTTGTATTAGAGTCGTCTCCACCAATAATGACAAGACCATCGAGCTCATAGTGATTGGCTACTTTTAAAGCTTTTTGAAGTTGCTCATCTGTTGCAATCTTAGTGCGCCCCGATCCAATCATATTAAAGCCGCCTAAATTGCGATGTTTATCTAGGAGCTCTTTTGTTATCGCTACATATTTTTCATTTAGAAAGCCACTTGGACCACCTAAGAAGCCTATAAGATGGGAAGAGGGATGAATCTTTTTGAGTGCATCAAAAAGACCCCATATTACGTTATGTCCTCCTGGTGCCTGTCCACCAGAAAAAACCACCGCGATCGTTTTTTTGCAGCAGTCTTTTCTTTTTT
>JAAZZY010000072.1 GCA_014239035.1 Chlamydiia bacterium
GTGTGACATCTAAATCCAAAATAGCCTTTCCTAAGCTGTCCCCATGAATTTCTTTTTTGATCAAAGGAGAAATGAGTGCTATGCGCTTAAAGTCAAAGTCAAAACGTCCTTGATAAACTTCCCCAAGTCTTTTTAAAGAATGGGCATTCAGTGTATTTGTTCCATAGCGGATATCTAAATTTTCTAGATCGTAATGATCGGCACTGCAATAGGTGTATTTTCCAGAGCTCTCAAGTGGGGATTGATTTAGAGATGCCTTTAAGTCAAAATTTCCAACATATTGATCATTAAATTTTTCGATGAAGAGAGTCGATTCAAAGTCGTATGCAATAAAATGCTTGTAGGCAAGCTGCAGTGAAAGCAAACTAATGTTCATCTGAGGGTTTTTATAGTTTCCTGAGAGTTTGACTAAAGATCCAAGCTTTCCTTCGATAGGGGAGTCTAACCATAGTTTAGTAAAGTCAAGGTTACTTAATCTTCCTTCTAAGTAAGTGTTGTAAAAGTCATAGGTGCGCGATAAAAATCCAGCTCCGTTAAAATCAATGTTGGAACCCCTAATATGGGCATGCTTAATATTTAGGCCTAATTGATCAAAATAGATCTCTGATGTGGTGGTCACTTTATCGTCGCCGATGAGTTCATCCCAAAGAGGAGTGTCATCTCCAGTTGGAAGGAAATTTAAATAAAGCACCCCTCTAAAATTTTTGTCAGTCTTTTTCTGAGGATTTATAAACGCCATATAAGCGTCGGGTGCGCCTGATAAAGAAGTTTTAAGATCTATAGAGGGAAGGAAGGGGTCTTTTAGATAAGCATTTAATGAACGGTTAGGATCACTAAGTGCAAGGTCTAAATGAACCATGTTTTGTCTTTGGTAGCCTCTTGCATTAAACTTTAATGAAGTTGCGCTTATCTCATCAGATGTAAATGAGCTTTTAAGGCTAAAGACTTTTCCAAAGCGGTGCACGTCCAAATTGATTTTAAAACGCATATCATCTGGAAGCTTTTGATTGAAAACTTCATCTGAGACATTGATGTGTTTGCCATATAGATCAATGTTGAGTGAATAATAGGGGATCTTCGGCCAGGTGAAATTCTCAAGCTTTTTCTCTGGATTAAAAGAAGGAATCGAATAGAGGTTAGCTTTGTCTAAGCTTAAATCCATTCCCTTTTTCTTCCAGAATAAAAAATATAGCAGTGATCGATTTAAACTAAGGCGATCAATAGAGAGCCAAACTTTGTCGTCTTTTTTAAAGTTGATGTAATATAGATCAAAGCTCAAAGGAACAAAACCTTCATAGCTTGAAATGCTCACCTCTGATTGAGTTAGATTAGAGAGCTCCTTTGTGATTTTTTTAACAATTTGGCTCTTGAAATATGGAGCCTGTAAAGCTAGAAGACCAAACACAAAAATAGCAGCGATGACAACTATTTTTATGCGAATAAATTTTTTCCAGAAAGAGGATTTCATAGTGAGTTAAAAAGCTTGTCCTATACTAAAATAAATTTGGTAGTCTCTTCTAATGTTTGGTCTTCGATCTAATGGAAAACCAACATCTAATCTTAAAGGTCCCACAAAAGAGAAGTACCTTACGCCGACTCCAAGGGATTTAACAAAAGCGTTGTTCCAACGCGGCCAAGATCCTAAATAAACATTACCCACGTCAAAAAAACCAACTACAGCAAAAGATTTAAATACCATAACTCTTGGTTCAATGCTCCACAAAAAAAGTGAACGTCCTCCAATCTCTTGACCATTTGCATTGAGTGGACTTATCTTCTGGTAAGGGTAACCTCTTAGGTGTTGAGGAGAACCAGCATAAAAGCGATACGGAGGTGGAATGTTAAACGTTGTACTGCCAAAAAGTGATCCAAAGACCATGTTCATCGCTAAAATAATGCGTCTACTTGGAATTAAATATTGATAAACAGATCCTTCTATTTTTGCTTCCGCAAAAGTATCTACATCGCGACTCATACTAAAAAAAGGTGTAAAGTTTAATGAGAACCAGCCGCCTTGTGTGGGGTTGATGAGCACCTTATCTGAAGATTGAAGGTTTGTGAAAAAAGGTATTCCAAAAAGAGAAAAGTAACCATTTCGAAGAGACTCTGTTGTCCTAAACTGATCAAAACGTCCGCCGAGTGACACCTTAAAGTAGCGACTAAAGATACGCTCTACATAAACGTTTGTATTCACTCCTTTTTCTCGATAGTTGGGCATATTGTTGCTAATGAGAACATCAGATTGCGCAACGAGTTTATTTTTTGCGCTGAAAAAATCAGGGAACAAAAACTCTAAGCCAGCTGATTGCTTTTTCTGGTTGATCGCATAGTTCATTTTTAAATTGAGTCCTGATTTAAAAATGTTGCGGTTTTGCCAAGTTGCAGCACCTCCAAGTCCTTCCCAAGTGGTGGTGTAACTGCCACCCATTGTCAGGTTGTTGTATTTAGAGTCTAAAAGCTCAATTTTCATGGGGACATTGTTTTTATTATCTACCCGTGCTTCATGAGAGATGGAGACAATGGAAAAAAGGCCGCTATCATAGAGGTTCTTTTCAGTCTCAGCAATTTTTTTAGAGCTAAAGAGCTCTCCTTCTTTCCAGTCGATTCGATTTTTAACAAAACGCCGCCGAACCCCCGCTCCTCCTTCAATACATAGGCTGCCAAAGTAGGCAACGGGTCCCTCATCGACCTTGAGATCAACGGCTACTGTTTTTTGGGCCTGATCGACAACAATGGCCTGATCCTCGATTTTAGCAAAAGGGTGCCCATTTTGATTCAAGATGCTCACAAGCTGCTTTTGAGCATCGACGATCTCAGTAGAAAGAGCCTTTTTATTGAGCCTGACCCCCAGCCTTTGAAGTGAGATCTGGCTGATGTCATAGATCTGCTCTCTAGGCTCATCAAATGCCTTATAATCGAAATGATGGAGGATGTAGGGCTCTCCCTTATTGACGGCAATCACCATCTTGAGCTTGCCAGAAGGCTGCCTAAAGGCTCGAGTGGAGATGCAGGCATCATAGTAGCCATAGGCATGCAGAATTTCGATGAAATCAGGCACATCCTGATCAGCCCTATATTTGAGTGCAGCAAGCGATTTTGGAGAGTTTTTGCGGTGGCGAATCAGGGTTGAGGAACGCTTTAAAGAGCGTAATTGAGCAAAGCTATCCACTCCCCGAAACTCTACCTGATATCTAGGGGGTTTGGCCATCAAGGGCATGCCCTTAATAGGCAAAACAAAAGAGTAAATTGCCCCAAACAGAAATATCTTGAAAATCCTTAGGAATTTCACTTTCATAAGCCGTTTAATTTAAATAGTTTATATAAAATAAACTCATAATATTTTTTACATAGTATGCGATAGCAACCGATTAATCAAGCAAATATAGGTGTAAAAAATTTTTGAAATACAGTTGTTTTTACTTGATTTTTTATTCAATTTGCGTTATAATTAACTAAGACAGATAACGATAAGGACAATAAAACACATGGCAACTCATTCAGCAACAGCTCGTCCTGCAGCAACTCATGTAGTTGAAAAAGGTAAGTACAACTTTGATCAAAACGTCTTAGCGTTGACAGTTGTAACTACAATGGGCGGAACTTCAGAGAGAAAGGTTCACTACTTTGATGTGACATCGCTTAATCTTACGAGAAAAACAGCTACTAATCCTCGAGAACAAGTTGAACTATTGGGTGCTCGTACTAAAGAAGCGATGGCTGAGATCATGCCTAAGATCATTGCCAATATCAAAGCCATGCCTGATATCAGTACTCTTTTAGGAAGAGTTACTGATCGAACCACACCTTCAACTAAAGAACTTTATTTTGGACTTGAAAATGAACCCGATATTTCAGCAACAGAAGCAGCAATGGATGCAGCTGTAGCAAGACCTGACCCAGCAGTTGCTACAATTTATAAAGAAAGTGGAATCAGCGGAATAAGCACACGAAATCTTGATATAACCCCCGATGGATTATACGAGCTAACTGCTCCTGCTACAGATGCAAAAACAAAAATTGATAACCCAAGAGTTATTCGCGACCTTTTAAGAGCATCTAGCTGGCAAGATATGATCAAAGATGTGGATGGTGTTTCAGCAAGTGAAGATGGATCAACTCTTCCTGTAGCTCCTAAAGATCCAAAACACGACTGGGTATCTACAGCTACTTTTAAAACAGAACCAGATAAGTTAACTTCAGTTTTGAAAACGTTTAAGGAAGCCGATACTCTTTTAGATGATGCATGCAAACATTACCAAACTCATCTAGCTCCAATGATTACTCCAATAGATGCTAGAGTAGCTCACATCGACGCTTTAATTACTCGCGCACAAGCACAGCTGCAAAGATTAGAAATGCATTATCATGGCAGGACAACTCAATATGCTTCTCTAAATGCTGCTGAGAAAGAACCTATAAACCAATATATCGCTGTTCTTCAAAAATCACGAACAGAACTAGTAGCCAAGAAAGATGAATTAGTAAACGTTTATCCACGCCTGCACAGAGAGCTTGCGATAATATTTGCTACAAAACGTTTAATTTACCAACAACAAATCAATAAGGGTGAAGCTCCTGTAGGAACACTTCTTAGTCAAGAATGGGATGATTTAGTTTCGAGGTTTGAGCTTGCTGATAAACCAGATGCAACTAGATGGGTTAATTTTATTGCTGAAAAACTAGGACTTGCTTTTAGAAATCCTCTAGATGACATGGGTACAGAAGGCGAATATGAAACTGCTGGGGATAGCTTATTTGAGAGAGTTACTATTAGTGTAAGTCGAAGTAGAGCTCCAGATGTAGTTAGTACTGATTCTGAAGTTACTTCTGATTCTGATGATGGAACTCCTTTTGTGACTCCTAGAGGTTCCCGCTCCGCTGATGAGGGTCTGAGAGCAACTAGACCTAGACCTAGAGGTTCCCGCTCTGATGGAGCACGATCAGATGGTAGCATGAGTTTCTTTCCTCATTCAGACCCGCAACAAGGAGTTCAACGTAGACGTAGACTTACAAGATCACAAAGAGCTTCCATGACTGCTGCTCGCCGCCCTCCTTCACTTTCTCCAGGTGTTACAAGAAGAGGACTACCACCAGTTGCCGGTACACTTCTTGATGAGAGCATAGATAATGTCGTATCTTTAGCCTTAGGTCTTAATCCTGTTGCTACTGCATCATCAAGTGATGAAGGAACATCATCTGAAGAAGATTCTAGTGTTAGAAGGGCTAGATTTCAAACTCCAACAGAGTTTGTAGAAAGGCCTGATCATAGAGTAGGACCCCCGAGTTTCTCAAGCGCAGAAGATTTAGAAGATGAACCTCTAGCATCTTTTAGTCCACAAAACCCAGTAGTAACTAGACCATTAACTGAAGATCAGCAAAGAGAAGCAGCAGCACGTAGAACGGCGGCCTTACTTGGAAATGGAGCTAAAGAAGTTCACGCGGTTGCAGCAACTCATCATGAAGCTAGCGGACACGCAATAGGAAGAGCTGCAGAAGAATTACGAGCCAGATCTACTGAGCCGCTACTTGCTCCAGAATCTGATCCCGATGAAGCTCCAGATACTCGTAGATCTGTTGCAACTCCGAAACGTAAAACAAGTGCAGAAACAACACGAAGCGCGCGAGTCAGTCCAGTGTTCTCAGAGTCTGTAGTAAATGCAGCTAATCCCATTCCTCCAGGAATGATATTTCCTCCAGGGATAGTAGATGCTGAAAAACAGCGTTTACTTCAAGCACATAAAGAAGCACAAAGATTAGCTCCTCGAAGCCCTTTTGATTTTCGAAGAAATGAATCTCCTAAGCATTTTGTAATGCCTAAGGGTCGTAGTTCGGGTGCATTCTCACCCCGTAACCTTTTTAGTGGTACAGTGAATAAAGGTAGTGTAGCTCAAGCTCCTAATGATCTAGCAACAAGACTTAAAGGAAAAGTAAGAGTTCTTACTCAAGAAGAGAGCGATATAAAGCATTCGGGGATTGTTATGGAGGCATTTAAGACAAGAAATGAAGAAGTGATTGCAACTCTTGCGCAACAACCAACCTATGCTCCATTTGTTGCAAGGATTCGAGAAGAAGCAGCGCAGGAGGCGAAAAAAAAAGGGGCTAGGCCCATTACTCGCGCTGAAAATTCTGTACTAGCAAAGTAAGATCTCAAAAATAAATTCCCACTAAAAGATTAAAGGATTATAAACCCTCTCTAGAAGTATTTTTAGAGAGGGTTTATGCGTTTAAAGACAAAGAGTATTTATAAGGAGCTCTGTGAAATGATGCCAGGGGGCGTCAGCTCTCCAGTAAGGGCGCTGTATGGAGCTAAGAGAACACCTTTGGTGATTAAGGGAGCCTATAGAGACATTGTAGAGGATATCGATGACAATAGGTATATCGACTTTTGCGCATCGTGGGGAGCTCTTGTCTTAGGGCACTCTGAGCCTGAGCTTATGAATGAACTAGCTGAGGATCTTAAAAGAGGAACCTCTTATGGAATTACAAGCCACTATGAGCACAAACTTGCAAAAAAAATAACATCTTTTATGCCCTCTATTGAAATGCTGCGCTTTTGCTCATCTGGAACAGAAGCTACGATGTTTGCAGTAAGGCTTGCAAGAGGTTATACCGATAGGGACTACATTGTAAAATTTGTGGGTAATTATCATGGAGGAGCAGACTTTTTACTCACTGAGGCAGGCTCTGGTTTTGCAACGTATGAAGCATCGAGCAAGGGGATTCCTAAAGCATCTATTAATTATACTCTAAATCTTCCTTACAACGATCAAGAGGCTTTAGAAAAACTTTTTTCTGATCCTCAATACAAAGGTAAGATAGCAGCTGTTATTATTGAGCCCATTGCTGCCAATATGGGAGTTACTCCTGCTAAAAAAGAATTTATGAAAAGACTTCGAGAGCTCACCAAAGAGCAAGAAACTCTTTTAATCTATGATGAAGTGGTCACAGGCTTTAGAGTGGGACTAGGAGGTGCTCAAGAATACTTTGATATTGAGGCTGATTTAACGTGCCTGGGAAAAGTTGTAGGCGGTGGATTTCCAGTTGCGGCATACGGTGGAAAAAAAGAGATTATGCAAAGGCTCTCTCCGCTTGGTGATGTATATCAAGGAGGAACGCTCTCAGGTAATCCTTTAGCGCTTGCAGCAGGGTATTATGTGATGAAGAAAATTGAGCATCCAGATTTTTACTCTAAACTGAGAGCTAAAACGCAAAACTTTTTAAAGCCCATAAAAGAAGCAATCTCTCAAAAAGAAAACTTCTCCGCGTGCATTCAAGATGTAGGTTCGATGTTTACCCTCTTTTTTGGACAAGATCGTGTTGAAAATATGAAAGAATCTAATCTTTCTAATAAAGAGATGTTCTGGAGCTTCTTTAACTTCTTATTTGATAGGGGAATCTATTGGCCTCCATCTCCACATGAAACTGCTTTTATGATGTGCTCACACTCTCAAGATCACCTTCAAAAAGCTCAAGATGCCATACTTGAATTTATAGAGATGCAATGAATGCAATAACTTCTTTTTATGATGATATAGAGCCTCTTTTAAAAAAATGTGGTAGAGAAAAGGGTGACGTAAAACTCGTTGTGGCTTCAAAGTATTTTAGCGTAGACCAAATTCAAAAGCTCTATGAAATGGGTCAAAGAGACTTTGGTGAGAATAGGGTGCAAGATGCGCTCGGAAAAATAGATCGACTCCCAAAAGATATCATCTGGCATTTCATTGGGCGTCTTCAGAAAAATAAGGTCAACAAAGTTGTCGATAAATTTGATTTGATTCACTCTGTAGATTCACTTGAGCTTGCTCAAAAACTTTCAGAGAAAAGCACACAATCTCAGAAAATTTTAGTTCAGGTCAATGTCTCTCAAGAAGAGTCAAAGAGTGGATTTACAAAAGAAGAGTTTTTAAAAGTATATCCCCAAATTGAGTCCCTAAAAAATATAGAACTTTGCGGGCTTATGACTATGGCTCCTCTATCAGATGATAAGGATCTAGTGCACCGTAGTTTTGAAGGGATTTCTTTGATAAAAAAAGAGCTTAGAAAAGTAAATTGGCTCTTATCTATGGGCATGAGCCAAGACTATCCTATTGCCATAGAAGAAGGAGCCAATCTTGTACGCATTGGTTCACACTTTTTGAAGGGCCTATAACTTATCTTTTGGCTTTTGATTTGTATCGTTATGGTGACCCCCTTCTATGCTATCAGCATTCGGATTGTCTGAAGAAGAAGGCTTGTCATATTCAATGTCTGGGACTTTTATAGGTTTAACGTCCCATATCTTTTCAGCATATTCTTTAATGGAGCGATCAGAAGAAAATTTACCCATGCGAACGGAGTTTAAAATTGATTTTTGTGTCCATGCTTTTTGATCACGATATAGCTCTTCAACTCTATCTTGAGCTTGAAGGTAATCGCCAAAGTCTACGGTAATGCAATAAGGATCTTTTGTGCGAATCAAGTCCATCAAAGATTGGAACTGGTCGGGCTGCTCTAAGTTGAAATGCCCTGTAGAGATGCTCGAAGAGGTTGGGCAAGACAATATGTTTATCTTTGGTAAAAAG
>JAAZZY010000073.1 GCA_014239035.1 Chlamydiia bacterium
TTTTGATATTTGTTTAAAAGTATCCCAAACTTCTTTATTTTCTTTATTTATAATATTTAATTTATCTAAAAAATATTTTTTTTGTTTGATCAAATTATTAAGAAGACTAATTTTTTTTTGTTCATTTAAATTCCTCTAAGAAATAAAATCTCTGACACATTTGTCACTATAATTGAATTGAGTCTATGTTTCAGATCGCATTAATTAGCGCCTTATTTATATCTCCAATACTTCCTCCTGGCCATATTCTTGCTAATCGCAATACGCAAAAGAGCCAAAATCTCTCTGCCTTAAGAGCTAAAAATGAAGTTAAAAAAGAGTTTCTCTCACCATCAGAGACTCTATCAGCTATGCAGATTCAAGATATTCAAGAGCGTGGCATGCTTGATATGAATACGACTTGTAAAGATGAGGCAGAGTTTTTTCATTTTATCTCGTCAAATGATGAAATCTGGTTTGAGCTTAGCTTTGTTGAGGAGCTTCCAGCAGAGCTGATGCCCTATAGAACTCTTTTCATTAGAAAAGAAAAGTGGATAAAGGGCGTGCTTAAAGAAGTTCTAGCCTACTCAAAGCGTGAGGGGGTAAGAGGGGGCAATAGCACATATATTGATCAAGCAAATAGTGAGCTTCTAACAGCATCTTCACCAATGTATACTTTAACTACAAGAAGGGTGCTAAGCGATACTTCTCCTCAATCCATTACGGCAGATGCACTCAAAGAGCTCCTCAAAGGTAAAAACATTCTTTTCTACACCGGTGCTGGCATATCTGTAGCATCGGGTGTGCCCAGTATGGATGAGCTTTTTCCTCTTTTAGGAATAGTAGAAAAAGATTTTACATCCTTTTACAAAAAAATATTGGAAAGACCAGATAGACTCATAAAAGATATCCGATCATTTCATCAGAGCTGCTTCTTTAATTCGCCAACAGATGCACATTTTGCCCTCAAAGAAATAGCTGAACTAGCAAAGAGTAAGATCCTCACAGAGAATCTAGACTCTCTTCATGAACAAACAGGAATTGCGCCCTATAAAGTCTGCTCAGAAGACATGCGCAAAAAAGTAGACCCAGTGAGTTTTGATCAAATTGATGCTATTGTATGTGTGGGCCTCAGCTGTGATGACAAAGGTTTTTTAGGTTGGTATAAAGAGCATCATCCAAATGGTAAAATCATTGCCATTGATTATGTGCAGCCAGAGTATTTGGGGGATGAAGACTACTGGTTAAATCAAGACCTTCAAGAGGTTTGCTCCTCACTTCTAGACTTTTATAAATCGTAATCTAGAAAAATAATGATAATTCTATTAATTTTTTTATAAGAAATGGTAGCCTCTAGCACTTTATTAATTTAAATCCGCAGTCATTTGAATGAAAAAAAATATCTTTGTCATACTACTTACTTTTGCAGCCTCTTTATTTTCAAATGCAATCCCAGCTTTTGACGAAACCCTTCACGATTCTTGGGCACAAAGATTTGAAATGGATGAACTTCTCTTTGAAGAGAAGTCTGAGCATCAAGATATTTCAGTATTTAGAAACAAACTATTTGGTCGCATTCTAGCAATCGATGGAATCATTCAAGCATGCGAAAAAGATGAATTTGTTTACCATTAAATGCTTACACACGTCCCATTATTTAGTCATCAAAACCCAACCAACATTCTGGTAATAGGCGGTGGTGATGGGGGAATGATGCGAGAAGTTTTAAAGCACCCAGAGGTTCATACTGTTACTTTCAGATGGAGCTTTTGAAGACCCAAGAGTTAGTGTTGTTATTACAGATGGTTGTGAGTTTGTAAAAATGAATAAAAATAGGTTTGATGTAATTATTGTTGATTCTACGGACCCAATAGGTCCAGGAGAAGTACTCTTTACTTCTGAGTTTTATAAAGATTGTAAGTCCACTTTGAAAGAGGGTGGGATTCTAGTTTGCCAAAATGGAGTTCCTTTCTTACAAGAAAATGAGCTCTATCAAAGTCATCAGAGACGCTGCGAGCACTTTAAATACTCTTCTTTTTATGTTGCCCCAGTCCCCACGTATGTTGGAGGTTTCATGGCCTTTGGAATAGCTTCTGATACAGAACTCTTAAACGTTTCAGATAAAGAGGGTCTAGAAGAGAAGATTGATCTCATGGAAGGAAATCTCAAATATTATAACGCTGAGATCCATAAGGCTGCTTTTGCTCTGCCCAATTATATTCGCAATTTAATAAAATAGTGAACAGTTTTTCAATAAATTACTACTATTACAAATACGACTGAGGTTGATTTAATACCAAAAATTGTCATAGCATCTTTACCGAAACTTAATAAATTGAAAAGTATGAGGTAAGATAATGGTATCTTCTAGTTTAAATATTTCAGAACAATTTTCAGTAACTCCAACAAATGTTACAGGTAATTCTGTGCAAGATGAGTTTGCATACGCACTGCATGCGCTCAACTTTGAAAAAGTAGCAGCATGCCTACAAAGTGGAGCCAATCCCAATACTCTTATTGAATGTGATGTTAGATTTTTTACTAAGGCATTGAATCATCTCACTAACTCTGAAGACGGATCAGAGCAAGCTTTGGGTATGGATTTTCTCCTTTGCTACACAGCATCTCTCATACACAACCTTCCAATATATGGAGATGATACGTATCTCTCAACAAGCGAGCCTTTTATTCAGGATTTGAAACTCAATATCCCAGCTACGCTTTTGGCAGTTTGCTATAAAGAAGAGAGCTTAGTGCAAAGCTTTATTGAGAAAGGTGCTCACACTGAAGGTGTAGAAGGTCTCTTAAATCTACCCCATTTAAATGAAGAGCAAAGAGGTGAAACAGTTGAGGCTTTTATGGAAATATGGCCTTTAATTATTGCACGTATGTTGCAAGCAGATCAAAATCAGGCCGTGCAGCATTTAATTGACCTAGGGATATTTGAGCCTGAAAAGCTTGATCTTGAGTCTGTCATCGAGCTGGTAGTCGTAGAATGTAGTTTCCCTAAGTTATTTAGCTACCTTGAAACTTTAGAGTCTTTTAAAACCCTTGTTAGAGAAAATCCCACTTTTATTGAAAATCAGGTAGTAAGAGCGGTCATGTGGACTGAAAATGAAGCTCCTGCACTTTTCGATAGGTTTGAAAAGTACCTGCCAGAGGACTTCTTTATTAAACATCAGCAAAAGCTATTATTTGATTCTATAGGTCATAATTGCACTCCCGAGCTTTTAAGTTACCTTGTTTCAAAAGGGATCGATCTTAAGGATTTTGAAGGAGACTATTGGGGAAATAATTTTCTTGGGGCAATGTCAAAGTATTGTACAAATCTTGAAACCTTAAAGTTTATCATGGATCAAGGGTTTGATCCGCAAGAAGGGCTAAGCCTATTATTTATGTCTCACCCAAATCATATTGGCTATTTAGTCGATGAGTTAAAGTTAGATCTGAATGCTCAAGATATGTATGAGCAGACACCAGTCTGGGTGAGGCTCCTAGGTGGTACCACAGATATCTATTGCAATAGACACCACGAAACCGCCTTTCAAAATGTAAATTTCTTAGCAGGGGTTGAACTCTTTAAAAAAGGGGCTGATATCCATAGCAAATTGAATGATCAAGATATGATCCAAATGCTGCTTGATTTTGCTGAATCTGATGATAATGAGCAATATCAGCTAAGCATTGAGCTTAGAATAAAGGCTCTTTTAAAGATGGGCCTTGAAGTTGGTGAGCTCTCAGATGATGCTAAAGAGCGTTTTGATGCCTTTATGGTAAAAGATCCCAAAATCGATGCTTTTTTAGAGGAGCTACTAGATGGCAAAAAAGCCATAGATTGCTCTCTAGAGCTTTCAAATAGAGTCTAATTTAGACCCTAGTAGTCCTTGTTGTTTTCAGCCTTAAAAGGTAGCATTTTTGCTGCTTTTTAAGGCTTTTTTGAATTTAGCGCCAATTGCTTCAAGTTTAATGTGCAACATGCTCATAATAAGCGTTTTATAGTTAAATTAATTGCTTGACAAACCGCTGTGTTATACGCTATAATATTAGTAGTCAGGAGGTTAGTTATGGCGACAGTAGAGAAGTGTGCAATTTGTTGGGACGTAGATATAATAGATTATTCTTCAGGAGAAATCCAGATGCCCAAGAAGACTCTATGTGGTCATACATACCACGAGATTTGCCTAAATGACTGGCTAAAACAGGTTCCTTCTTGCCCAATGTGTCGTCAAAATCCGCATGCCATTCCCAAAATTAGCAGGCTATGTTCTGCAATATTAGCTGATAACGGTGATAAGCTATATGATTCGATAAGCGAAGAAGTAGCTGATTTTTTAGAAGATCCAGAAGTTTTAGCTAATATCAATGTTGTTGCAAGAGGTAAACGCACGCTTCTTGGGGTAGCCGTTGAGAATGGAAAAGGGGCTGTTGCAGAGGCTTTACTTAAAAAAGGTTCTAAAATAGATCCTTTAACTTTTCTTCAAAGAGGCAGCATTGATACTGATTCAGAGATGTGCCGAACTCTAATTGCTGCAATGAATGCAATTCTTAGCGATGAAAAACAAATAAGTGAAGAGGAAATTTTGCCTTTTGGTTCCTATTTGTTTAACAAAATAGGCGATGAAGAAGTCTCTATTGACCTTGTTTTGCGAGAGTTGATGCAATCTGAAGATTATAAAGGTTTTCTTCAAGCACTTGATCTAATCGATAGAATAGGTGTAAAGGCCCAAGACTGCGACCAAACTCTTCTGCACTTAGCGGTAGACATGGGAGAGCCATGTTTTGTTCATCTATTATTGAATTTTGGTTTTGATCCTAATGTGCCTGGTGAAGAAGGGGAGACTGTCCTGCACAAATTGATGAGGCTTCCACCAATGGAGGAAACTAGAATGGTATTAGAGGGTCTTTTTGAGCATGGGGCAACAATTGACGCTAGAGAGACAGAAGATGATATGACACCTCTTCATATAGCTACTATCTTAGGTCAGACTGAATGGATAGATGCGTTAATTTCACAAGGTGCTGATATCAATGCTCAGACAAAAGAAGAAATGACAGCCTTAGACTATGTTTTAGAAGACCGAAGACGCTACTATGGCACTTTTACATTTTTAGAAAAAATCTGGAATTGGAATGTTCCAGATCAACATTCAATTATCTCAACTTGGCTCAGATCAAAGGGTGCAGTAGCTGTAACTGAGGGTAACTAAGAAAAAGAGCTAATAGGTAAAAGTCTCTGGGGGTGTTTTTCCATTGTAATCCGAGCACTTAAAGATCAAAGCTCCCTTTACAATTTTACTCTTTACAGAGAAGAGCGGAACAATCTTTACAAGATCAACTTTTTCAAAGTAGGGGCCCAGCTTATCCGTAACAATTTCTATTTCATGATCAACATCACCTAAAAAATCTTTAGATTTTTTAGACCATACATAATAGCCCGTTTTACCCACTCTTTCCTCAGCCATAGTAGGCCAAAAGCAAAACTGATTTTGCCTGCGGTTGTTGGTGTTGAAAAAATATTGCCTCTCTGAAACAGGTCCATAGAAACTCAAAAGTGAAGTCATCTGGTAGGAATCAGCAAATAGAAAATGATCTTCGTGATTATATTCCAATTGATCAAAAGCAGTTTTGAGTTCTGTCCAGCCCATGCTTCTTCTAAAAGGGTTGATTGCAAATGGAGTCCATTTTCCGGGCAGAAAACTTTTCTTTTGGACAAAGGGAATAGAGACTAAGACAAAGACAATCAATAATGAGAGCGCGATGCCCCTATAGAGCCATTTGGTTCCTTCTTTTAGTTTTTCTAAGCCATACCATGCAACAATGTAGGTGGAAGTTGGATAGGCATAAAGAGCCCAGTTAGCTTGTATTTTCTTTGTGCAAGATAGAACCAAAAAGGCACCTAATACTAATACTGTCGTGATTGCACAAAAAATTAATGGACGCTTTACCTGTTTTCTTAGCCGCAGGAGCTCTAGAAGTCCAAGAAGCAGCATAATGAAAAAAATTGGGGAGAGCACAGCAAACTGAGCTCCAAAAAATTCTAAGAAATTACCTTTTGATACCGTTGTTGTTGTTTGTACAAACACATGTCGAAAAGTAGGCCAATCGTGAATGCTATTCCAAATAATACTTGGGAGTAGTCCTGCAAGCGAAAGCGCCATGCCACTCCATAGCCCCTTATGATAGAGAAAGCGGTAGAATAAGCAGCTGAGGGCAATGGGTGCCCATAGAAGGTAAATAGGCCATTTAAAAAGAGCGCCGCACAGGATAAAAAGTGAAACGAGTAAGTAATTGGGAGCTGCTTTTTTCTCTAGAGCTTCTAGTATTGGAAAAAAGGCCAGAGTCCAAAAAAGGATGAAGCCCCCATCTGTAGTTGCTGCAAAACTACCGAGCATACCAATGGGAGAAAAAGCAAAAATAACCGCAGACCAAAAAGATATTCGAGAGCCAAGTTGTGCTCGATATGCTCCAAAATAGATAGCTAAGGAAGTTAGCATTGAGATGAGCACTGCAAAAGAGCGCACCCCAAGCTCTGTATTTCCAAATAACTTACAGCCAAGCCATATCTGCCAGGCAATGCCAGGGGGTTTGCTATAAAAACCAAAGTCTAAATTTTGACTCCAGGTCCAGTATTGAGCTTCATCTGGATCTAAGTTGATATATCCTGAAGAAATCTCAAAGAAAGCCCAAATAGCTTTTAATGAGAGTAGCCCAAAAAGCAGTAGCAAATATCTACTGTGAGATCTTTTAGAAAGTGATTGTTTAAGACTTAAAAAACTCATAGGCTAAATAGGGTATCTCAAATGGAAAGTTTTTCACAAAGCTAAAAAAGCCATGTAAAAGATACTAGCCAAGCAACAAAAGCACTGCTATTGCGCCCTGCTAGGCTAAACCAAGCTCCTCCTAGGGCTCCGAACTTATCGTTTGCATTAAACTCAATTGCTGGAGCAACGCTCCAGTTTTGGTTGCCAGGGGTGCCTACTACAGCCCCTCCATTATTTCCAGAAAACTTGGAGGGAGCGGTTGCTGTGTATTGCCAATCAGTGGCAAACACCCATCGTTTTGTAAGACTAAATTCCCAGGCAAAAATAGATGTGAAATTATTGCCTACCTTAACAGTTCCCTCTGTACCAGGAGCACCTCCATAGGCATTGATTCCTTTGACAGTAGTTCGGCTGTTGATGGTGTATGCAAAGCTCCATCGAAATAAGAAAGGGTGGTATTTAGTTGGGTCAATGTCGCGTCTAAATATAGAATTAAAGTTCTTTTGAAAGTTTAAAGAAGCGCCGACGCCATATGCACCAGAGCCTGTTGCGTCCGTTCCCTGTTTGCTAGCTCTCATGTGTCTATATTTTCCCGAAGGGAAATTCATTGAAACTTGCATTACGCAGGAGGGAATAACGGTCTCTATAACGCCTTCTAGAAGTTGAATTCCTGTGGCAAGATTTGTATCACCATACCCAAAAAAATGTTGATCTCGATTCCTATTTAAGAAAGCTTGAACGGTAAGATCTATGTCCATAAAATTGGTTAAGCCGTATTGAAGAACGGTGAGAAATCGATGTTGAAGGTTAGAGCGTGTGCCTTGTTTTCTCCAGCTTCGCGAATATGTGCCATAATTCTTAGTTAGAAAGTAGTAGGGTTGGGTGTTGAAATAGCCATAGGGGACAGTATGAGCTGATGGTGCTAAAAGAGGGCCTGTGTAAAACGGACTATAGGTTCCATAAAGGTTTTGAATAAACTGACTCTTCTCTGCTCCGTGAGCAGAATCGACTCGCCCCTGAAGAAGACCCCAAGAAGATAGAGAGGAAAAGTTTAAAGACGCAAGTCCAATGATAAAGCACTGTGTAAAGAAAGATCTCATTTTGCTGAAGGAAAGCACTGTTATATTCAAAGTTTTACATCTTACGCTATGAGCAGTATTTATTTTAATAAAAAATGTTTATATATTGCAATGGATGGAAGGTTCCTTGCAAACATCAGAAATAGATGCTGGGTAGCGATCGACTAAAAGCTCGGCATTTAAAATTGCAGCTCCTGCAGCTCCTCTTACCATGTTATTAACAAGAAGATTGAATTTGTAACCTAAGATAGGGCAGGCTCTGAGCTTGCCTATAGACGCGCTCATTCCATGATCTAAGTTTTGGCATGTTCTTGGCTGTGGGAAATAAGGATCGGAAAAATATCGTAGAGCTTTTTCTGGAGATGAAGGCAAGCGAGAGATCTCTTGATTAAAGCTCTCTATTGCCCTTAGAATTTCACTAAGAGAGGTCTGCTTTTCAAGCTCCACAGATACACTCATAAAATGACCATTTTGTATAGGTACGCGGTTGCACTGGGCGCTTATGAGGCAATCTATGCCCAAAATCTTCTTAGGCTCAGACTCTACTTTCTCTTCTTCATCAGCGATATGAGGAATAATATTGCTGTGCATCTCATACGAACT
>JAAZZY010000074.1 GCA_014239035.1 Chlamydiia bacterium
TCATACGAACTTGGGCCTCTAGTGCCAGCACCAGAGAGGCCCTGCATAGTGGTAACAAGAACTTTCCTTAAACCAAAGTGATCGCTGAGAGGTTTAAGGGCAAGAGCAAGCCCTGCTACAACGCAGTTGGGGTTTGTGATGATTTTTCCTAAAGTTTTTTGTCTCTCAATAAGTGAGAGGTGCTCAGGATTGACTTCAGGAATAAGTAGAGGAACATTTTCTTGCATGCGGAAATTTTTGGCATTTGAGATGACAATAGATCCCTGATGGATGAAATGCATTTCAATCTCAGCTGCAACTTTGCTGTCTAGTGCAGAGAAAACTATGGGGACTTTTTCTTTAAAATAGCAGTCTGAGATTTTCATCTGGGCTATTTCATCTGGCAGATCAAAAGAAAGGGGACTAGATAGGGCCTCTATGAGAGTTTTTCCAAGGGATTTTTTTGATGCAGCTAATATTTTTATTTCAAAATATGGATGGCTTATCAAAAGCTCAATGAGTTTTTGACCCACTAGGCCAGTGGCTCCAAGTATGGCAATAGGAATCTTTTGCATTATAACTTCTGTTTTGAGATCTTCTATAAGTTTAATACCTAAAAATAGTCATTAGAAGAAAATTATGAAAGTCTTTTTAACTCTTTTAATAGCCCTCTTTGTAATTAGTGGCAAAGCATACCCTGATATGGGAGAATGTCATTGGATAGAAGGTTATGTTGAGCGCGTTCCCAATTTTCCTATAGAGAAGATTAATTTCCTTTGCTATCCAGAGCTTCTTCAAAATCCTGATGCCTTTCACAAGCTTATCAAAACTTTAGCAGATAGATATCAAGATCAAGAGATCACTAAGATTGTTGGGTTAGAAGCTCGAGGTTTTATCTTTGGTGTAGCTCTCGCTTATGAAATGAATAAGCCTTTTGTGATGATGAGAAAAAAAGGTAAGCTACCTAGAAAAACAAGATGTGTTCACTACGGATTAGAGTATGGAAAAGCTGCATTTGAGCTTGAAGAGGAAAGCATCGATGCTCAAGACAAAGTTTTAATTGTTGATGATCTACTTGCAACAGGTGGAACAGCATCAGCATCCATTTCACTCGTTGAAGAGCTTGGTGCAAGTGTTCATGAAGTCGCCTGCATTTTTGAAATGGAGAATCTAGGTGGGCGAGAAAATGTACCCGCTGGTGTCTTTACTATGCTGGCAGTTCCTGAGTAATTACTCATCTCGATCATGAAAACTAAAGAGATCTCTAAAGCCTTGAAGCGTTACATCTCTTGAGATAGCCGCTATTGAATCTGTTAAAGGGATGTTTTTTGGGCAGACTCTAACGCAGTTTTGGGCGTTACCACAATCAGCAATCCCTCCTTCTTGCATAAGAGGTCTGAGGCGTTTATGCTTCTGCATTTTACCTGTTGGATGAGCATTGAAAAGACGTGCTTGAGAAACAGCGGCAGGCCCGATAAATGCTGAATTATCATTGACCTGAGGACAAGCTTCAGAGCAGCAGCCACAGGTCATGCAAGTGGAGAGGGAATACATTATGTTTTGCTTGTCTTGGCTTATTTTAGGGCCAGGTCCTTTTTCAAAAGCTCCATCACTGTCTATCCAAGCATTTACTTTCTTGAGGTTCTCAAACATAATCGTGCGCTCAACAATAAGGTCTCGAATAAGCGGAAACTTTGTAAAAGGTGCTAAGGTGATCGTCTCACTTTTGGTTTCTTTGATGAGGTTGCGAATTAGGGCTGTGCAGGCTTGGCGAGGCTTTTGGTTGATGAGCATCGAACACGATCCACACACTTCTTCTAAGCAGCCCTGCTCCCAAACAACAGGCTCCACTTTTTTACCTTGAGCATTGACGGGGTTCTTCTGGATTTCCATTAAACTGGAGATGACATTAGAAAAAGGAGTCAGTGGGCATTTAAATTCTTCCCAGTATTGATGACCTGGATGTCCTCGAAAGATTTTTAAAGTAAAAGTATCTGCCATTTTTCTCCTACGTAAATGGAAGAACAATATTATTAGGAATGTTCTCCAATTTAGGTTTCACCTTTTTAGCGTGAGCGTAATCGCGTTTTATCGGCTTAAGGTGTCTGATGTCAATAGGATTGTAAGATAATTTAGGTTCATCACTATTTGGGTCGTAGGTTGCAATGGTCTCTTTGAGCCATTTGTCATCATCGCGCCCAGGAAACTCAGGTTTAAAGTGGGCTCCTCTAAACTCATCTCGGTCTAGAGCACCTTTTGTGATAATTTGAGCAATCTCAAGCATCGGATTAAATTGAGCAGCAAAAATATAGGTTTGATTGGCAAATTGAGAGCGATCGCTAAGCGCAATGTTATTGAAGCGATCTTTAATTTCTTTGATCTTATCTAGAGCTATTTTTAGATCAACGTTATTGCGCTTAACTGAGACATCGTTAATCATTGTATCAGCAAGCTCTTGGTGCAAAACGTGAACGTTTTCGCTGCCATTTCTGTTTAGAAGGGATTTTTTTTTCTCTTCTTCTGCTTTTAGGGCAGCCTCATAAATAGAAGTTTTCACTTCCTTATTCCCTCTTGTGTGCACATAGCGGTGTATCTCGACTCCAGAGACGAGCCCTCCATAGATGCAAGAGAGCAAAGAATTAGCTCCAAGTCTATTGGCTCCATGATACTGATGCTCACACTCTCCTGCTGCAAAGCAGCCTTTGAGGTTGGTCATCTGTCTGAAGCGCTCTAAACGATCAGGATCATCAGCTGCAGGCCAATCTATCCAAGCACCTCCCATCGAATAGTGCATGCCTGGGAAGATCTTCATTGGAACTTTTGAAGGGTCGTCTCCAGTGAATTTACTGTAGATCTCTAAGACAGAAGCAAGTTTTTGGCGTGTTTTATCAGGAAGGTGAGTGACATCTAAAAAGACCTGGTTTTTTCCATCGATTCCAAGCCCCATCTCGCAGATGCGCAAGACTTCTCTAGACCCTATATCTCTTGGAACAAGATTTCCAAAGGCTGGATACAGCTCTTCTAGAAAAAACCAAGGTTCTCCTGTTTTTCCGCAGGAGATTTCTTTTCCTTCGACAGTCTTTATTTTTTTTGAAGAATCACCGTAAACCCAGACGCGCCCTCCTTCTCCACGAACTGACTCTGAGATCAGGCGAAGTTTGTCTTCTCCTGGAATAGAGGTTGGGTGAATCTGGATGAATTCTCCATTGGCATATTTCATCCCCTGCATATACAGCCTGCCATTAGCAGCGCCTGTGCAAAATGTAGAATTTGTTGAGTATTTGAAAATAAGGCCTGGACCTCCTGTAGCTATTAAAACAGCATCAGCTTGAAGGTACTCGAGTTTTAAGTTGAAGAGATTCATCAAGACAATTCCGCAAGCTTCTCCCTCATCGTCTAAGACAACTCGCATAAATTCGTGGTTTTCAAGCTTCTCGACTCTTCCTTGTGCTTCATGGCGGCGAACCTGCTCATCGAGTGCATATAGAAGTTGCTGACCTGTAGAGGCTCCGCAAAAGGCTGTGCGGTGATATAGCGTTCCTCCGAAGCGTCGAAAATCTATGCCACCTTCTGGTGTGCGGTTAAAGGGAACACCAAAGCGATCCATCATCCGCAAGATACCAGGGCCTGCCAAACACATTTCTAAGACAGGAGGCTGATGAGCTAAAAAATCTCCTCCTTTAATGGTATCGTAGGCATGGATGTATGGAGAGTCTTCTTCTCCTTTTGAGTCTAGGGCAATATTCATGCCGCCTTGGGCGCAAACAGAGTGGGACCTTTTTACTTTGGTCACAGAGACAAGTTTGACATTGAGGCCTTTTTCTGCGAGCTTCATTGCTGCAGCAAGTCCTGCTAAACCACCACCTACTACAATTACTGTTTGATTATTTGTTGTCATTCTTACCTAAGATTTACTAAAGATGTTAACCAAATAGCAGCAAGACCTAAAAGAGTAAGCCCTATTGTAAATGCAATGGCGATCCAGCGCATAACTACTTGTGATCTGGCAGTTAAAGTTACCCCCCACGCAATCATGGCTGACCATAGTCCATTAAAGGCATGATAGCATGCAGCGATTACAAAAACAGTATAGAGGGCGATCATTAATGGACTTTTAAAAATTTGTCGGACACTTAAAAGAGTAGCGACCCCAAAACTTTGTGAAACAGCAATAACCTGATTGGGTTTGAGCTCTTTTTTAGAAAGTTTCGCTACATATTCTGTTAAAAGCTCATTCAGCATAGATTCCTGGGCTTGCGATGCTGTTTGAGGATCATAAGTGATTGAGGCATCTGCTTTCTGTCCATGAATTAATAGGTTCTCTTTCTCTTTTTGCACTTGCTGCTCATTATAAAGATGTGCCTGCAAACGAGAGGCTACTCGATAAAGACCTGGGTCCATATCTACTCGCACCATATAATATTTGTGTCCTATACCTCCTTTGACGGAGATCGGATAGTCCATGAACCGCATCTGAACGATATGTAGGATAAGGCCAGCTAGCAAAATCCACGAAGTGAGGCGTTGCCAGGAAAAAGCATGATTGCGGGGGTATTTAGATAGGCTTGGTTTTTGTTTGCTCTTTTCAAATACATTGGACTTACTTGTAAATATATATTTGATTCCGAGTACGGCATGAAATAAAATGGGGAAACCTAAAAATAAGATTTCAATTGCCTGAAGGTAGGGCAAGTCATGAAGGCTGTTTACTGCATTGACAAAACCTTGTCCCCAGTCTCCGATATAGAGTGCAGCCTGAGAGTTAGTAATTAGGTGCTCAAGTAAAAAGACAACCAGCCAAAGTCCGGCTAAAGAATGAAAGCGCCGATTTACGTAAGCTTGAGGCAAAGTCTTCTCAGTCATATCAAGATTGTTAGGTTAAATAAATATTAAACCTAGCAACCAGCGGAACTTTTTACAAGAGAATTTTAAAATTATTTTTTGGTAATAAAAATGTAATTAAATCTTATTTTAATTTTTAGTTCTTGGAATTAATTAATATTAATAAGGTATGATCATATTTTTATTGGAGGAACGAATGCCAACAGTTACTGCACGAGAAGAATCTACTAGCATTATCCACGGTTTTGACTATACAGATCAAGCTTTGAAAAATGTGGCGACTATTAGAGATAATATCGTGGCAGCCTGGGACCACAATGAAAATAATGAGTCTGAGGGTTTGAGTCTCAAGCAACAAGAAGAGATAAATGATATTTTAACATCGTCAACAGGTAGTTCAGACAAATATATCGATTTTTCTCAAGAACAAAAAAGATACTTTGAAGTCTATAAGAATGATAAATTTTTAAATAAACGATTTATTGCCCATCTTTTTGGAGACTCTTTTATTCAAGACACAATCTATGAAGGATGGTTTATAACTGACGCTCTGCTTCATATCATCACTATCCTTAAAGAGAATGAAATCTCGCCTGAAGTCTCTAAGGTTTTAGAAACCCTCAAAAAATGTCTTTCTTGGGAAGAACGGATTATTGCTTTTGCAATAGCCAATGAATTCTCTGATATAGATGACGAAGTAGAGGAAATCGAAGATTCTTCTATTGTTGAGTCAGAAGAGGTAGTAGAGGTCGAGCCAGAAACAGTATCTCTGGAGGAGACTCAAGAGATAGTAGAAGCTGATCTAGAAAAGGAAATGTCTGCTCATATGCAGAAAATAGTAGCTGAAATTATAGAGGCTATTGAAAATCTTGAAATCGGACAAAATATATTGATGCATGGCGGTTGCCAAGGGCATTCTGCACTCTATGAGTATAAACGCACAGACGAAGATTTCTATAGTTTTTCTGTTTACAACACAGGAACAGGGGTAGAGAAACATAATATCATTTTTGAAGATGAAAACTCTGACAAAGTTTATGGGGTCTATACTCTCAATCAAATTAATCTAGAAAATATTGCCTCCACACCCTTCATAAGAGAATTATTGGAGTTGAAATCAATTTCTCCAGATGAATTTGGTGAAAAGCTCTATGATGAGCTTCTTTCAAAGTTAGAGGGGGTAAAAGAAGAGGTATCTTCTAATGCTTGTGATTACATGCTCATGCAAAGGTCGGGAACCTGCTCATGGAAAGTGTTTAGTGCCTACCTTCGTTACAACCTTCCTCTCATTCAAAGGAAATATATTAAATTAAAATCTCGTTTGGATGTATTTCAAAAATGGTATGATTTAGGATATCCCCTAGACTGTGTGCAAATTAGCCAAGACTTGCTCTCTCGCCTCATCATTAATCATCAATTTGAACGCTTCCAAAATGGAGCTGCTCCCATAAATCTTTCACGTGAAGAACTTTTAACTATGGGCATCTATAAGGTCAAAAAGACGTTTAATAAATATAAGTTTTTGCTGAGTGAAAACGATATTGCTAAAGCTGAAAACTGGCACGTGGCCTTTACCGGTCAGTCTATCCACGCAACTTAAAGAGTTCACGAGCATTTTGAGAAGTGGCCAAAGTCACTTCCTCTATCGAAAGGTTTTTCAATTGGGCAATCATCTCCGCTGTTTCAGAGATGTAAGAAGGTTCATTGGTTTTCCCTCTTTTGCCTTGGGGGGCTAAATAAGGTGAATCGGTTTCAATAAGCATATTTTGTAGGGGAACCCATTTGGCTACTTGGCGAAGATCGTGGCTCTTCTTGAAGGTTATAATCCCACTAAAAGAGATATACCATTTGCGCTGAATCAATTTCTTGGCATCTTCTAATGTCCCTGTAAAGCAATGCAAAACACCGGCATGTTTTTTAGGGTAGTGTGCATCAATGATGTCAAAAAAGTCATTAAATGCATCTCTACAATGAATGATAAGAGGTAGATCAAACTCTTTTGCAAGCTCAATATAACGAATGAAAAATTCTTTTTGTAATTCTTTTGGGGAGTGCTGATAATAATAATCTAGTCCTGTTTCACCAACAGCGACAAGCAGTCCTTTTTGTGCAGCTTGAAAAAAATGAGAGAAAAAAGCTTCTCCTTCTTCTTTCACATCATGAGGAGTGGTAGACCCTGCGTTATAAATCCATGGGTGCTCTTTTGAAAGAGCAAGCCCTCGCTCTAGTGTTTTGAGGTCAGTGCAAATATTGACGATCTTTGTAAGGTTGTGCTTCTTGGCGCGATCTAAAATTTGTTCAACCTCTGGAAATAATGTATCAGAAGTTAGGTGCGCATGAGAGTCTATAAACATATGCGTTCTTCGTTTAAAAATAGGGAATATGCTAGCAGCTCAGAGTTCTAATATGCAATGCTTAATGTCCTCATTTTTCTCTATTATATTTTTGTTGCAAACTCTAGGGTATTTGGATAATCTAAAAAGTCTTTAATCGTGAGGAGATTTAAGTGCAAGTTTCACAAATTTTGGGCCCGATGATTTACTTTTTCCTAATTGTGCTATCACTCGCCTCGTGGGTGATCTTCATTTATAAATTCTGGCTTTCAAGAAAGATGGATGCTTTTGCCCTTCATTGTGAAAATCTTCTAAAACAACATAAGCGCGCGCCATTAAATATTGATCTACAGAATCTAAATAGGCAGACTGCTCTTCATAACCCATTTTTATCTTTGTACACCTTGCTTCAACAAGGAGCTCTTTCACTTCTCAAGAAGAACAGAGAACTCAAGCATGCACAAGACACTCCAACGTTTTTATCATCAACAGATATTGAGCAGCTCTCATCACAGATAGAGATGAAGATCTATGCAGAGAGGAAATTATATGAGAAATACCTTTTTATTCTTTCTACGACTTTTAGCGCAGCTCCACTACTTGGACTGCTTGGAACTGTCTGGGGAATCTCTTTAACCTTAAAAGCATTGCCTAACTCTGCAAATGCACTAAGTAATGGTGCTGTGCTCTCAGGACTCTCTGTTGCGCTTGGGACAACAGTTTGGGGAATTGTTGTCGCAATTTGCGCTCTTGTGCCCTACAACTATATAAAAAACCGTATCGATGACTACACTGTTCGAATGAATCAATTTTCAACAGATCTTCTTCATGGGGTTGAACTACAATATCGGGCTGTTGACGTCTCATGAGTAGAAGAAGCTTATCTAGATCATATGAGCCCATAGAAGAACAAGCTATCAACTTAACTCCGTTAATTGATGTGGTTTTTGTGCTCCTTGTGATGTTTATTATCATTGCTCCTATGATTAACATCGATCGGATTGAATTACCTCAAGGGGTCGCAACTGTTCAAGAGAGCAAGATAGATCAAACCATTGCAGTGCAAGTTCGCTCTGACAACACATACTGGCTCAACCAAAGAC
>JAAZZY010000075.1 GCA_014239035.1 Chlamydiia bacterium
AGGAACAATTCTCACAGAGTCAGTACGCATATAAGTGATTAAACCCGTAGTGCCGTGCTCGCCCACATCTATACCTTCATAGAGCTTTTGAGCAACGCTCATCGTTTTTACCGAAGAAAAACCATAGTGGCGGCTTGCCTCTTGTTGGAGAGTCGATGTGATAAAAGGAGGAACAGGGTTTCTCTTTTTTTCTTTGGTAGTGATGCTCTCGATCTTGAAAGGACATTTTTCAAGTTCCTTGGCAATCTCTTCAGCAACTTTTTGATTTCCAACTTGAGTCGTCTTTTTTTCGTCAGGCTCTTTGGTGATTTTTTTACCATCGATGCTAAATAAGTAGGCCTGAAACTGATCTTTAGAGTTATTGAGCTTTGCTTTGATGCTCCAGTATTCAACGGGTATAAAATCATCTATTTCTTTTTCTCGATCTACAACAAATTTTAGGGCTACAGACTGCACGCGTCCAGCAGAGAGCGAACTTGTCATGTTTCGGCGGATTCTTCGAGATAAGATAGGAGAGATTTTATAGCCAACAATACGATCTAAAAGGCGGCGTGCTTGTTGGGCGTTGACCAAATCTAAGTTAATCTCTCTAGGGTTTTCTAGAGCTTCTGTTACCGCTTTTTTAGTAATCGATGTGAAGGAAATGCGCTTAGTTTTTGTCTTTTTAGGAAGAAGCATCGAAATATGCCAGGCAATTGCCTCTCCTTCTCGGTCGGGATCGGGAGCAAGATAAACCATTGGGGCATCTTTTGAGGCCTTTTTAAGTACATCTACAACCTTTTTTTTCTCAGGCATCACGGTGTACGAAGGCTCGAAGTCATTCTCAAAATCAATGCCGAAAGATTTAGCCGGCAGATCACGTACGTGACCAACGGAGGATTCAATCACATATTTATTACCTAAAAACTTCTTTAGAGTCTTTATCTTTGCAGGGGACTCTACTATAATAACTGGCTTACTCATAACCTTTTGTCAATTAAGGTGAATCAAAGAATGTTTTGAAAAAAAATCTAAGCCTACTAAAATATAGGATTAAGCTATTTTTCACATCCAATTTCTTTTAATTCAATGGATAATAAAGGAAACTAATTATAATAATGAACTTATTTTCTATAAACGACGATAAACTAATTTCATTAAATAAATGTGGAATTTTACCTGGACCTGGGGAAAATAAAGAAGAATTTTTAAAAAGAGGCCAAAATCTCTTTAAAAATGACCCTTCAGCAGATACAAAAACTTTTTTAAATGAGAATTTGAAAAAGTTATTTGATGTGTCATTTGATTGGATTAGTTTTGAATATACCCGCAAAGGGATGCATTTTTGGGAAGCGGCTTATGTTAAAATTGATAAAGATCAATTTATAATGCGCCTCAATAAGGTTTTTGAAAAAAAAACCAAGTACTTAGGAATGTATGCTAAGGATGAAGTTATTGCTCATGAGTGCTGCCACGTAGCGCGAATGCGGTATCCCGAAAGCAAATTTGAAGAGATTTTTGCCTATAGTTTATCTACAGGCTTTAGAAAATTTTTTGGCCCTATATTTCAAAATTCTTTTGAAAGCCTGCTCTTAATCCTTTTAGTGGGTTTCTCTGCTGCATGCGATCTATACTTTTCTTCTTCATTAAAGCTAATCTTAGCTTCGAAGGCAACATTAGGATCATATTTAGGTGTGCTACTTGTTCGACTCTTTACTAGAAGGAGAACCTTTTCTAAGTGTTTAAAAAAGATTAAAGGGCTCGTCAAAGATCAAAAGCATGCGATGCCTTTACTCTTTAGGCTCCAAGATTGTGAAATTGTTCTCTTTAGCAGGGCTTCCATAGGTGAAGTTAAAGAATATATTTCTGAGCAAAGCGAATTAAGATGGGAAATGATTTGCAAGCTCTACCCTATTAAATAGATGAGAGCTTAGCAAATTTTGCAAGTAGAGTCTTGGTGCTACCATCTTTTTGGAAGTTGACGTCATACGTAATGCCCAGTGACGAATTTTTAATTTTTTGGACTTTTCCGATACCAAATTCTTGATGATAAACAACTTCTCCTAAAGAGAATTCTGATTTTTCAGTTGATGTGGGGGCTTGTCTTTCTACATAGCTGTCTTGGTACTCTTCTTCTTCATCATCTACTTTTTGACAATACTTTGAAGGGATTTCCCTTAGGAAACGAGAAGGGCGCATAGATCGTGCTCCCCCCCAAATAAATCGGCTCATTGTCCGAGTTAAATAAAGGATGCGTTTAGCTCTTGTCATCCCCACATAGCAAAGGCGTCTCTCTTCTTCTATGCCATTGTGAAGGTTGAATGAGTTAATATGAGGAAAAAGAGTCTCTTCCATTCCAGTTAAAAATACGCTATGGAATTCTAATCCTTTTCCGTTATGGACTGACATCAAAACTAAGCGGTCATGAGCATCTTCGTTGCTCTGAGAAGTGTTGAGAGTCAACTCCTCTAAAAATTGCGACAAAGTACCTTCTGGATTTTGATCTTCCCAGTCGATTGCCTTAGCGACAAGCTCATCAATGTTTGCCTTACGATCGTCTGAAGAATCAGGGTCAGATTTTAGAATATTTAAGTAACCAGATCTTTGGATAGTTTGGTAGACCAGTTCATTCAAAGGTGATTCGTGGCTAATCTTCTTAAGAGCCGAGAGTAAATTAATATAATCTGTTAAGCCCTGGAGCTGTTTTTGATTGAGGCGAATAGGAGCACCAGGTTTTAGCAGCTCTTGGCAGGCCTCTATTAGATTATGAGGAGACCTATTAGCAAAATGTAAAATTTTGGCTAAAGATGCTTCGCCAAAACCTCTTTTGGGTAAATTAATTGTCCTTAGAAATGAGACAGTGTCAGAGGGGTTATTTAACAGCTTTAGAAAAGCTAAAACATCTTTAATCTCTCTTCTTTGATAAAAAGACATTCCTCCTACAACTGTATAGGGAATATTTCTTCTAAGAAGTTCGTCTTCAAAAGGTCGAGATTGAGCATTCGTGCGGTAGAAGATTACCATATCTTTTAGGTTAATCTGGTATTTCTTTTGATTTTGAGAAAGAGTATCTACTATAAAGTCTGCTTCTTCTCTTTCATTGAAGGCGTTAAATTTATAAATCCTTTCACCTTCACCTAAATCACTCCAAAGGTTTTTCTTATAACGGTTCTCATTATTCTCAATAAGGTGATTGGCAGCCTCTAGTATAGTTGAGGTGCTGCGATAATTTTGCTCTAATCGAACAATGCGAGCATCACTCCAGTCTTTTTCAAAATTCAAGATATTCTGAATGTTGGCTCCCCTCCAAGTATAAATGGACTGATCAGGATCGCCAACAACAAAAAAATTGCGGTGCTTAGCTACAAGCTGAGATGCTAATGTATATTGAGCATGATTGGTATCTTGATATTCATCAACTAAAAGATGCTGCCATTTACTTTGATAGATATCTAAAACCGCTGGAAATTCTTTAAAGAGCTTGGTCGGTAAAAAAAGCAAATCATCAAAATCTACTGCTGAGGCTTCAAAGAGTTTATTTTGATAGAGCTTAAAAATCTGGGGGGCAACTTGCCCCATTGATGAAGAAGAGTCCTCTTGAGGCTCTTCTAAACGATTTTTTGCCTTTGAGATGATTTGTTTAACCGCCTTAGGTGTGATGGTCTTATCTTCAATTTGAAGCTCTTTAATGCATGCTCTCAACATCTTAAGAGCATCTTCTTCGTCGTAGATGACAAAATTCTTTGAATATCCAAGGTGTTCTATTGACTCTCGCAAAATGCGAACTCCAAGGCTGTGGAAAGTACAGATTAAAGGAGATAGATCTATTTTAGAAGAAACCCTTTCTCTCATTTCTGTAGCAGCTTTATTTGTAAAAGTTACAGCAACAATTTGTTTGGGGCTAACACCCTTCTCTATCAATTGAATAATATGGTGTATGATAACTCGTGTTTTACCAGAGCCAGCTCCTGCTAAAACAAGAAGAGGGCCTTGATTATAGTCTACAGCAAGTTGTTGTTCAGAATTTAGTAATGCTTTATTCATGATGGTCAAGGATTTTAATGAAAACACCTTCTTTTAGGCTAGATTTTTTTTTTATAAAGAAGCTATCTTTTACCGAAAAATATGAGAAATTTATGAAAAAAATTATGCTCTTAGTCTTAACTTTTTTAAGTTCATTTTCCATGGCTACTGAAATGGAAGGCCCACAGCAAACTGCTGATGTCGAAAGTCAGCAGAGAAAAACATATTCAGATGTTTATGTCTCTACAATGCCCAAGGCTGGAACAAACCTTCTATTTAAAGCGCTCAACCTATTAGAGATAGATTTTAAACGAAAATATGATGCAAAAAATAATAGGCTTGGTTCGCATTTAGCATCTATGATTTCTGTAAAAAATCTAAAGAATATTGAGCGTGCCTTTGATAGCAAGAATAAATACATAGTATTAGTTCGTGATCCTAGGGATGCTTGTATCTCGTTTATAAATTGGGTTATGAGAGAAAAAGACCGAAAGGTCGATTCTGACTGGAAGGCCTTGCCAATGAGAACAAAGATTCATTCTCTAATAACTGAAAGTAATTCTCCAGAGCAGAAAGCGCTTCAATCCAAGTTTTTTCTTGCTAACTTTAGAATAGCACAAAGGTTAGCTGAAAAAAAGTTAGAAAATGTCCTCATTCTTCATTTTGAAGACCTCGTTGGAGAGATGGGAGGAGGAACCTACGAAAAACAATTCCAGGCTGTTAAAAGCATCGTTGATTTTTTAGATTTGAAAATTTCAGATGGAAAAGTAAGCTATGCCTGCTCTAAACTTTGGGGGGGGACAGGTACATTTACCAAAAAAAGGAAAAAAATTGGACAATGGAAGGACTTCTTTAAACCCAACCATATAAGAATCTTTAAAAGAAAATATAATGATTGTTTAATAAGTTTGGGTTATGAAAAAAATAGAGATTGGGAATAGTTTTACAAGAAAAAAAAAAAAAAAAAAGAAATACTTTTAGTTTGGGTTTTGTTTAATTCACTACTAGTGGCAGCAGGTACTCAAACCAATGAGCCAGCAGAATCCCCGAAAGTTTTCGTAGCAACTGTTCCAAAGTCTGGGACACATTTGCTTCAGAAAGCTTTAGCCTATCTTGGAATAGATGCTCAATATGCATGTAATGAACAGACAGGTGAAAGCCTGCCACATCTGACTCACTACTTACGATTAAAAAATATTGATAAAATTAAAGATTTTTTTTCTCAAGATAAAAAGTACATCGTGACTATTCGAGATCCCAGAGACTTTACTGTTTCTTACATCAACTGGGTTATGCAAGAAAAAGATAGAAAAGCTCTTCCTAAATGGAAAAAGATGTCAATGGATCGGAAACTTTATCAACTAATTACTGGGAAGGTTTCTGCAAAGATAGACAATTTCTTATGGTGGAATTGGCATATGGAAAATTTTTATATTGCTGAACGCCTGATGAAAGAAAATATGTCAAATATTTTAGTTCTTCGTTTTGAAGACTTAGTAGGGCCTAATGGAGGCGGAAGTTATGAAAAACAGCTTGATTGTGTTACGCAAATAGCTACTTTTGCAGGTCTTGATTTACCTCAAGAGCGCCTAGAAGAAATCTGTAGTGCTCTATGGGGTGGCACCACGACGTTTAGTGGAGAGAAAAAAAAGATAGCTCAATGGCGAAATCATTTTTCTAAAAAGCACATTCTTCTTTTTAAAAGAAAATATAATGACCTTCTTATAGATTTAGGTTATGAAAAGGATTCTAATTGGGATTAAATGAGAGAATTCCTAATGAAAAAATTAGCTTTTCTTTTTTGTATGTTATCGAGTCTTTGTCTGCTAAATGCAGAAGTTTTTACAGGACTTGATAGGGTTTTTGAAGAGCCTTACAGTTTTGAGCTCAAGGGAAAAAATATTGGGCTTGTTACTAATCAAAGTGCAGTAAGCTCTCAAAAAGATGAAGCTTTCGATCTTTTTTATGCCAATCAAGAGAAGTATGGCTACAAATTCTTAGCAGCCTTTGCTCCAGAGCATGGCTTAGAAGGAAGGTTGCAAGCGTCTGAAAAAGTTAATGATGAAGAAAAAAATCAAATTGTCATCTATAGCCTTCATGGCAAGACTAAAAGGCCAACGCATGAGATGCTCTCTGGTTTAGATTTAATTATCTATGATATGCAAAGTGTGGGAGTTCGGTGTTATACATATGAAACAACTCTTTGTTATGTCATGGAAGAAGCTGCAAAGTTAAGAATCCCAGTGATGGTGCTTGATCGTCCAAACCCTAGAGGAGGTTTAGTCGTTGAAGGAGGAAGCATTGAAGAAAAGTATAAATGCTTTTTTAGTTACAATGATGTTCCTTTTTGTCATGGGATGACCATTGGTGAGCTAGCGAGATACTTTAATGTAGAGCAAAAAATTAATTGTGACCTAATTATTGTCTCAATGCTCGGCTGGGAACGTTCTATGTCTTTTAAAGACACGAAGTTGCCCTGGATAGCCCCAAGTCCAAATATCCCAGATGCCGAAACTTCTTTAGTATACCCAGCTACTATACTATTAGGTGAAACTTTAGAAATTGTGAGTGTAGATTTAAGAGGAGATAAACCTTTCAAGAGGATTGGCGCCCCATGGCTTGAAGGACATGAGTTTGCAAGTATCTTAAACCAAAGAAACTTACCAGGGGTGATATTCTCTTCTGAAATCTTTACCCCACAGTGGGGGAAATATGAATCGGAAGTTTGTGGAGGAGTTTTAGTTAAAGTAACAAGTATTGAGCGTTTTCAACCACTTTTGACTCAGTACGCTATTTTTGAAGAGCTCATGCGTACATATCCCAAACATTTTGAAATAGAGCTTAAAGCTGCAATGCAAAAGGGAAGAAAAAAAACTTGTGATTACATCACTGGAAGCGAAACTTTAATGAACTTTTTAGAAAGCCGAAGAAGCTTTTCTAATGAGATGACACTTTTAGAAAATCATTGTATAAAAGACTTTATCAACAAAAGAAAAAAATATCTCATATACTAGCTTTTAGCACTCAAGATCATTTTTTGCTAAATATATTGACGTTATACACCTATTTCTATACAATTCCCCTCATAAAATAAAAAATTACAAGGAGTAAAACGTAATGAGTCAATTGAAACCTCTTGGAGCTCGTCTGCTAGTTAAACGTCAAGAAGCACAAACTACGCAAGGTGGGATATTTCTACCGGAAACAGCGCAGGAAAAACCAAAACAAGGCACAATTGTAGCTCTTGGAACTGAAAACCCCTCAAATGTAAAAGTCGGTGATGAGGTTTTCTTTTCCTCTTATGCTGGATCTGAAGTAAGTCATCTTGGTCAAGAAGGCTATTTAATTCTTCCTATAGAAGAAGTTCTTTGTGTTGTTGAATAATTATATTAAAGGTGGAGAGAAACAATTATGACTAAAATGCTTAAATTTCACGGTGAATCACTAAAAGCCCTTCAGAAAGGAATTCATACTTTAGCTAAAGCGGTAAAGGTAACTTTAGGTCCGAAAGGACGCAATGTTGTGATCAATAAAGATCTAGGACTTCCATTCTCAACAAAAGATGGTGTAACAGTTGCAAAAGAGATCGTATTAAAAGACAAATTCGAAAATATGGGGGCTCAGCTTTTAAAAGAAGTTGCTTCAAAAACTTCTGATATAGCAGGTGATGGTACAACAACAGCTATTGTTCTAGCAGAAGCAATATTTTCATATGGCGTAAAGAGTGTTATTGCAGGGGTGAATCCTATGGCTCTTAAGCGTGGCCTTGATAAGGGAGTAGCAGCTTTAGTTTCTGCTTTAGATGGCCAAGCTGATCAAGTTAATAGCCCAGAAGAAGTTAAACAAATTGCAACCATTTCTGCCAATAATGATGAAGAAATTGGAGCTATTATTGCCAAAGCCATGGATAAAGTCGGTAAAGATGGGACTATTACTGTAGATGAAGCTAAAGGCTTT
>JAAZZY010000076.1 GCA_014239035.1 Chlamydiia bacterium
CAGGTCATAATGATGCTCACATCTTATATTAAGATTGTGGTTGTCATCTCACTTTTACGTAACGCATTAGGTGTTCAGCAAGCTCCTCCAAACCAAGTTGTCAATGGAATTGCGCTGCTACTCACTTTTTATATCATGTTTCCGACAGGCCTAGCTATGTATGATAATGCTAGAGAATATCTTAATACTAATGCCCCTACAAAACTAGTTTCATCTGAAACAGCCCAGTATATTATGGGAGCCGTCAACCATACAAAAGAGCCCCTTAGAACTTTTTTAAACAAAAATACTTCGCAGGGTACACTCAATCGCTTTTACCAAATGGCCTATCGCATTTTCCCAAAACAGTTTCGTTCTGATTTAAAGCGCACAGATTTTATTGTTCTAATCCCATCCTACATTACCTCCCAATTGCGGGATGCCTTCGCCATAGGTGTGTTGATTTATTTCCCATTTTTTGTCATCGATTTGGTCACCTCAAACATTCTTTTGGCTATGGGTATGATGATGTTATCGCCTTTAACGATCTCGCTCCCACTAAAGCTTTTGCTCTTAGTTATGGTAGATGGATGGACCGTATTGATACAGGGTCTTGTGCTTAGCTTTAAGTAAGGAGAAATATACATTATGATGCAGACTCAAATTACTCAGATGGCCTACCAGGGCCTTTACCTGATCCTGCTACTGTCTGGACCTCCCATATTAATTAGTATGGCCTTTGGTTTGCTTGTTGCTGTTGTGCAAGCAGCCACCCAGATTCAAGAACAGACTCTTTCTTTTACAGTAAAGCTTGTTGCAGTAATTATTACTTTGATGGTTATGGGATCATGGCTCGGAACGCAGATCGTGCAGTTTGCTCAACATATCTTCTTTAATTTCTACCGCTGGAGCTTTTAGTGGGTAGTGATTATCTGCAACTGCTCGCAAAATTTCCCATAGAAAACACATTAGCTCTTTTGCTGCTAGTTGTGCTTCGCATTACCCCTATTATTATTTATGCCCCGTTCTTAGGAGGACGCCTACTACCTTCTTCAACAAAAATGGGTTTTGCGCTTTTTTTATCTCTTATCCTACTCCCATTTTTAGCACCCATGTCTATGAAAGGCTTGGTTTTTGGTTTTCCTCTAGTCATGTTAGGTATAAAAGAAATCTTTATTGGCTATCTTATAGGATTTTTATCTGCAATCCCCTTCAACATTGCAACCTCTGCAGGTTCAATCATTGATCACCAAAGAGGATCTGCAAGTTTGATGGTCACAGACCCGACTCTGACTACTCAAACATCTCCTATCGGGATGTTTTTAAATGAAATCCTGCTCGTTGGATTTTTTGTTTTTGGTGGACTACATCTCTTTTTTGAAACGATCGTTGTTTCTTTTCAGCGTATTCCACCTGATGTCTTGCTCCAGGTCTCCTCTTTTAACCAGAATATTTTTTGGAAGATGGCCATAGAGCTTATGGAGACGCTATTTGCCCTCGCTGTACGCTTTGCATCTCCTCCTCTAATTGCTATGCTTATGGCTGATATCTTTTTAGGAATTGCTAATAGACTAGCCCCTCAAGTGCAGATTGCTTTTCTAGGTATGCCGATTAAATCACTATTAGGCTTAATTATTCTCTTTATCGGATTTCACTTTATTCTCTACCAGATGGATAAAGAGACTCTTATGTGGTTTAAAAAACTCTACCAGATGTTCTCTGTTTGGCCAAATCCTACAGCTAATCTCTGATAAAACCGATATGGAATAAATACTAGCGAGCCGCAGGATTTTCTTCATGATTTTTTTTAATCTCTCGCCATTTCTTAGCAATACTTGCCACAAGTGGTGCTGCCTCTCGTCCAAAGTCACCGTAGCGCAAGTAGACGACGACAACAAGCTCTGGATCTGGAAAATTATTTTCTTTAATATCGTCTTCAAAGACGATTCCTCCAAACCAGACATGCTTATAGGTGTTGACCCCTTTTTTGAGGTCTAAATCCACTGCTTCTCGAATCTCAGCAGATGATGTTTTACCTATAATTTGATTCTTCAATTCTTGGTAAGCTTGATAGTTAGGGTGCGTGGGGCTGTAGTTTCTTACTCGATTAGGGTTTGCTGAGCCAAGCTTGCCTTGAACAATTTCATGCATGGATTTAAAAAGGTATTTTCGAACTTTTGATGGCATATCAATTTGACGGTTCACTTCATACTGATACTGTTCTTGAAGCTTTACTTCTCCTCTTTCCCTACATGTAAAAAGAGGAAAATCTATACCAATCTGAGAAAGGGTCTCTTTAAAATCATATTCCTCTTTTTCGAGCACTGTTGCATTAAATTGCTTCAATTCGATTCCCTCAATAGATTTAACGAGCTGGGGTTTAAAAACTGTTCCCTTATTGGCCATAGCCGATAACATCAAAGCCGATTGAATGGGAGTCACAACAAGTGTATGCTGACCAATAGAGTAGGCATACAGCCCTGTTGGATTATATCCTAAGTCTTTTGGGAGGCGACCTGAAATTTCACCAGGAATATCTAATCCTGTTTTAGTGCCAAACGAAAAAAGCCTCGCAGCTCGATTTAAATCATCAGGATGCTTGATGATATCTGTTGCAAGCATAGCAAAATAACAGTTACTAGAGACAGCAAGCGCCCCTTTAAGGTCAATCGATCCAATACCCCTTCTATGACTTCTAGGAAGCCTACCTCCTTTATAGGATTGAGGAATAGGCTTGCCAGAGGGTGCAAATCCAACATTCCACTTTCGACGGTCTTCTTTATTTAAGTGCAAATCATCGATAATGGTTAAAGGGTTGAGGTCTTTCTCTGCAAGGTTTGGGTTATCATGATATTTTTGACGCAAAGCCTCATAGGCTGTTACTAACTTAAACAGTGACCCTTGAGGTGTTGACTGACTAAAAGCATAAGATCGAGAATAGCTAAATCCATGCTGGGGATAAAAGCTCTTTGCCAAATCTTGCTCAGTTGGCTTTCTACTATTTATTTTTCTATATTTGCCATAAAGAGGTCTATTTAAATCTGAGAAACTGCGCAGTAGGGTTAAATAATTTAAAACTTGTTCTTCAGAACATTGTTTAAACAGCGTCTCCAGCTTTTGAAATTGATCAAACCATTCTATAGATTGATGAGCTCCATTTATCACTTCTTTACCCCAAAGAGCAAAATGATTGAGATAAGCAATAAGAGATGGGCTTACATCAAAGTCAACTTTTGCAGTCAAAAATGCTTGTATAAACTTTCGTTTATGCTCTTGCCAAAACTCTTCGAACTGATGCTTTTCTTCTTTATCCAAGTAATCAATATAAGGTTTGGGATAGCTCTTTGATGCAAGCTCTAGCTTTCTTTTTTCTTTTAAAAACCCTTTCTGACTTTTCTTTCTCCAATATTTGAAGTGGTATTTTCTAAAGAGGTCTCTAGACATACTTTTCACAGCAGATTCAATGCAAATATATGCGCTCTCCATTTCTCGATGTTTCGATAAGGAGATTTTTTCAAGTGTTGGCAGCATTTCTTTTTCAACAAGCTCTGAGTTAACACTTAAACGGCATAGATCTAATATGAGCAGTTGATCATAATTGCTTGCAACATCGGCTAAATAAGTATCTAAAACCTTCTTGCAACGGCGATACTCATCAAAATTTTCTTTTAAGTTTTTTTCAATTGAAGAAACAATGCGCTCAGGAACTTTTGCTTTAGGATATGGACTATATTTGGGTTCTTTATAGAGGACTTTTAGTAGCTGGAATGGGTGACGAGCTGAAGAAATCTCAAAAGCTTTTGCAAACGCATCTTGAAGGAGTACTGCTGCTTTGACAGTCTTAACATGATTTAAGCCATCAACAACAGGGCTATCTACTGGCAAAATTAGATTTAAAAAAAGATCCCACGTCAGAGGAAATTCATCTTCAACCACCTCTCGAAGGCGCCTATCGTAGATTTCTCTCGATAAAGAGATATGACCATCCCAAACATTGGCAATAAACGTATCACCTTCAAGCCATTTTGAAATATTTTTTCTACGCGCCTCCTTTTGGTATTCATCACCAGAAAGAATAAAATCATTGGGATCATATCGGGGATATGATGCCATAGCTAACACTTCACCGTTAGTTGGATCTATTGCAACAATAGCGCCTCCTTTTATCCAAGGCTCCTTTTGATAAGAGAGTGCCCCACTTGCTGGGTTAATATAGAGGCTTCGCCTGACCCGTTCATTTTCAATGAGAAGTTCCTCTGCATGCTTTTGAAGCTCAGATGAAATCGTTAAAGTCAGCTTTTTGCCAGAAAAAGATTTTTGGGCAAGAGATAGAGGTTTTAAGAATTTCCCTTTAGCATCCGAATAAAAAAATTGCCGCCCAGTATAACCTCTCAGAGCCTCATCGAAACTCGCTTCCACTCCAGATTTTCCTACCCAGTCATAAATAGAGTAGCTTCTTTCTTTGAGCTTTTTGAGGCGCACTCTTGCCTCTGGAACACTTTTTATCCCTGTTGGCAAAGGAGGAAACTGCCCACTCTGCCATTCATTTAAAAATTTTTCTAAACAGATGCGTTCTTCAAGAACCCCTTCATATTCATTTTTATTAATTGCGCCCATATAGCCCAAAACATTAGCCCCAACCTTCTTTTGAGGGTAATCCCGTTTTGAATCTATTCCAGCGTAGACTCCCGGCCAGCTTCCTTCCATCATTTTAAGTTTATAATACTGCTCTTCTGAGAGGCCATCCTTTAAGATAAAGGGCGTATCAAAGCGAATAGAGGCCTTTGCATGTATTAAATCTTCAATTCGATTTACATCAATATGAAGAATTTCAGAGAGCTTTATTGAAAGTTTTTCTATATATTCTCGCCGAGGACGCTTTTTAACGCGCTTTCCTTTAGCATTTCGAGACCAAGAAATAGATGGGATCTGTCTTATCGGTGAGTAGAATACGCCTGCTTGATATTGGATCTTGTTGACGGCAAGAGGTAGACCAAAACGGTCGTAGATGCCCCCTCTATTAGCTGCCTGAACAAAAATCTTCTGCTGAGGCTTTAGGGCCTCCTGAACCTTGCTTTCGTGATCTATAACGCAGAGCTGCCAAATACGAAAAGTAACCAAAAGCATAATAAAGAAAATCAAATTCAAGATTTGATTTGACTTTACAGGTATAGCAAAAATTTTTATCGGTTTAGATTTATACCTTCGTCTTGATCTCATGTCTTTAAGTTTTATCAAAGATTGGTTATAATTGCAGGAAAAATGAGTCGATAAAAAAAATCTTCACTAATTTAGTACTTTTGGCAGTTTTATTAACCTATAATTTTTAATCTTAAAAAATCTTGTCAATAAATCGTTTTTTTCATATAACTTTTGTAATTTTCTGCGCCTGTAGTTCAATGGTAGAACAGTAGCCTTCCAAGCTACATATGTCAGTTCGATTCTGATCAGGCGCTATAAATAAAGTAATTAAATTTTTAAACTTTTAGGAAAGTAAGGATGCAATCTTTGACAGCAAAAGAACAAGTAACAATTAAAGCATTATTGGAGTCTGGAGCTCATTTTGGACACCAAACTCATAGATGGAACCCAAAAATGAAGCGATTCATTTTCGAAGAGAGAAATGGCCTCTACATTATTGACCTTGCAAAAACCATGCAGCAAGTTCGCGAGGCGGTTAAAATTGTTAAAGAAACCATCGCAGCAAAGAAGACCATTCTTTTTGTAGGAACAAAAAAACAGGCTAAATCCATCATTCGCGAATGCGCTGAGGACTGTCAAGAGTTCTACATGTGTGAGCGTTGGCTTGGAGGAACATTAACTAACCTAAAGACTATCCGTGAGTCTATTAAACGCTTAGAGCGCATAGAAAAGAAGTTAGCTACAGATGCTGAGCATATGACCAAAAAAGAACATTCTCTGCTCTCTAAAGCTCAGAAAAAACTAGATAATCACCTCTCAGGTATTCGCTCTCTGCGCAAACCCCCGGGCTTGATCATTGTTGTAGATCCAAATAAAGAGACTATTGCAATTGCCGAAGCAAATCGCCTTGGGATCCCTGTGATGGCGCTTGTAGATACAAACTGTGATCCAGATCTCATTGATTACATCATTGCTTGTAACGACGATGCTCTTAAATGCGTGAAACTAATCATTCAGGCTCTTTCTGACGCTGTTATCGAGAAAAAAACAGAGCTAGGCTACTTCAAAGAAAAGAAAGACCCAACTCCAGCTGTAGAAGTAAACAAGGAATCCGACCAATCAGGAGACGAAGGATGATCACCGCCCAAAAAGTTAAAGAACTAAGAGATCGTACAGGTGTTGGAATGGCTAAATGTAAAGAAGCCTTGAAGGGAGCTGACGGAGATATCGAAGTTGCTATCGACAACCTAAGAAAAGCAGGCATGGCCTCTGCTGTCAAAAAAGAAGGCCGTGCAGCCAATGAAGGTTTAATTGGATTTGCCCAAAATGACTCTCACATCTCACTTGTAGAAATCAACTCTGAAACAGACTTTGTTGCTAAAAATGATAAGTTTAAAGATTTCCTTAAGACTGTCGCTAAAGAAGTTTTGACATCTAAACCAAGCGATATCGAAAGTTTTTTGACTACAAAGTTTTCCAAAGACGCAGAACTTACTGTAGATGAATACAGAGCTAGCATGATTCAGCTATTAGGTGAAAACATTATCATCAAACGCTTTGAACTTATTGAAAAGAAAGCTGACCATTCCTATGGAACTTATGCCCATATGCAAGGAAAGATCATTACTTTTGTTGAGCTCTCCAAAGCAGGATTTGATGCAGCTGCCCGCGATATTGCAATGCATGTTGCAGCAGAAGCTCCTGAATACCTAAATCCAGAAGATGTTCCTCAAAGCATTATCGATCGTGAAAATGAAATTGCTAAAAGTCAAATGAAAGGCAAGCCTGAAAATATCATTAAAAAGATTCTAACTGGGAAAATACAGGCATACTTTGATCAAGTTTGCTTGACAAAACAAAAATTTGTAAAAGATAGTAAACTTTCTGTTGAAGCTTTTGTAGCATCTCAGAGCGATGGGTTGAAAGTTTCTCAATTTATCCGTTGGCAAGTAGGCAATTAAATTCCTATGACTGATTCTAACACTCCTTATAAGCGAATCCTTCTCAAGTTATCCGGTGAATCGCTTGTGAATGAAAATTCTCACATAGGAGTAGAATTTGAAGCCTGCCGAAAGATTGCCGAGTCCATCAAAAAAGCCCATAGTTTAAATGTCAAAATTGGGATTGTTATAGGTGGAGGTAACTTCGTTCGAGGCCATACGTACTGCAAAGAACTAAATATGCCAAAAGCAAAAGCTGATCAAGTAGGAATGCTTGCCACTTTAATGAATGGAATCACCCTTCAAAGGGTTCTACTCAATGCAGATTGTCCAACCAAACTTATGAGTGCATTTCCTTGTGGATCGATTGCCGAAATTTTTAATCTGGATCTTGCTCTTCAGTATCTAGATGAAAACCAGGTAGTCATTTTTGCTGGAGGAACAGGAAACCCATTCTTCACCACTGATACAGCTGCAAGTCTAAGAGCCTGTGAGATTGGAGCAGATGCATTGCTTAAAGCAACTAAAGTAGATGGAGTTTTTGAAAAAGACCCGAAAAAATATCCAGACGCTAAAATGTATTCTCAGTTAACCTATAATGAGGCCTTAGAAAAAGAT
>JAAZZY010000077.1 GCA_014239035.1 Chlamydiia bacterium
CCTTATTTCAGGACCGCACGTGTCAAGCATGATAGCAAGTGGAACATTAAGCTCACCTCTTGCCTTTTTTAAATGGTTGATCACTTCCTGATGGTCTTGATGTGTTCCATGACTAAAGTTCAATCTTGCTATATCCATTCCTGCTTTTATCAGCTGAATAATCATCTCATAGCTACATGTGCTCGGCCCAATTGTACATACGATTTTAGTCTTTATCAAAACAGCTCCCTGAATATACTTGATCTAATTGCATAGATTACTAAAATGGGGCAATAAGCTCAAGGAAGTGCTGAGAGGTTTTGTGGACGATCGTCAAATATTTAGAATAAAAGTAAACGCAATCACAGCTTTTCTTTTCTTAATTGGCGTACTGATCTTAATTTTCTTTGACTGGCTTCCTATTTGGGCTGCAGCTATGGCAGCTTTATTTGTCTCAGTTACTCTGAGGCAATTTCTCATCGGTAAAATAGTAGATGTCTTTGTAAGTTTGATTTTGTTTGGGTTACTTTTTGTTGCAAACTCATTCTATTACTCTGAAGTGTGGACAGGAATTTTGCTTATGATTGGTGCCGGCTACATCTTTGTTCGCCAGTGCTCAGATATCTATGCCTATCGCACAAGAAAAACAGTCCAGCTCGAAGAAAGTGCAAAGCACCACCAAGAAGATTTTGACAATGAAGATCCAGAAAATTAACTTTTTTTTCTTCTCAAAACAAATTCCTTGAAGAGTTTCTCAGCTCCAATGGCAAATAATGCAAAGGGCAATACAAAGCTCCAAGACATCATCAGAGGGTATTGCACACAAATGTATGCTCCTACAAAAGATAATACCGAGATCAGCATCTTAAAGTAATTTTTGCTCAGAGCATTTTTTAGGGTAAAAAAGATTCCTAAGACGATAATAAGTCCTGGCCACCAACTATCTAGAAGAGCTAAAACACCTAGACCAATAAATAGTGCTCCATGAGAGATATTTTCTACTTTCTTATTCATATTAACCCCTTATAAAAAAGACTCTTGGGCAAAATTGTAGCAAAAAAAGACCTATATAGCTAGTATTTTTGCCCTAAGATAGCTCCCTATGCAGTATGAGTTAAACTTTGCATAATTGCATTGATCACCTATAAAGGAGCATTCAGAGGCAGGCAAAACATATTAATTAAACACGCAATCATGAGAATGTTATGACAGAAACTCAAGACATACAAGAAGATAGGCCACAAGAGAAACATCTAAAGGATTATCAAAAACCAGCGTTTTCTTTTTCAAATGTATTTTTGACTTTTGAACTAGATGATACTCAGACTGTTGTAACCTCTGAATTAGAGATACATAGAGAAGATTCCTCTAATGACCCACTTGTACTCAACGGTGAAAGACTAAACTTAATTTCTGTTGAGGTAGATAACAAGTTGCTAACAGAAGATGAGTACACAGTTGAAGAGAAAACTCTCACTATTGCAGATGTTCCCGATCAATTTAAGCTTAAGACTGTTGTAGAAATTAATCCGGTAGCAAACACCTACTTAGATGGACTCTATAAGTCTAAGGGAACCTTTTGCACGCAAAATGAGCCTGAAGGCTTCCGCAAAATCACCTACTTTTTAGATCGCCCTGATGTCATGTCGAAGTATAAAACCAAAATTATCGCAAATAAAGGCCAATATCCAATTCTTTTATCAAATGGAAATAAGATCGACTCTGGCGATTTTGACGCTGAGAGGCATTTTGTAGTCTGGGAAGACCCTTTCAATAAACCCTCTTACCTTTTTGCTTTGATAGGCGGAGATCTTGCTTGCATTGAGGATGAGTATGTTAGACATTCAGGTAAACCTGTAAAGCTAGAAATCTATTGTGAGAAGGGTTCTACTGGTCAATGTGAGTATGCAATGGAGGCTTTAAAAAAGTCGATGAAGTGGGATGAAGAAGTCTTTGATTTAGAGTATGATCTAGACATTTTCATGATTGCAGCCGTTGAGGCCTTCAATGCTGGAGCAATGGAAAATAAAGGACTTAATATTTTCAATATTAGTTGCATACTGGCTGATAAAGCAACAGCGACTGATGACAACTTTGTCAGAGTTGAAAAAGTTATTGCTCATGAATATTTCCATAATTGGACAGGAGATCGCGTAACTTTGCGCGACTGGTTCCAGCTTACTTTAAAAGAGGGGCTTACTGTCTTTAGGGATCAAGAGTTTACATCAGATATGCATTCAAGGCCTGTGCACCGCATAGAGAATGTCTCTATTTTGCGCACACATCAGTTTTCAGAAGATGCTGGCCCTACAGCTCACCCTATCCGCCCTGCTTCATACATTGAGATGAACAATTTTTATACCACCACAGTCTACGATAAAGGCTCGGAAATCATCCGAATGGTCTACACTCTCTTAGGCAAAGAAAATTTCTTTAAGGGAATGAAGAAATACTTTGAGCTCTATGATAGTAAATCTATTACATGTAATGACTTTATCCATGCTATGGAACTTGCATCAGATATAGACCTTAGCCAATTTAGACGCTGGTACGAACAAAAAGGCACGCCAACACTTAAAGTCTCCTTTGAATATGACTCACAAAATAAGAAATTTACTCTGCAAACTGAGCAATCCAATTTGAAAGAAGGCAAAGATGCTCCTGCTCTACATTTCCCCTTAAAGATGGGATTAATAGCTCCAGATGGAACAGAGTATAAACTTCCTGAACTTGTAGAAATTAAAGAAAAAAAACAAAGCTTTACCTTTGAAAATATTGATCAAAAGCCAATAGCCTCATTAAATCGGGATTTCTCTGCTCCTATTCACTTAGAGTCCCCTCTTGACTTTGAGGACTATCTCTTTTTAATGAAATACGACCAAAATGATTTTAACCGCTGGGAAGCTTCACAAGAAATTGCCATGCAGATCATGCTCTCATCTATTGGTTCAGGTCAAAAAAGCACGTTAGATCCAAAGTATATTGAAGCTTTTGGCTCACTTATTTCTGATAACGATTTAGATCCTGCTTTTAAAGCGCTCGCATTAAATATTCCATCAGAGAGTTTAATGGGACAAAAACAAAATATTATACAATTCAACGATAACCATAAAGCTAGAGAGGGGATCAAAAAAGAGCTCGCCAATGCCCATGAAAAGTTGTTTTTAGAGACCTATCACAGCCTTAACATAGAAAATGACTACTGCGTCGAAGCAAAAGATATTGGGCTGAGAAAGCTTAAGAACTGCGCTCTTGCCTATCTTGGCTATACTGGCAACAAGGAGCACCATGACCTATTCATGAAGCAGTTTACAAGTGCAACAAATATGACTGATCAGTTTGCAGCTTTGAGTATACTCAACCGCATCGACTGCCCAGAGCGCATAGAGGCTATGCAGAAGTTCTATGATCAGTGGCATGATAATGTACTTGTCATCACCAAATGGCTTTCACTTCAAGCAATCTCTCCACTCGATGGAGCAATAGATCGCGTTGAAAAGACTTTAAAAGACCCTATCTTTGATTATAAGATCCCCAATATTGTCAGGGCTGTGATGGGAAGCTTCTTTGAAAATCACACCCATTTCCATGCACTAGATGGATCAGGATATCAACTAGCTCAAGAGCAGATTAGCAAAATAGATGAGATTAACCCATCTGTTGCAGCTAGACTCTCTGCTGCCTTTAGAAAATTTCCGAAGTTGGATGAAAAACGTAAAGAAATGTTAAAGGCATCTCTTGAAAAGCTTCTTTCAAAAAAGAATCTATCAAGAAATGCCTATGAAATCATTAACAAGTCTCTGAATGCTACTTAATAAAGTTCATAATTAAGATACGAACGCTTAAGTACATTAATGGAGCAACTGTTGTTAGAAGAGTGATAAGTCTACCGAAGTAGGCATAAACATTCCCTTTGCAAAGTCCCGCCCAGAAAAATAATCGACCTATTGAGAACACTATGCAGACTGTAGGAATAATCGACATGTTTTTAACAGGCATATATACGGCAAATAAAACTACTGTGAAAAACAGAAGTAAAAGGTGCTGCAAAGTTGAGAAGACATATTCAATATGATGTCTAAATTCTTTTGGTGGATTCTCAAAAACAGGCTCAAAGTTTCCTGAGAACAGTCTATGTAAGAAAAGAACTAAAATTCCTAGCCAGAAGCAAGTCACTGGATAAATCAGCCACTTTAAACCAAATACTAGTTTTAGAACTGGATCATCCTTCATTGGCATGGTCCAATTCACCACAAAATAAAATATATAATATAAGCCTAGAGCCAGGAGCAGCCCTATCAGCAACTCTTTTTGAACTAGCTCTTGAACATTTTTCGAGCTTTTCTTCGCCATCACAATACCCTTTGTTTGGATCTAAAAAAGTTCTTTTTATAAGTTTCGCATTTTTTGTAAAAGGATTATTTTATATTTACTAAGATTCTATCAGAATTTATTAATATAACAATTTGATAGTAAACACAGTCGCTTCAAAAGTGTTACCCTTCTATAGAACAAGTAAACATACTAAAGTAGAGCATTATTCATCAAAATTTGATTTTAAATGAGCCTTAATCAAGGTTAGTGACTGAACTTAGTGCGTTAATTTCATATTTCTAAAATAGCCTTTTCTCTAAAAATTTCTTCATTAAAAGTATCTCTATTTCATACTCTTTTTCATTAAGAGGCTAATTTAAAATTTATAGATAGTTTCTTTTCAGTCGTGCACGGCAGTGAGTCGTTTCACAAACCTAAGAGATGTCCCAGGAAAAAAGATAATAGCCCTGATTTTTCAATAATAGAGAGGCCGCGCATTAGAACTTTCATCGAAAAAGCTTACGAAAAGCTCAAGCCCTACTATGAAAAACTATTAAATGCTAAAGAGTTCCATCTTATAGAAAATTAGAGCTTAGTCGATTTAGCTTTAGACAATTAATAGATGTTTGGATATATTTTCTAATTATTCGTATAGCTATAAACTAAATTTTAAGGATTTAATAGATGAGGTTGCTGTTTCTCTTAATAGGCTGCGTGCTCAGCACAACCTTGTTTAGCTTTAATTTATCTCGTCACAACCAAATGCTCATTGTCATTGTCGACGACTGGGGTTGTAGTCATGGCAAGTTATGGCGCTTTGAAAAAGAAGGCTCTAGTCAATGGCAATGCGAAAATGACAGCATAGAGGTGCGCCTTGGAGGAAAAGGTCTTGCATGGGGCAGAGGGCTTCACCCTCAAAAAAAACTAGTAGGACCAAAAAAAAATGAAGCTGATGATCATTCTCCTGCGGGTATTTTTCCTATTGGACCAATATTTGGATTTCAGCCAAAAGAAGATATCAACAACTTAAAGATGCCCTATATCCATGTTACCCCATCTATTGTGGTGGTTGATGACATTAACTCCTCTTTTTATAATCAGATTTTAGATTCCACGCTTGTTTCAGGAAATTGGAATAGCTCCCTTCATTTAAAAGACTGCTCTTTCTTAAAGTGGGGTGCGATTATCGAGCATAATTGCCATCCTTCTATCTCTAAAGATGGCTCCTGTATTTTTCTATGCGTAGACAATGATGATATAGAGCCTATGCGTATGACTAGCACTTGCCTTCAAGAGGAAAATCTATTAGATATCTTATATTGGTTGCGCCAAGTAGACAATCCCATTATCGTGCAACTTACAAAGCAAAACTACTTAAAATTTAAAGAGCGTTGGCACCTACCGGACATAGAATGGAAAAAATAGGCCCCTACAAACTGATCCGAAGTATTGCAAAAGGTGGCATGGGCGAGGTCTTTCTAGCGTATGACCCATACTGCAAAAGGGAGATTGCTCTAAAATGTATCCGCTCTGAGTATTTAAGTAACAAGATTATCTATAAGAGATTTGTTAAAGAAGCTCTCATAGCAAGTAAGCTTGCTCATCCAAATATTATTCCTATTCACAGCCTCTCTGATGATAAAAATCTTCCCTATTACACGATGCCCTACATCGAAGGTAAAACTCTAAAGCAACTCCTCCTTGAAGCCAGAGAACAACAAAAGAATTATGCGACTCCTTCAGCATCTGATAGCTCAATCCCCTATCTTGCCCAAATTTTTGCTACTATTTGTGAAGCTGTTGCCTACGCCCATGACAAAAAAATTATCCATAGGGATTTAAAGCCAGAGAACATTTTAATAGGAAAACATGGATCTATTCTCATTTTTGATTGGGGGGTAGCAGATAAGATTGAGAATATTACTGAAGATGAGCCTATTATGGATTTTGAGGAGTTAGAACTCTCTGATCTTACTTCTCCAGGAAAAATTATTGGAACCTTTTCTTTTTTGGCTCCTGAGAGATTCGAAAAGAAGCTCTCCAATTACCTTACGGATATCTATTCTTTGGGTGTGATGCTCTACATGATCCTAACCCTCCAGCTTCCTTTTAGGCGCAAAAACCTCAAAGAAATTAGAAAAAGTATTAATAAAGAGAAGTTTAGAAATCCTATTGATGTGGCTCCCTATAGAGATATTCCTCGCACACTTGCGCTTATCAGCAAAAAATGTTTGCAGCCTAATCCAAAAGATCGCTATCAGAATATGGCTGAACTCATAAAAGATTTACGCAACTTTACTGAAGGTCAATCTGAGTGGGTCTTTATCGATGAGATTGATCCCAACAATAAAAAGTCTTGGGAATTCAACGAAAATATTTTAGTTTCAAATCATCAAGCTATCTCCTATATGCAGAATGCCCTCGAATGGGTCTCTTTAATGATTTCAAAGAAAAATTTCGAACTGAACTCCCAAATAGAGACAACATTTACTCTAATGGATGGATGTAAAGGCCTGGGATTTTTGATCAATTCCCCTAAATCCACTAAACGCAAGCATATCATAGATGGATATCACCTCTGGCTCTCTGCAGAGACTGATAAGCCTTCACTATTATTTAGAAATAATGTTGAAGTATTAAGTCTTCCACATATCCTTTTAAAATCTAACTGTGATTACAATATTCGACTAGAAAAAGTTAATAACCATGTCATTCTTTATATCGATGGCCAAAGGCAGTTTACACATTTATCTTACCTTCCCTTAATGAACACCCATATTGGGCTGATCAGCCGCGACACCCTCTACAAAGTAAGCTCCATACAGGTTTCAGTAGCAAGCCCCTCACTCATAATTAGCTGTCTGGAAGTTCCTGATGCTTTCATGCATCAGAAACACTTTGATAAAGCTATTGTAGAATACAGAAGAATAGGCAAGGTCTTTACTGGACGCCATGAAAGTAGAGAAGCCTATTTTAGAGCAGGCCTTGCAGTACTAGAACAGGCAATCAATGCTAAGTCAAAACAAGAGACCCAAAGCTACTATAATAAGGCCTTAAAGGAATTTGAAGAGTTAAGGCACACACCCGGAGCTCCTCTAGAATACCTTGGCAAAGCTTTAGTTTATCAAAATCAAAAAGAGACTTCTGACGATAAAACTTCGGGTAATTGTGAATCTAGGGGATTGCTCATATTTT
>JAAZZY010000078.1:0-230 GCA_014239035.1 Chlamydiia bacterium
TCTTTAAGCATTTGAGCAAAAAGCATGCTTGTTGCAAAACCTGCAGCTATAAACGCACAAAAAATTAGAGGGATTGAGATGCCTAAGTAGTCCAGCAGCTTTACCCATGTACGGACAAATAAGCTTGTTCGAGTAGCTCTTGAATGGCCAACCTGCGCATCCTTCTTCTCTGTTGTGAAGAGCTCAATTTCTTTTCCGTCTGTCATTACAGGCCTGCTGAACTCTTCTTG
>JAAZZY010000078.1:240-7257 GCA_014239035.1 Chlamydiia bacterium
TCATCTTGGAGCGCCTTCCAGCCACAATAGAAATCTCCCTCTTAGCGATGATTATTGGCCTTTCTATTGGCATCCCTCTCGGAATATTTTCCGGTATAAAAAACAATTCCAGAGCTTCTAAAATAATAAGCTTTTTCTCTTGAGCCAAGATCATTGCTAGCGCTGCCCGCCGAAGCATTCCCCCGCTGAGCTCATTGGGCATTTTAAGAGCATCGTCTTCATCTAGGTTAACGCTTTTAAGTATGCTTAAGATATCTTCTTTACCTTCAGGTTTTCCTGCTGAGCGACAACTCAAAGTGAGATTTTCTTTTAAATTAAGTGAATCAATGAGCACTCCTTGTTGAAAAAGAATACCCACAGGACGAACCTTTGGATCTAATTTTTCTTTCCAGTCTACTGAGGTTTTTGCTCCACGAAGAGGAGAAAGCTTTGCTAGATCATTTGCAATAGATGTCTTCCCAGATCCAGAGGCACCTTTCAACCATAAACATTCTCCCTTACCAAGTTCGAATTCTATGTGATCATTTTTAAACGGACAGCTGTCATCCTTCCGATCAATTTGTACCTTTAAGAGCATATTTTAGCCTTTTGCATAAGGTTTTTGGAATAAAGATAGCCTAAATATTTTACAATCGAATAATACCTAAAACTCAAAAGAGGCTCTCTTGCAATATAATGATTTGCTAGGCATGATAAATCTTTGTTCAATTAAATTCAAAAAAGGCTTCCCTAATGACAGAATCTAAAGACCAAGCGAAGAAAAAAGCTCTAGAGCTTGCTATTTCACACATTGAAAAACAATTTGGCGACGGCGCCATCATGACACTTGGAAAACACCACAACACAAGAAACATTGATGTCATTCCAACCGGGGCTATCTCTTTAGATATGGCTCTGGGAATAGGTGGAGTTCCTAAAGGTCGGGTTGTAGAAATTTACGGCCCTGAATCTTCAGGTAAGTCAACTCTAGCAACTCATATTGTTGCAAATGTCCAAAAGCAAGGTGGACTCGCTGCATATATTGACGCAGAGCACGCCCTAGATCCAGTGTATGCTGCTGCAATTGGAGTCAACGTTAACGACCTTCTTATCTCGCAACCCGACTGCGGCGAAGATGCCTTAAATATAGCTGAAATGCTTGCGCGCTCCAATGCTGTTGATTTGATAGTTATAGACTCGGTTGCCGCATTGGTTCCAAAGAATGAACTAGAAGGGGAGATTGGAGACACACACGTTGGACTTCAAGCAAGAATGATGTCTCAGGCTCTAAGAAAACTCACAGCAACTTTAGCAAAATCTAATACGTGTGCGGTATTCATCAACCAAATCCGTGAGAAGATTGGCGTCATGTTTGGAAGCCCTGAAACAACGACAGGCGGACGAGCTTTGAAGTTTTACTCCTCTATTCGCTTGGACATCCGCAGAATTGCCGCCCTAAAAGGCAGTGATGGTGTTGACTACGGAAACCGAGTTAAAGTAAAAGTTGCCAAAAATAAAATGGCTCCTCCATTCAGAATTGCGGAATTCGACCTTATTTTTAAAGAAGGTATTTCATACGAAGGCTCCATTATTGATAAAGGTGTTGAATACGGAATTATTGATAAAAAAGGCGCTTGGTTTAGCCACAAAGGTGCAAGACTCGGACAAGGTAAGGAATCTGTTAGACAAGAACTGAAGAAAAATAAAGCTCTGGCTAAAGAGATAGAGCTGGCAATTTTTGAAGAAGCGGGTTTAACGCAGACTGAGAAGAAAGAGGAAGCTCCAAAAGCTCAAGTTTGAAGCGGCGTCTCAATGAGGCTCAGCATTTCTTGAAAATGCTCACCACTGAGTCCAAGATCTTTTAAATATTGGCCACACGCACTAGTGTGGCCTTTTAAGCTTTCCTTGCTTTTTTCAATTCCTAAAAACAGAGGATAGTTAATCTTTTTTCCCTTCTCTTCATCCTGATAAATATCACAAAAGTCATCGTAAATTTGAAAAGCCATCCCAAAATGATAGGCTGTCTTTTTTATGTCATCAAGCCTTTCAAGGACTCCCCCACCAAAAAGCCAGCCCAAAACGAAGGCTGTTTCAAAGAACAAAACTGTTTTGCGGTAAAAAATAAGGTCTAGACTTTTCTGTGTTAGTGCCGGCGGATATAAATCTAAAAGTTGGCCACTTGGCGCTCCTTTAAGCCCATTGTTTTGAGCAAGCATTGAAATGGCAAGATCCCCACGAATATCAATATCCTTTAGAACGCCCTGGTGTTCCTTTTTATTTTTTAATATGGAGCTGTACCCCTCTCCAATTAGAGCATAACTTGTTAAAAGAGCTACATCTTCTCCGTAAACTTTGTGAAGTGATGGCTTGTCTCTTCTTTTTGAATCATCATCCATAGAAGGCAAATCATCAGCAATAAGTGATGCTGTATGAAAAAGTTCAATAGCCAAAGCGCTATAGGCGACCTCTAGATTGTTTTTAAGAAGGTTGGCGACAATAAGTGTGATGCAAGGCCTGAAGCGCTTCCCCGCGCCCTTTAAAGCGTAATAGCAGGCATCCTCTAAAGTCGATTCATTAGCAGATGATCCGAATCTTTTTTCAATAAGGTCATCTATTTTATTTTTATAACACTTTAGTAAAAGCGTTAGTTCATGTTTACGATCAAGAGAGGACATAATTTTTTTGAGGATATGAAATAATTTCTGTGTTTCCTTTTATGACATATTCTTCTGAAACAATTCCACCAACATTTATGCAAGGATGAACACACGAGCTCTTTTTTAAAATGGTTCCAGGATTAGTTACGCTGTTGCAGCCTATTTGAGAATGGTCTCCCAAAATAGCACCTAGCTTACGTCTATCGGTATCGATTATCCCATCTTGAATCGGTATCTTAATATTTTTTTTGCGAAACAAAAGGTTTGCAAGTTTAGCCCCTGCTCCCAAGTTTACATAGTTACCAATAATGGAGTCACCGACATATGAAAAGTGGGCTGCTTGGGCGTGATTTAAAAAGATAGATCCCTTTACTTCTGTTGTATGGCCTATAACGCAATGATCACCCGTTATAGTATTACCTCTTAAATACGCTCCATGTCGAATGGTGCAATAATTTCCAATAATGCAGGGCCCTTGAATATAGGCTCCTGGTTCAACAACTGATCCGATTCCTATAGAGATTTGGTCAGGGTTCTCTAAAAAAGCTTGAGGGGAAATATCACCCTGATGATAACCAAGAGTAGATTCTTTAAGGTATTTAGAAATTTTATCTAGAGCTTGCCAAGCATATTCAAGATTTTGGAACAGCTTTTTATGTGAGTATGTTTCTAGATCAAATAATTCGTGAATCTCGGGAAGACCCTTTGCCATAGATTACCTAATATGAATATTTAATATATAATTAATCTTTATTCTTCTTCTTCAGATTGTGTGGAAATGTTCATAACTCCCAGGCAACCTGTTGTGAATTTCAATGTTCAAAACATGTTCAAAAAACGTTCACAAAACCGAACTTAACACTTATTAATACTTATGCACAATTTTGTTTTCAAGAAATGAACAGGTTACTGACAGAGATATGAACGAGCTTTCCACAAAAGCTCTTGATTTTCATTCATACTACGAATTGGGAGAAGGGGTTTGTATTAGCACACTGGCTAACCATTCATCATACTCATCTGATGACCAGTCTCGCTCAATCACCAGCATACGGTACATATCTCTTCCTGTAAAGGCCCAGAAAGACCCAGCAGAAATCGACCAAATTTTGAAGATCTTTGACCACGCCTTGATCATGAAAACCTAAGGGTTCATCAGTTTCCATCTTTAGATGTAGACGCTGCAGACTCGCTCATGCTCGCCTTTGGAAGTGATATTCCTGTTGGCAGAGTTTGAGTTAATGGGCGAGTATTAAAAGCAGAAAAATCGTGGTTGATAATGAGCTTGTAGTCTTTGTCTGGGCAGTGCTCAATCTCTTTTCTCGCGGTTTCCATGTCACCATTTAGATAGGCTAGAAAGAAAGGCACTTCAGGTGGAAAATTATCTTGCTCAATTTTTTCATACCATTCTAACGCCTTGTCGTGCTGCCCCAGTAGAGCATAGCACATCAGCAATTGGTAACGTTTCTCTTGATCTAAGTAGCTCTCTTGTAAAAGGAGGACTATTTCCTTTTCACAATTTTTAAATGGTGCAATTTGCGTCCCTAGTGCTTTCTCAAGAACTCTGAACAGAAATTCCGGGTCCTCGGATTTATCAGAATTGTCGCATTCACAGCGGGCAGCTTCTCGGAAATCATCAATTGCCAACTCTTTTTGATTTGATGCTAACGCTAGAAATCCACGATCCACTAGGAGGTCTCTTTGAATTTCTGCAAAACTTTCGTTAATGGTTTTGTCTATAAATGCAGGTAGAGTGGATGGCCATTCTTCTGAAGGAATATCGACCATCTCCATTATGGAAGCTAAAGCTTCCTCCTTTGCCTTTTCAAGCAGAGGTGGAAATTTTTCAATAGCTTCAGTAGCAAAAAAATAGGCCTCCTTCAACCTGCCCAGCTCTTTCAAGCAGTAAGATTGTCCGCTCAGAATTTGAACTTCAAAATCATGAGGAAAATTATGAGGTAGGTCTCGTATATTTTCGATACCATATTTATCAAGGAAGTCATTTATTTGATCAATGATTCTTAAAGCTTTTTCATATTGCTCAGCATCTAGGGCTTCCTCAAGATGAACATGCAGATGCTCATGGAATTCCTCTTCTGTGCTCACCATGGTTGAAGAGGATGTCTCGAGGCGGATTTTTCCCCACTCAGCGCAGCTACTTAAAGCTTCTTGGTTAGAGGAGAGTTTTTCTACAGTTTGATGTACAGGAATAGAATTCCAATCATCATAAATTTTTCCTGCAGTTAATGTATCAATTCTCATAGAATTGCCTTATTTGTATAAAGTTTAATATTATAGTATTAAGGCGAAGTTTCCAACAAAAAGATCTCTTTTGACGAGTTTAAATTATTTAGTAATAAAGTTCGTTTTAGCTGTTCGGGAAGTGTCTGCCACAACCTATCTAGCGCCTGAGTGAAAATAGCGCGGATATTAAAACTTTGGTTTGAATATAGCTTACCACAAAAGAGTCTGAGTGAGAGGATTCGAACCTCCGACCCCTTGCACCCCATGCAAGTGCGCTAGCCATGCTGCGCTACACCCAGATATATTGAATTTTGATTGTAAAAGGGAAGGATTTTATAGTTAGGAGCGGTTTCGGTCAATATAAATGAAGGATGAATTGTAGAGCTTAAGACCTAAGAATTTTGCCAAATGCTGCTGATTTTCAATATTTTAATTCTTTTGAAAGTTCGCCAAGGCTTACCGTCTGAGTGAAGGACTGTCATTGGTTTGTCTTCAAAATAGCGCTTTTTAAGCTCATCTAAATTTTTGACTTCCTTAAAAACATTTTCCACGGGAACTTCATGAACTTTTCCAGCCTTTCTTTCGTAGCCCACAGCTTCAATAATCATTCCTTTTTCAACCGAGGAGACGACCATAACATGTCCTGGATACAAAAGAAAATCTCCTTCAGAAATTTTCTCGCCTCTTTTAAGGGGTTTAAGGTCTTTAAGAAGGGTTGTTGTGTTTTTGATGTAAAAGGGGAGCTCACATATTTGAGCAGCTCTGCCAATGATACCCATGCAGTCAAATCCAATTTTAGAGTCATGGGGCCACTTCTTGCGATGATATGAATGCTCTGAGCCAGATTCTTTATGAACTTCAAAATCATCACTGTCACAAGTTATAGTCCAGCTCCAGCCTCCTAGGACATAGGGGATAGCCCCGTCTTTTTGATAAGCCCAAAGTCTAAGGACCTGAACAAAGTTTTGTATTTTATCTTCTGGTTTCTTTGAGTAGTTGCGCACGCAGTTGAGCCTTGGAACTTGTAAAATTTTTATTTTTTTTACTTGGGTGTCATAAATATAGGCTTCAAAGTGGCCTTTGCCATGAGGGCCTTTGTGGTCCAGATCAGATGCTAATGTAAAGCGGGTTCCAACAGAGTAAATTTCTTTTGTAATAGGGTCATAGAAAGGCTTTTTGAGCGTTATAGTTGCTTCTGTAGTCTTAGATGTGATGTTATTCTCTTTATAAGAGATTGAATAGGGAATCTTGTAGCTGTCAGATTTTTTAATTTTTAAGTCTTTAATGTAGGTGAGGTTTTTCTTCAGAGTCCAATAGGTGTCACTTGGCACCGATCCATTAGCGTTTAAAAAGTAAAAATTCGAAATTTGAATTTTCACTTCAGCCCCTTTTTCTTCTAAAACAGTTACTCTCTCATTAAAGAGTAGTTGGTGAGCTCTCTTACAGGCCTGCCAAGAGCCACTAAAAGGGATTTTATTGTAGTAGTCATCAATAGTGAACCCTTTTTTAGAAAACTTATAGTAGGGCTCTACAGTTAAATCTGCTACAGGCACAGATATAAAGGCTGTTTCATTTGTGTCTGAATAAAGGTGAGCACCCAAGCTAACCAACGCAATAAACACAATTCTCTTTAAACTTGAAAGATAAGAAAACATAGTAGCAATATTTAACGTTAAATCTGCTCAACTTTAGAGAAATAAAAATAAAAATAAAAGCAATAAAAGGTCCTCTTAATAATCTCTTAACATAATTATCCTATGTTGTTATCATCACTTTCAAAATTTTAAATCAGGAGTCTAAAAGTGGAACTAACAGTAAATTTCAGGCCGGCTGCAGAGTTTGCCAAAGCATCAGTTAACCTAGTGAATAATAGTGCGCTTTCCATTGCAGAGTATATTTCTAATCAAGCCGGAAAAGTTAACGAATATTTATTCGACGACACACCAGAAGCCGCCTTTACACTTTCTGCTTTTGGAACTCTTGCGGTGGCTACTTGTGATCCAAGCCTTTTGACTGTGGGATTTGGAACAACCGTCTTTTCATCTATTTTACTAGAGTTTATTTTTTTTATTAGTTTTTTAACAAATTCTGAAGCCATATCTTTTAAGAATATATTACCATCTGGCTTACCAAAGTA
>JAAZZY010000079.1 GCA_014239035.1 Chlamydiia bacterium
GACTATTTCCCCATCAATACGCGCTCTTAAAAAGCCAGCTTGTATTAGATGAGCTAAGACATCTTTATGATGGCCTTTAACACCTTGAATGACCGATGCCAAAATAACAATTTTTTGATCGTGGTACTTTTCTAGAACTTGATTTGTGATATTTTCAAGTGACTGTTTTGAGATAGGAACTTTGCAGTTAGGGCAGTGGGCTTGACCCACTCTTGCAAACAGTAGGCGCAGATAGTCATAAATTTCTGTAACAGTACCAACTGTTGATCTAGGATTTTTGGTGCCAGATTTTTGATCGATTGCAATAACAGGAGAGAGCCCCTCTATCTCATCTACATTAGGTTTGTCCATGAGCCCTAGAAACTGTCTAGCGTAAGAGGAAAGAGATTCAACAAAACGCCTTTGTCCTTCCGCATAGAGGGTGTCCATAACAAGAGAGGACTTCCCAGAGCCGCTTAAGCCCGTTACAACAACGAACTTACCTCTTTTAATATGAACACTTACGTTTTTTAGGTTGTGCTCTTTAGCACCTTTAATAATGATATCTTGCATATGAAAAATGTTTTTTTTGGACTAAACATTATCTTTGTTTATCCAAAACTCTGCAAGGAGGTAATTAACCGTGCGTGCAATAATTGTTGAACGCTCTCCTGAGAGCTGGAGATTCTGTGAAACTAATATTTTATTTTTCGACGCTATGGCTATCCAGATGTATCCCACAGGTTTTTTTGAACTTCCCCCACTAGGTCCGGCTATTCCAGAAGTTGCAAAAGAGAGATCTGTATTGAAAAGTTTTTGAACTCCTTGTGCCATCTCTCGAATGCAGCTATCACTGACAGCCCCGTCTTTTTTGAGGGTTTTTCTACTCACTCCTAATACATTTACTTTTGCCTCATTATTGTAGCTTACAACGCTTCCTTGTAAGAAATCAGAGGTGCCGCTAAGGCGCGTTAAAGCAGCGCTTAGTGCTCCACCTGTGCAAGACTCAGCTAAGGACAAAGACAGCTTCTTTTGTATTAAAAAGTTGTGCACAGCCTCTTCAATAGAATCAAATTTTCCATCAAACCATCTATTGGGAAATTCTTTTTTTACTGCTCGGATGCAGGGGGTTAGTGTTTGAAGTGCCACTTTAGAGTTTTGAGCAGATGTTTTAAAATGAATAGACAGGATGCCAAAGTGAGGATAAACGCCCACCTTTAACTTCGGATATTTTTTTAAAAGAATATCTAAAAAGGGGGTAATATGACTCTCTGCTATTCGGCAAAGATGAATAATTTTTTTATATTCCCTACTCTTTGGAGGGTAGTGTTTCTTTAAGTAGGGGATGAGCTCTTTATCGACAAGGTGTTCAAATTCAAAGGGCACACCTGGAAGTAAGATGAGTCTCTTTTTACCTTTTTTGAACATAAAACCTGGGGCCATTCCCATGCGATCGAGCATAAGCTCTGCTTTTTCGGGCACTCTTGCAAAAGCTTCTATGGAATTTGAGTCTAGGCGCTTGCCATATCTCTTCATAAGGTTTTTTAAAAGCTTCTCATTAATATGGAAATTAGAGCTGAACATCTGGGCTGCTATATCAAGTGTAATGTCATCTTGTGTGGGACCTAGTCCTCCGCTACAGATAACAACATCGCTTTTTTTTAAGGAATCTTCTATCTGAGAGATTAAAGCTTTTTTATCATCGAGCACCGAGCATTGAGAAAGAGGCAAGTAACCTGCCTTATAGAGTTTTTTACAAACGTATCTTACGTTTGTATTGTTAATGCTACCCTCTAAGAGTTCATTTCCGATGGTGATAATTTCAATTTTTGTACTCATAGCTCAACATGGATATAATGTTTTATAAGTTGAGGGTGGTTGTTAATCCACTCAAAGCAATTTTTACCTAACCTTACTGGGTGATTGACTTTTTTAGAATCGATAATAAAAGGGGTGGCTCGAGTATTTTGGCGCACCCACGTTCTGATTTTTTTAAAGAGTACTCCAGTTGGATGCTTTTGAAAGTTTATTTGAATACTCTCTAGCGTTTTTGGATCTTGCATAATCTGTGGGAAGGAAAGGCTAAGACCCCATAAGATTCCTTCTGGGTTTACTGCAGATGTTCGAATAGACCTATCGATGCTCGACACTATTAAGCTAATAGGCTTCACTTCAATCAGTGGCGAGTTAATGGTCAGAGCCTTTTTATCTCTGCCTACATTGCGAATAAAAAGACCTTCTAAGCTAGCAGCTATCATTAAGTAAAAAAACTTCTTAAAGCTATCAAAAGAAGGGAGGTTTTGAGATTTTAGTTCTAGGATGTAAGAGGAGTAGGTCTCTATAAGCTTTTTCTCATTCATCAAAAAGGGAGTTTTTGGACATGCATTTTGAGGAGAAATTAGATGTGTTGGAGAAATAGAAGAGAGTAGATCCTTCATTTCAATCTCATCAATAAGTAGATCAATAGTGATCCATTTAGAGAATCTAGCCTGAAAATCTTGTGGATCTTTATCAGTTGAAAGGTGGGGAATCAAATGGTTGGGATTCATTAGTAACAGCTGGTTCTTCTGGAGAGTCTTTGTTTCCTCTTAAATTTAAAATACAGAGCCAAGCAACACCTAAAAAGATGAATGAATCGGCGATGTTAAATACAGGGAAGTCGTAGTTCCAAAATTGGAAAAAAAACATGTCGATGACATGCCCATAAAAAAGAGAGTCTAAAACGTTTCCCATAGCCCCAGAGATGATGAAAATAAAGGGAATCTGAGATTGCATATTGTTGTTAAAAAGCAGCAAGTAGAGGGCAAGAGTTACAATAACAGCCACTCTAACATAGAGCAAGAGGTTATGTGAGTTTGGGAAAAGCCCCCAAGCTGCACCAGTATTTATCTGATGAGCAAGTGAGAAGCTAATTCCTCCAAAGTCTTCAAAAACTCCTAAACCACCATAGGGGTAGGGTAGAATTTGGCGCTGGATCAGAGGTAAAAAAGAGCTCGTTAACCACTTAGTAATCACATCTATTGCTAAAATAGATGAGAAAATAGCCATCAAAAACTTTACTCTCTGCTTTTCGATCATATCAAGCCTTTTTCAACTTTTTCCTGAGATTGAACAGTTATTGTGGCATAAGGAATGGCTTCTAGTCTAGCTTTGGGGATTTCGTCTCCGCTAATGTCGCAGATCCCGTACGTGCTCTCATCAATTTTAGTAAGAGCTCTTTCAATCTGTCTTAAAATGTTCATTTCTTTTCCGGTCACTTCAATGTTGATTGTACGATCAAAATCATCTGTTCCTTGGTCTGCCTGATGCTGGGTATATCCAGTTGCATCATCGGGTTGTTTTACTTGTTGAGATGCATTCTCCAAAGATTGGGAAAGCTGAGTGTGCATATCGGTTAAAATTTGTTTAAATTTTTCTATTTCTTGTGGTTTTAAAGGCATTGAAAACCCTGTGGTTATTTTGAATATGTAAAGCCTATATATTTAGGTTTTATTTTTAACAATCTCTTTTTCATTTAATGAAGCAATAGCATCTACGAGCTCATCTATGTCTTTAAACCTTCGATAAACGCATGCAAATCTAATGTAGGCAATATCATCAAGAAGCTTGAGGTGATCCATGGCGATCTGACCAATATCATGAGTAGAGATTTCTCTAGATGAGCGCTCCAAAAGTTTTGTTGTAATTTTAGAGGCTAGAGTTCTTGCCTGATCTCGACTAATATGAGTATGCTGGCAAGCAGAGATTAAGCCACTCAAAAGCTTCTGCTCTTGAAAGTCTTCATATCTTCCATCTTTTTTATGAACCTGTAAGGAGAGTTCAACCGTTTCAAAAGTCGTAAAACGGCGCTCACAGCTCAAACATTGACGCCTTCTTCTAAAGGCATTCGCTTCTGATGCATTGCGTGAATCTGTAACTTTCAACTCAGGGTGATCACAATAAGGACATCTCATAAATGAAAAATATTTGTTTATAAATTTAGCGGATTTTAAAGGGATTGAGAATCTGGGTCAAGATAAAATAAAACCTCAAAACAAAATTTTGAGGTTTTACTAATAATTTGAAATTTTAAGAGGGAAAGAAAGTCTTTACTTTCCTCCGCCTCCGCCACCACCGATAGCGCCGCCACCAGTTGAGCCATGAGCTCCACCAGCTGCATGAGCATGCTTAGTATCGTTAATCTGGTTTAAAACCTGATTTAACTGATTTTCAATTAGTCGTTGAAGAGCTTCATGTCCCTTGTTCTGACTACTTAGGACGCCAGTACCTGGCATAGGCAAAGCTGCCTGTGAATTACCAATAGAATCTACCATATTATTACCTATTATTTTTATTTGTTTAAGTGACCCGTGAAAAGTCACTGATCATGCAAATATTATACCATATATTGAATTAAAAATCAAGCACTTTTTTGAATGAAGTATCGTAATAGGTTGTATTAAAGGGTTTTATGGATTAATTAAGCACTCTAGTGATTTATCTGCTAATTTTTTTGACAAATATTAGATTATTGCATACAATTAAGCTGAATTTAGCAAATAGATAGGAGAAAGTGCTATTTTGAAAACCTTGTCAAAAAAGCGCCTCAGCAAAAGTGAAAGAGAAGAAAAGGTTCTATTTAGCCTTGTAGATCTCTTTATTGAGAGTGGTCAACCTGTTGGATCTAAAACACTTATGGAGAATAGATTTAAGGAACTTAGCTCTGCGACTATTCGTAATTACTTCTCAACTTTAGAGGGATCTGGTTTTTTATCCCAGCAGCATGCTTCTGGGGGAAGAATCCCAACTGAACTTGCCTATAAGGCCTATGCGGAAGAATTTCTTGAAGCAGGCGTTTTAGATGAAAATAAGGATAAAAAGCTCAAAGTTCTGTCCAATTATGCAGATAAAGATGTGGGCTTATACCTGCAAAAAGCCGTGGAGCTTCTAAGTGAAGTATCCGGATTTCCAGTTTTCTTCTCATCTCCTCGCTTTGACCAAGACTTTATCGTAGATATCAAGCTTGTCTTGATCGACTCTAATAGATGCCTCTGCGTAGTTTTAACAGAGCTTGGCCTCATTCACAATGAAGTGCTCTATTTTGAGACTAAATTACATCATCATGCTCTTAAACGAATTGAAGAAGTGCTTTTAGCTCGCATTAGAGTAGTAGAGCCTTCAATGAATCTTGTCCATGAAGAGGAGCTCTTATCACAAAAAATATATAATGAAGTGATGGTGCGCTACATCATCGGCTATGCCAATTTTAGCTTAGAAGAGGTTCATACAACTGGCCTATCAAGACTGCTCTCATACCCTGAGTTCAATAACGCAGAGCGCTTTGCAAGTGGACTGGCACTTTTTGAAAACCCTAATCATTTGCGTGCGCTTCTTCAGGAAAGTTGCATAGACAAGGTGCTTAAAGCTTATATTGGATCCAATTTATCTAAGTATAGCCCTCTTACTTCTGAATGCAGCGCCATTACCTTGCCCTACAGCATCGGTGGAAAGATTGTAGGAGCAGTAGGAATCTTAGGTCCTATGCGAATGCCTTATCGGGATTTATTTGGGATATTAAGAGCTTTTTCAGAATATATGAGCACAACCTTAACCCAAAGTATGGCCCAACATAAATTAACTTATCGAACACCTCAAGATGGCCAGCTTAATTTAGAAACAAATGATCACAGAACTTCGGCTCTGCTTGAAGATAAAAGACATTAAAAGGAGAACAAATGAGCGGTAAAAAGCCAAAAGAAAAACAAGTAGATGAAGCAAGAACTTCTAAAGAAGAAAAACTATCCGATACTATTATGATGAGTATAGATAAAGATCAGCTAGATCAACTGCATGCTGAGATCAAAGATCTCAAAGATAGAAATCTACGTATACTAGCAGAGTCTGAAAACACACGTAAAAGGCTACAAAAAGAAAAATCTGAAATGCAAGCTTACGCAAAAGAAAATTTAGCCTGTGAATTTTTAGGCCCAATTGATCATTTTTCAAATGCTCTGAGTTTTAAAGACGAGCAGCCTGATGAAGTCAAAAATTGGATGATTGGCTTTGAAATGATCTTAACTCAATTTAAAGATGTGCTGGCTCAAAATGAAATACGCTCAATCGAGACTGAAGGGCAAATTTTTGATCCTCATTTCCATGAAGCAATGGAAATAGAGGAAACAGATAAATATGCTCCGCATACCATCATTTGTGAATATGTAAAAGGTTACATGATGGGAGAGCGTGTTCTTCGACCTGCAAAAGTGAAAGTTGCAAAAGATCCCAATGAATCACCTAAAGGAAAAAATATGCAGGAAGATAAAAAAACTAATGAAACTATAAAACAAAAGGAAGGTTAAATCATGGCAGACAAAAAGAAAGGAAAGATCATTGGTATTGATCTGGGAACTACAAATTCATGTGTAGCCGTTATGGAAGGCAGCTCTGCAAAGGTGATTGTTTCTGCTGAAGGCGGACATACAACACCATCAGTTGTGTCCTATAAAGGTAAAGAGCGTCTAGTCGGTGTTCCAGCTAAGCGCCAAGCCGTAACAAACCCAGACAAGACCCTAGCTTCATCTAAACGCTTTATCGGAAGAAAATTTGATGAAGTGCAAAACGAACTAGGAATGGTTCCCTATAAAGTTGTAAAAAACTCTAATGGAGACGCTGTTTTTGAGATAGATGGCAAACAAGTCTCTCCAGAAGAAGCTGCAGCTCAAATCCTCATCAAGATGAAAGAGACAGCAGAAGCCTATCTTGGAGAAACAGTTACAGAAGCTGTTGTTACTGTGCCAGCTTATTTTAATGATTCACAGCGTCAATCTACTAAAGATGCAGGTAAAATTGCAGGACTTGATGTTAAGCGTATCATTCCAGAGCCAACTGCTGCTGCTCTAGCTTATGGTCTCGATAAAGAAGGGGATAAAAAAGTTGCCGTATTTGACTTAGGTGGTGGAACTTTTGATATCTCTATCTTAGAGATTGGAGATGGCGTGTTTGAAGTGCTTGCAACCAACGGAGATACTCGCCTTGGTGGAGATGACTTTGATATTGCGATCATCAACTGGATGGCTGATGAGTTTAAGAAAGAGCATAGCATTGATCTAAAATCAGATAAAATGGCTCTTCAAAGACTTCGAGATGCCGCAGAAAAAGCTAAGATTGAATTGTCTTCTTCAGAACAGACTGAGGTTAGCTTACCATATATCACTGCAGATGCATCTGGTC
>JAAZZY010000007.1 GCA_014239035.1 Chlamydiia bacterium
GATATCTCTATTTCAAATAAAGATATCTCAATTACAATTAAAGATATCTGTAATTCAAATAGAGATTTCTGTATTTGAAATAGAGATATCTGTAATTTAAATAAAGATATCTCTATTTAAATTAAAGATATCTCTATTTGAATTAAAGATATCTTTAATTTTTATTTTATAAAAATCGATGCACCTTCTTAAAGAAAGTCCACTTAGATTCATAAAAGTTTGGGGCTTGAGCAAGTATGCTATCTGCTCAGAGGCCTCTATTTTTGCAATCTCAGCATTGAAGCGAGTTTGCTTTTTAAATTTCACCTGCTCTTCTTTTGCCAATTCATCTAGAACCAAAAAGCCAAAGTTATGTCTAGTATGGGCATATCTTGTTCCTGGGTTTCCTAACCCAACGATCAATTTAGAGCTTGCTGCTTCCATCCCTTATCTTTTTGCAATAATAACGGCTACGTCATTGAGGTTCATTAAAGGACGGATATGATCTGGAAGATGAATACTTGAGAGTCGTCTAGACTGATTCATCTTGAGATCTGCAACATTAATTTCAAATATATCTGGAATATGCTTTGGCAAACATCTTACTTTTATATAGCGCAAAACAGGCCTAATGACTCCACCAAGCTTTACACCCACGCAGTCAGCAGAACCTATTAAGCTCAATGGAATATTGATATTTACAGGTTGGTCTTCATGGAGCTCTAAAAAATCAATATGCAGGATATTATAAGTTGTCGGGTGATATTGAATTTCTTTGACTATAGCTTTTGTAGATTGACCTTTTTCATCGATAAGAGAAAACTTTTTAGATGAAAGGTGCCCTTTTGGGGTATGACGCAGATGCGTATGAAACTCGTCCGCTTTGAGAACAATTCTGCGATTGGCTTGCCCTTTAGAGTAGATTACAGCTGGGATTTCACCAATTCTTCTTGCTCTTTTTGCATCTTTCTTAATTTGAGATTCTCTCTCTTTAACCTGTAACTTCATTGTGTTGACTCCAAACATTAAATATATTTTTAGCTTGCAAATAGAGAAGAAATAGAGTTTCCATGTAGTATCGATTTGCATGCCTGACCAAAGATACGGGCAACAGAAACCACTTCTATCTTAGGGTGGTCCACTACCGCATCTTGAGGGATGGTATTACTAACAAAAATCTTCTCAATTTGACTTTTTTCTATTTTTTCTAAAGCTTGACCTGCAAAAACGCCGTGGGTCACCATAGCATATACAGAAAGAGCCCCTGCTCTTTTACAAGCATCGGCTGCTTTACATAAGGTGGAAGCGGTACTGCACATGTCATCAACAAAGAGGACGTTCTTCTGCTTTACGTTTCCGATGATGGGAGAAAGCTCTATTTGCTCGCCATCTAACCTTCTTTTGTCAATCATTACTAAATCGGACTGCATGCGCTCTGAGACCGCTTTGGCCAACTTGATACTTCCAATATCGGGTGCGCCTACAATCAGATGATCTAAATCTAAACTTTTTGCTGCTTTTATCAATTCTGGTCTAGCACGCAGATGATCAGTTGGAATATCAAAGAACCCTTGAACTTGGTCAGCATGTAAATCCATGGTCAGGACACGATCGGCTCCAGCTTTTTCAATGAGATTTGCAACAAGCTTGGCAGTGATCGGCACCCGGCCTTTATCTTTTCTGTCTTGCCGTGAGTATGCAAAGTAGGGAATCAAGGCGACGATGGAATGAGCAGATGCGCGTTTGAGTGCATCAATCATGATTAAGAGTTCCATGAGATAGGTGTTAGGCTTAAGCCCTAGGCTTTGAACAACAAAACACGTCTTTCCACGAACATTCTCTTGGATCTGCACAAACGTCTCCCCGTCTGGAAAAGTTTTAGATATTAACTTTCCTAGGGGGAACTGGCTCTCTTCTGATATTTCCTTAGCGAGCTCAAGATGGGAACTACCACTAAATATACAAACTTCTTGCATGCTAGACATTTAAACTTTTCTCGAGAAATTAAATAAATCAAATTGGGGTGGCAGGATTCGAACCTGCGATACACGGTACCAAAAACCGTTGCCTTACCACTTGGCTACACCCCAACAAAATTTAAGCCCAAGATTTTAATTTAACCTCTCAATTATTTCAAGCAAGATTCTCTTCCTAAAAAAAATAGATTGGGCAAGACAGGCTCAAATCAAAAAAATCTTTGTGTTTTAGCGCCTTTCAAATTTTTATACCTAAGAAAGTATTCTTTTCTTGAAAAAGATCCCGACCTGTTATATACAAGAATTAGAGCATCCAAGACTTTAGAGTTAAGCGATCTATGAAGGTTATATATATATCTAGTGAGATTAGTCCTATAGCCAAAGTTGGGGGCCTTGCCGATGTGTCTCTTGGCTTAGGTCGCGCTATTCAAGGGCTAGGAAATGAAGTTTGCGTCATCCTACCTAAATATACCTGCTTGAAAACCAAATACTTAGAAAACTTACAACTTTTAGATATCGAGTTTAAAGTTCCTTTTGCAGGAGTCGATTATACCGTAAAGGTATGGAAGGCAAACCTTCACGGCTTAAATCTTTTTTTTATTGATCCAACTAAGCCTAAATCTTTTTTTGACTCACCTTCTATATACGGTCAGAGAGATGATATCCAACGCTTTGCTTTTTTCTCTCTTGCAGCGCTCGAATATATAAGTCGCTACCAAAGCGATGTAAACCTTATCCATATCAACGAGTGGCATACTGCGTTAGTAGCTCCATTATACGCTGAAAAATTCAAATCTAAATTTGACACCAAAATCATGCTCACGTTACATAATATGAACTACCAGGGCATTACTGGCTCTACGATTTTAAAGAAAGTAGGTCTTAATCAAGACAAGCTTCGGCCAGTATGCCGTCAGGGTTCTACTTCAAAAATTAATTTGATTAAAATAGGCATCCATTTTTCAGACTATATCAACACTGTATCTCCAAAATATTACCAGGAAATAAAAACTCCTAAAAATGGACGGGGACTTGAAGATTTTGTTTTGGAAAATGATCAAAAGTTTACTGGAATTCTAAATGGCATCGACTATGAAATTTGGAATCCAAAGCTCGACAAAGCGCTTAAATGGAACTACAGCAGAGACCAGTTAGAAAACAAGTATGCATCTAAAGACCATCTAAGAGAAATGCTTAGGATGCCACAAAGTAGAAAAACACCCTTAGTGACCTGCATTTGCAGACTTGTTCCTCAAAAAGGAATTAGAATGATTAAACGTGCGATTACTCATACTTTAAACTCCAATGGGCAGTTTGTTCTCTTTGGCTCTAGCCCTATTCCAAAGATTCAAGAGGACTTTGAAAATCTTCAGAAGCAGTATAGCGATAATACCAATGCTCAGTTTATTTTTAACTCTTATAATGAAGAGTTATCACATCAAATTTATGCGGGAGCCGATATGCTCATCTGCCCTTCTATTTTTGAGCCTTGTGGACTCACGCAGCTAATCGCTCTTCAATATGGTACGATTCCTGTCGTGAGACAAACAGGTGGCCTTGCAGATACTATTTTTGACATTGAGACCCATGAAAGATCAGGTGAAGTTGGAAACGGGTTCTCATACCTTCCTCCTACACAAAAAGCACTTGAGCAGACACTTCGCAGAGCTTTTAAGACCTATTTTGAAAATCCAACGCTTTGGAAAGAAACCATTCAAAGAGGAATGAACATGGATTTTAGCTGGAAAAGCTCGGCCCTAAAATATTTTGAGATCTATTCTAAACTCGTCTCAAAGTAGGCTTCAAGGGGTTTCTTTATTCTGAATGATATTACGCACCTGTTTATGATGAGCATAGAAATAATCTACTGCTGAGTATAGCGTGTAGAGGGCTGCGCAACTGATAATATAAATACAAATAGTTCTATAGTCGCCAATTGGGAGACGACCAAGCGTATAGGGAATCATAAAGATAATCACTAAGAAAATAGCTATAGCCTGCACTATCGCCTTGATTTTGCCACTTGGACGTGCTGCAAGGGCAACTCCTTTCAAAGCACAGATGGTTCTAAGTGTGCTGATCATAAAGTCCCTATAGATAAAGACGAAAATTAACAGTAGAGGTATTTTGAGTGGCCCCTGCGTAAAAACTAGAAAGCAAGAAATTCTAGAGATGCTGTCAGCCATAGGATCTACAATTTTTCCAAAATCACTTACTTGGTTAAACTTTCTAGCAAAATAGCCATCAAAAGCATCAGTGAGCTCTGAAAGAGTAAGAATCCCTAAGAGGACATATGGGAGTGCAACAATAGAGATTCCAAACCCAGCATACCAAAGGTAAAAGATAACAAACACAGGGCTTAGGATTATTCTAGAAAATGTTAAAATATTGGCTACAGTCACAACTCTCCTCTGATTAGCAGAAGTATTGAGAATGGTGTATCAAATTAAGCTTTTAAATATCAAGTAAACATCTTATACACGGGCAACAAAAACAGTTTTACTCTTTATGCAAGCTATCCTCTCTCCTCTTATCTCTATCCTTATAAGTACATCATTTTTTACGGCCTTTATTCTTATAGGTAAATATTTAGTTCTTTCCATGCCCCTTCCCCAGTTCATTTTCTTTTATCTGATTTTTACGGCTGCAATTGACTTATTGGCAACGTGGCAATCTATACGCGAGAAAATCCGCTTTGATCAAGTGGGAATCCAACTCATATTAAGCTTTGCCTATTTGGGGTTTTTATATTGCTTTTTTGGATCACTCACTCATCTACCGCTAGCATCTGCAGTGGCAATTTATCTATCATATCCTCTCATCGTCCCTTGGATCTTAAGGATATGGATGGGGAAAAGAGTCGGAAAACTCTTAGCTCTTGGAAGTTATATTGCATGGATTGGGGTTATCTTTTCATTTAACCACAAGCTGCAGCTTCGCAATGTATTAGTTTTTGTGGCAATCTTTGGCGCCCTATTTAAAGCCCTTTACCAAACAGGTTACGCTCGCATGAAAATTTCTGAGCCCCCACTTGTGCTGTGGATCACGAAATATTTGTGCGCACTGCTCGCCTCAACAGCACTTTTGGTAGGATCATGGCAAATACCTCACTGGCAAAAGCTTTTATCACTTTTGCTGATCTGCATTTTGGAAAAAGTGTATAAAGCAAGCTTTAGCCTCAGTATTGAAAAATCTAACCTATTTAAAACAATATACTTATTCAGTTCATCTATCTTTCTTTGCGCCGGACTAGATTATTTAATTTTCAATTCTCTAGTCCCTTTTAAGTCTTTGATGTGTGCACTTTTAATCTATCTAGGCATTTTTTTCACATTTTTACAAAAAAACGTTTTATCAAATTCCGTCTATGACTTATGAGATCCATTTAAGAGGGATCAGGACATAGGGGGCAATAATGGCTAATCCATTCACTAAACATCCTCACGAAGTTGGTGAGAGTTTTTTCGAACATTTTTTTGAGGCACTATATCTATTCGTGCGTCTAACTTATTCAGGTTTAGTCATGTTTATCCATGCCTTTTTACCCTTTTTATTCACTAAGACAGCCTCTAGGACTATTTTCTATTTTCACGGGCGATTTATGAAACGTTTCGCTTCTATGGAAAATCAAGAAAAAGAAGATAAGAGTTTAGAAGCTAGTTCAGCTGCTGTAGAAGAATAGAAGCTTTTAATCTTAACGAGCATCGCCTTGAGGCACTTCTCGATCTCTAAGATCTTTAAGATCTTTAAGATCTTTAAGGCTAGTTCTCTCCGGAGCTTCCATCTTTATAATTTCTCTGAAAATATCCCATGGTTTTTCAGTTTTTATGCGTTTCGCTTTGGGAGAAGTAGGAACAAGATCATCACCTGGCTCTATTCGAGAGATCTGAGATGCCACAAATGAACCCTCAGGAACAACTTGTAGACCTGAACTGTAAACTGTAGCTGGGAGTTTGTTATGCAAAGATGGAACTATTGCTAGAGGAGAGTACATTGAACTATCTTGTTCATCTTCTAGTTGAGTGTAGGCATAATCTGAATTTCCGGGGTAATCAGAACCAACATATTCACTACTTACTGCCATTTTAACCTATAAAAAGAATTAGTGTAGCCCTGGCTTTAAAAATAATCAACATCATCTAATAAATTGCTTTTTATCCAGAAAAGTCTTACATTGTCCTGCTAAAATATTGGTAGTCATGATCATATTAGCCTCCACATCTCCAAGACGAAGAGAAGTCTTAAATTTTTTCTCTATTCCTTTTAAACAAGCACAGCCTGATTTTGATGAAAAATCTATTCCATACTCAGGTGATCCTAAAGAACATGTCAAGGCTCTTTCTAGAGGAAAAGCACTGAGCTTGCAGAAAAAATTTCCTGGTCAGACGATACTTGCAGCTGACACACTCGTATACTTTGAAGATGATGTTTTAGGGAAACCAGAAGATGTTAACCACGCTTTTGAAATCCTCAAAAGACTTCAGGGACATTGGCATCAAGTCTATACTGGGATTACTCTTCTCAATGACGATAAAATTATTTCAGACTATGATCAGACCAGCATCTTATTTAAAGATTGCACTGATCAAGAGATCCAAAAATACTTAGCGGGCATTTCGTGCTTGGATAAAGCTGGCGCATATGCTATTCAAATGGCAGGAAACATTATGGTAGAAAAGCTCGAAGGCTGCTTTTATAACACGATTGGCTTGCCGATTAATGCCTTAGAGAGAGCTTTAAAAGTATTTGGAATCAGTCTATGGGATTACTTAAAAATGGATGCGTAGCCTCGCTCTTAGCCCTCACATGCGTTAGCTGCACGACTCATAATCAAGCGGCAATGTCTGCAAAAGATGAAGATCTTTTAAACAGAACACTCAAAAGTTCTACTTTAGCATTTAGCTCAAATGAGCGTTTCTCAAATCTTGACGCTCAGCTACAAATGCAAGTTCCCAAAAACCTTCAATATGCTCTGTCTTTTTACAAAGAGCAATATAAGACTTTGGGGACCCACGACTATGAAAGCCTTCAAAAGATTGGCTTTAAGATCCTGCAAGAAGCCATTTACCAAGAAGATGTAGAAGCGCAGCTCCTAAGCCTTTATGGAGTGGATCTGGCCAAACACCCCAAGTTCATGCCTATTTTAGAACAGGCACTCGATAGTCCCTATAACATTGTTCAGATGACGGCTATACAAACTCTTTCAAAGCTCCCTGATGATCGTGCTAATAAACTTCTGATAAAAGGCTGCGCCTCCCCTTTTCTTGATGTTGCACTGACTACGACCTATATCTTAGCTGAAAGAGGTGATCCAGAGGTCTTTGGACTCTTAGAGTCTTTGATGCATAAAGCGCCTCCCCAGTGCACTGAATTCTTTCCAGGGCTCCTTGCTCTTATCGATAATCCATTAGCCACTGCAAAACTCAAAAAGCTAATGAGCCATCCTGATGAGCGCGTCCGCGTCGCAGCAATTATTGCTGCAGCAGGCTCTCATAGAACCGATCTTCTTCCAGACATACAGGCCCTTTCAAAGCAACATAACCTCTATCTGCAAGAGGCCTGCGCATATGCTTTAGGTGAGCTTCACGATGAAAGTTCGATTACCACCCTACAAGAAATTGCTGCCTCTCCTTCTGATTCAGCAAGCTTATCGGCGTTGAATGCTCTGAGAAAACTTGGCCTTCAAAGCTCTATTTCAAAAATTGAAAAGTTTGCACGCGAGGGAAATCTGTATGCCATTGGACTTCTAAATGAATGTGCGTGTGATAATAATATCCTCTTAGCTTTAGCGAGTCAAAAGCAGAATAAAAATGCTGCTCTTAATGCCTCTTTGGTTCTTCTACAAAAAAAAGACCCTAACTGCATTGAGCAGATCATAGATCTACTCTTAACAACAGATCCAAGCGTTGTGATTACAGAGTTTCCATCCCCTGCTATGACACTGAGCGCTAAAAAACTGGCCTATAAGGGATCAGCTCGCTCCCAAGAAAACTTTTCTCTAGAGCAAATGACTACTATGATTCGACAAAAAATTCTCTCTGACTGCACAGAGCTTCCTCAAAATGGTTTTTTAGAGATTGCAGAGGCAATCGTTGAAGCCAATCAAAATGATTTGATACCCACAGTCATCAATCATCTGATCATGATGAAAACATCGGGGGCCAAAGAGCTCCTCAAAGAGTGGCAACAAAAAGTGGGATCTCCTTATGTGCGTGCTTGGAGTAACCTTGCTCTTTTAAAACTCAATGAGCCTGGCCCTTGGAAAGAGCATGTTTTAAAGTGGGTCAAGAAGAAAAAATATCACAGGCTTGTTCGACTTAAAGAGTTTGCCCAGATGCATAAAAAGAAGCTTGTCAATCCTTATGAGATTGATCCATTAGAGACCTCTCAACTCCTTTTAGAGTCTTATTTAGCAATCGCAGAGCGGCAAGAGGATGAAGGAATTGATGTGATACTAGATAGCCTCTCAAATAATGATCTTAAAAATCGTTATGCAATTGCTGGCATACTCATTTTATCATCTCAGTAGCTCTTCCTTTTTAAATTAAGCTGATTTCGAAAATTACCATTCTATGGTAAGATCGTCACAAAAAAATAACGCTGATCTATTTTAAAGTGCGACACTTTCTTTTTACATTGTTTTTACTCTCAAGTGTTTTTGGTTTTGCTGAGCAAGATCAGAGCGGCTCTGTTCATGTGAATTTAAATTCTCCATCCTACCAGGATGGTGTTTTAAACACTGACCAAGGTGGTGTTCTGCAAGGAGATAAAATTCGCATTCAAGCGAAGCATATCCGCTATGTCAAAAAAGTATCGAATGGTCAGGTGGATTGGAAGCTCGAGGCGCATGGAAATTTACTTGTTCGTCATAATGGACAAGCTTTTGTAGGCGAGAGACTCGATTATGATTTTGATAAACAAGTTGGTACAATCATAAATGGACGCACACAAATTGGGTGTTGGTTTGTCGGAGGTGGAAAAATTCATCTGAAATCTGATGGCTCCTACGCTCTTGAAGATACATCGTTGACAACTTGTGAGAGCGGCAGAGGCATTTGGGAAATTAAGATAAAAAAAGGCACCGTACATGAGCGCGACATCATCACCGCAAGAAATGCCCAAGTTAGACTTTTAAAGGTCCCAATTTTTTGGTACCCATATTTCAAAGCAAGACTCTCGACTCTGCAAGCAGTACCCGCCCGTTACAGCTTCACTACCGGAGGATCTCAAGGACAACGTGTTAGCCTAAGATATCTTGCATATTCAAACTTGGCCATAAAAAGCTTCTTGCGGTTTGGCTTTTGGTTTAAGAAAGGGCCAGATGGTTCTTTTGAATTTGACTATAAAGCTCCAGATCATCCTACAACCTTTAAAGCCAACAACTTTTTAGCCTATGACAAGCAAGCTCGAAACTCTCCAGATGGAGCTCCCTCTACAAGTATGTTTAAGCAAAGGTACGTTGGAGAACTTAACTCAATAATTGCTAACAAACTTCATATTAATGGCCAATATGAGAGGCTTAGCGATGCTTTTGTCTTAGAGACATATTTTAACCGCTATTACTACCTATATACTTTGAAAGATACACTTCTTGAACTTCGCATGCATGAAAAGCTCTGGCTCTCATACTTGCGCACAAAAGTTCGCATCAACCGCTTCCAAACCGTGAGCCAAGAGCTTCCTCTATTTTATTTTAATTTAAAGCCTTTTCAAATAGGCAATACAAATTTAGTTGCAGATGCCTCATTCAATGTGGGGTACCTAGACTTTGTTTTTGGAAGTTTTGTTGATAATCGTTTTCCAAACTTTCAATCCTCTCGACTAGAGATCAAACCTCGCCTCTACTACCCTCTGCAAATAGGCGGATTAACGATTACTGGCAAAGGTGAATATGTAGGGGTGGGCTATGGACAAACTCCTAGAGGCCGCGTAGAATGGAACACCCTTGGCATCCTCAGTGCAGATGCCAATTACAAATTAAGTAAAATCTATCGAAATAAGTTTAGGCATACTATAGAGCCTTATACTACCTATGAATTTATGACTCGGCCAACAGTTCCCTTTAACAACCTTTTCTTTTTCGATATCGATGATGCATATACAAAAATCAATCAGCTCAGGTGGGGACTTCGCAACTCTTTCTATACTAAAAAGGAAGGTGAAATCCAAAATCCTCTTTCTGTAGATGTGTATAGTTATGGGTTTTTCAATCAGTCTACGATAGGAACATTTATTCCCAAACTCTACGTGGAAATAACCCATAAACTGCCCTTTATGTCTACTACGTTCACATACGCACAGAATCTCCAACATCATAAAATAGACTTTGCAAATGTTAGAACAGCAATTACTCTCTCAGAAGATTTTGCTATTTCTTTTTTGTTTATGCACCGCAGCGCCTTTGATTATAAAAAAGCTAACCATAACAGCTTCTTGCTCGATGTGTTTCATCCTCAAGCAACCCTTTTAGCTTCTCCCTTATCAGATCGAAGAAACATTGCTCAATCAAAAATTTATTGGCGTATTATGCGAGATTTAATCTTAGAGTTTGAGTCGCGCCAAGGCTGGCTGAGAACAAATTCACCACCATTTAACGAAATGAAATTCGATATTACATTTTTACTTCCATGTAACTGGAGGTTTATTTTTTCTCCTCAAAGAACTATTTCACCCGACACCGGAGCTAAATATATATGGCGCTGGCACATGAGCCTGCAGTTAGGTGGCAGACCACCTAAAGATATATCTAAACCGTATATTTTTTGGTAAGAAAGTTACTTCTGATCGCCCTTATGCTCATCATCTTTGTCTTCATCGGAAGGAGGTGGCGCATCATCGCTATGTTCCTTTAGATGCTCTTCAAGCTCAGCTTTTCTCATCATGCGATGCTTAATAAGGGCATCTATTGAAAAAAGGCCGGGGCCAAAAAACAATACAATAAGTGATGCCATCAAGAAAGAGAAAGCTGGGGCTGTAAAGAAATAGGGTGGATAGCTAAAAAAGCTAAAAAAGTTTGCTGGATGAGCAATAAGATATGCTACAAGCATAATAAATGTTGTAACTGCTGCAGCTATGCGACTAATGAAACCAAAGAATATTAAGATTCCACAGATAAGTTCTCCTAAAGCTACTAAGTAAACGACGATCGGAGGCAAGCCAAATTGTTGGAAGAATGCCACAACACCACTCATATCCGCAAATTTTCCAAGCCCTGCACTAAAGAAGAGAAATCCCCAATAAAGGCGGATTGCCAATAGGAATATAGATTGAAAGAAATTTGTTGTGTATCCCCAATATCTAAAAATTTTACTATCCATAAAAGCCTAAAAATTTTTATAGTCGCTTAACTTTGCTTTATATGAACTGTACCATTTAAATGCATCTTTTTTAATAATAGGAGCCTAACATACAATATGCAGGTTACCCTAAATAAGTTATGAACAAAGAAAATCTATTTACAAATCCCTTATCAGAAGGCTCTAGAGCTTCTTCAAAGCCCATTGATCCCTGCTGTTTAGTTATTTTTGGTGTTACAGGAGACCTTACAGCACGCAAATTGATGCCAGCCCTCTACAACCTGGCAAAAGAAGGTCAACTTCCTCTTCATTTCACCTGCGTTGGCTTTGCCAGACGGGATAAAAATGATAAAAGCTTCCGAGAGGAGATGAAACAGGCCGTTACTAAGTATTCACGCACAAAACCCATAGATGAAAAGCTTTGGGAAAATTTTGCATCAAGACTCTTTTACCATCAAGGCAACTTTGACGATGCATCTGGCTATCAAAGACTTAAAGAGAACCTTGACCAGATGGACCAAAAATATAACACTTCTGGCAACCGCATCTATTATTTGGCAACTCAGCCAAGCTCTTTTACAGCAATTGTTGAGCAACTCTCAAATGCCAAACTTATATATCCCTACGCAGAAAATAATTCTCCATGGTCTCGTGTTATCATTGAAAAACCCTTTGGTCATAACCTAGAATCAGCAATTTCTCTTCAATCTAAAATCACTAAACACCTCAATGAAAAACAAATCTACCGCATTGACCACTATCTAGGTAAAGAAACAGTCCAAAACCTTTTGGTTTTTAGATTCTCAAACCTTATCTTTGAAGCCATTTGGAATCAAAAATATATCGATCATGTACAAATTACTGTTTCAGAAGATATTGGAATTGGAACACGGGGACGTTTCTGGGAAGAGACAGGCTTGCTTCGCGATATGATCCAAAATCACCTTATGCAGCTTTTAACTTTGATTGCGATGGAACCCCCTGTGAGTTTAGATGCAGATTCTATTCGCAATGAAAAAGTTAAAGTTTTAGATGCTCTTCGCCCTATTTCTCCGGATGAAATTGATCATAAAGTTATTCGTGGACAATATAACGAAGGCTTTGTCAATGGAGGACAAGTTAAAGGCTACCGCGCAGAAGAAAATGTTGACCCGAGCTCTAATAGGGAAACTTTTATAGCCCTTGAGATGGCCATTGACAACTGCAGATGGGCAGGCACTCCTTTTTACTTACGCAGTGGAAAAAGACTTCCTAAAAAGACAACTGAAATTGCAATTGTGTTTCATCATGTGCCTAATATTCTCTTTTTGAAAAACCAAAAAAAATACGAACAAAATGTTCTATCTATTCGAATCCAACCCAATGAGGGAATTGCAATGAATATGAACTGCAAAGTCCCTGGAATTGCAAGCCCTATCCAACCTGTGAAAATGGACTTTAAATATGGCAATTATTTTGGTCTAACCCCACCAGAGGCTTATGAACGTTTAATTTGCGACAGCATCTTAGGAGATTCTACTCTTTTTACTCGTGGAGATGAAACTCTTGCCTCTTGGAAATATATCGACCCAATTTTGCAGCATTGGCAACAAGATTCCACCCTCCCCCCAGCCATGTATAAAGCTGGAACGTGGGGACCTATTGAAGCTGAGAAACTTTTAAACCACTCAGCGCGTAATTGGAGAATGATTTAATTTCAAAATTGTGGCCTATGTCATCTTTTATTCCTGTAAAACCCACCGAGATTCAGTTTGAGCTTGAAAAGCTTGAAGAGACGCATAAGCAAAATAATCAACTTAGAGCTTCTTTATTTAATCTGATTGTGTATGTAGAAAAAAACGACAAACTCCCCTTTTTTATAGGACTTGTCGATCAAATTATCGAGCACTTCCCCTGCCGAGTTATCTTTATCGAAGAGAATCCCGATAATGGTGACTTCTACCTCAACGCAAGTATTGCAGCTAAGATGATTGAGAGCGGTGGCAGTCAAAATGTTGTATGCGATAAAATCTATTTATCTACTTCAAAAGAGAATACCGAGCAAATCCTCCACCTCATTCTGCAACACACCCTTGTTGATTTGCCGATCTATCTATTATGGGGAAAAGACCCAACAATCCCACATCCTCTTTTTCCATCTCTTAAGCATATGGCTAGACGATTAATCTTCCATTCAGAGTGTAGCAACAGCCTCCAGGAGCTTTCCCAAAAGCTACTTACTAATATCATCAAAGACAGCTGGGAAGTTGCAGACCTCAATTGGGTTTATCTAGAAGAATGGAGAAGTGTAATTAAAGGCATCTTCAACTCACCTCAGACTTTGGATGAACTCCATAAAATTACTGAAGTTAAGATACACTTTTGTGGTACCCCTAGTGAATTTTTCGGTCATAATCATTTTCAAGTCCACTACCTGCATGCCTGGATTGCGGCACAACTTGGTTGGAAATTTGTCTCTTATACCGACCATGAAAATGAAAAAAAAGTTTCCTACAGAAGAGATAATAATAGAATTTTCGTCCATATTTTAGAGGAGGTGTGTGGCTTAAAAGCAGCTCCTGGCACCGTATTGTCACTCCAAATCGAAACTCAAAATAAAAAAAAGTTTACATTTAAAACTGGCCTCGATGACCCAATGATCCATATAGAAATTATAGATGAAGAAAAACCAAATATCCCCTATAATGCCTCAATAATAAAGTCCAAATGGCAATTATATCTCTCTAAAGAGATTTGCTATAAAGAAACAAGCACCCACTATGAGAATATGCTTAAAATTTTATCAACAATTGACGGTTTAGTATGAGTTTTTCAGATTGGCAAAAATGTATAAAAGATTTTGATGCAAGAAGGGATATTGCCCTTCCTGGCAACTACGACCAAACCATTGAATTTTGTGTTGAATATTTTATTGAGCAAGCCCGCGCATCTGTTGTTGAAAAAGGTTTCTTTACAGTAGCACTCTCTGGCGGTAGCACCCCCAAGGCGATTTTGAAGCTTCTTTCCTCAGAAAAATACTCACACCGTCTCGAATGGGATAAAATTTTGTTTTTCTTTGGGGACGAAAGAAGTGTGGCCCCAGAGGATCCTGACAGCAACTACAAGATGGCCATGGATTGCGCTTTAAAAGCTCTAAAAGTTCCAAGCGATCATATCTTTAGAATGGTTGTAGAATCGAGCCCTGATGAGAACGCCCTAGCCTATGAGAAGCTAATAGAAGAAAAAGTTCCTAATACACAGTTTGATCTCATCATGCTTGGCATGGGAGATGATGGTCATACGGCATCTCTTTTTCCACACACGAAGGCTCTAAAAGTAAACAGTAGTCTTGTTGTTGCCAATGAAGTTCCTCAAAAACAAACTTTGAGAATGACCTTCACCTATCCCTTGATCAACCAGGCTCACAGCATTTGCTTCTTTGTCTTGGGTGACAAAAAAACAACTATTTTGAAAGATGTTTTACAAGGCCCCTATATTCCCTTAGAGCACCCTTCTCAAAAAATAGGTACTGAGAAACATAAAGCTCTTTGGATTGTCGATCACGATGCCTCAACCCAATTAAAATTATAATGCTTGTACTTGGAATTGAATCCACCTGCGATGAGACGGCCGCTGCAATTGTTGAAGATGGATCTAAAGTCTTATCGAATGTTATTTTTTCTCAAGCTGAATTACATAACCAATTTAAAGGTGTCATTCCTGAGCTTGCTTGTCGTAAGCACTTAGATGTCATTATCCCCGTTATTGACCAAGCTCTCAAAGAGGCTGGTTGCACGCTCGATGATATTGATGTTATTGCTGCAGCAAGAGGGCCAGGACTCATTGGAGCTCTTCTAATAGGTCTCAACACAGCAAAGGCTTTAGCTCTAGCCTTGCAAAAACCCTTTGTCGGAGTTAACCACCTAGAAGGACATCTTTATGCTTCAATGATGCCCAAAATGCCTCAAAATTTTCCTTGTCTGGGAGTTATTTTGTCCGGTGGACATACGGCACTTGTGCATGTTGAGGCTATACGCAAATACCGCATCTTAGCGACTACTGTTGACGATGCGATTGGAGAAGCTTTTGATAAAGTAGCTTCCCTACTTGATCTTCCCTATCCCGGTGGCCCTTTTATTGAGAATTTGGCTAAAGATGGAAATCCCTATAAATATTCTTTTAAAGCCGGGCAAGTGAAAAAAAATCCTTTAGACTTTTCTTTTAGCGGCCTTAAAACAAGTGTTATGTACGCTATTAAAGGACAAAATGCTCTCAAAGATGCCCCCTCAAATCTCTCAGAGATTGAAAAAAAGGATATTGCAGCATCTTTTCAACGCACAGCTTTTTCTGATATCGTCAATAAAACTTTACTAGCTACAGACCATCACAGCTATCACGGATTAATTTTTGGTGGTGGAGTCTGTGGCAACCAGGCCCTCAAAAAAATGTTTGAAGAAGCCTTTCCAAATACTCCTCAATTTTGGCCAGCTCTCGGAATGGCATCAGACAATGCTGCGATGATTGCAGGACTTGCATACCATCAATTTTTACTTCAAAATCAGCAAGATTCTTTCTTTCTGAAAGCCTTGCCCAAGATCCCTAATTTAATATAATTTAAACTTGTAAATAAATTTAACTGTTCACTATAATCGCGGTTTAATTTTTCTGAGGAAAAAGCGATGGCAAGAGAAAATATAAAGCTCAAGAGTGAAGAAAGTAGCCAATACTACTACACCACAAAAAATAAAAAAACGAATCCTGAACGTCTTGTAATGAAAAAATTTGACAAAACGTTAAGAAAGCATGTCATTTTTAAAGAAACTAAATAATAAAGAACTGCCTCCTTTCAGCGCGTTTATACGCGCATCAAACGCCTTTTCCTAGAAAAGGCGTTTGTTTTTTAAATTCATATGTTTGAGTTAGCACTAATCAAAAAATATTTACATCCCCGCTTCAAGCAGCTTTCTGTATCCATAATATCTTTAGTTTCAGTATTGGTTATTACGCTGGTTGTCTGGCTTGTTTTAGTTTTTCTATCTGTTGTAAATGGCATGGAAAAGAACTGGACAGAGAAGCTCATTGCACTAAGCGCCCCACTGCAGATTATGCCCACTGAAAACTACTACCAATCAGACTATTATCAACTAGATTCAATTTCGCATGAAGCAAACTATAGCTTTAAGACAATCGAGGAAAAGATGGTCACTCAGCCTTCGTATGACCCTCTTATTGACGAAGAGCCATCAAATGTCTGGGTTCCATCATCAGGCACAGACTTAGTGCGAGAAGTATTTAATTCCATTACATCTCTCAACAGTAAGACGCTGTTCCCCGTACAGGCAAATGACTTCCAGCTCTCTATTGCCAATGCTCGCTTTAAACTTTTGCGTTCATTTAATGATTGTAATCTAGGACACGGGGCTGATTCCCAAAGCTTTTTAACGCAAATTGCCTACCTCTCTTCTTTTGAACCCAGCAACAAGAGGCTGCAAAAGACCCTACTTAAATTATCTCCGCAGGACCTCTCTAATATATTTTCTCTTTTAGGGTCATCTGCGCAAAATATTCAAGAAGATCAACCTGACAAAGACCCTGTTTTAAGCGGATCCATTTTTAGGAAACGCTTAGATAACTTTTTCAAACACATCGATATCACTCACCTCAAAACGGGGCCGCAAGGCTACTTCTTTTCTAGGGATTTCTTAGCGCACTCTGGATCTATCAAGGCTCTTTTAGTGGATGGTAATACTTTAATTATTCCGCAGACAGTTGCAAGTTTAAATGAATTTAAACAAAGGTGCATCCAGCAAAATGTAGATGCAAAAATTGTTCAAATTAACCTGAGTAAAGATTTAGTATCCTTTAATAAAAACTCTTTTGACCTCAAGCAGTTTCACCTAAAACTTCCTGGCGAAGCTCAACTTAATGCTAAACTCATCACCTCCTCTTTAAAACGTGCTGTTGTCCCAAACCAGGTAAAATTTCTCCTAAAGAGTGATATGCAAGGAACCCCTTTTTCCAAAGAGGTTTTCTTCAACAACCTTGAGATTGGCAAAGCCAAACCTACTCAAAGCTTTGATGAATTCCCTAAAGATCTTCCCCTGTGGGCCTACACAGTAAAGCAAGACAGAGGGCCCAACTTAATTCTACCAGAAGATTACGAAGTAGGAGATGGTGTTTTACTCCCAAAATCTTTTAGAGAAAATGGCGTCTTATGTGGAGATCGGGGCTACCTTTCCTATCAATGCCAAACGACTTCTTCAATGCAAGAAATGCGTATCCCTATTTTTGTTTCAGGTTTCTTTGACCCGGGCCTTATCCCTAACAGTGGACGAGTTATTTTAGCTCCCAAGAAAATCATTTCCACAATTAATGCTGCTATTTCAGTAAAGGATTCTCTGATTGGAAATGGGATAAATGTTTGGTTTGATAACCCCAAGCAAGCTGATCACGTAAAGGCCTATTTAGAAAAGGAATTCCAAGAGCGCCACATTAATCCCTTTTGGGAAATCAAAACTTATAAAGAGTACGAATACTCTAAAGACTTTATCGAGCAGCTCTCATCAGACAAAGTACTCTTTACTCTCATTGCCGTTATCATCATTACAGTTGCATGCACAAACATCATCTCTATGTTGATATTGCTTGTTAGCGACAAAAAAAAGGAAATTGGGATTTTACAAGCTATGGGCGCCTCTAGAAAAAGCATTGCACTAATATTTGGTGGATGTGGACTTGCTATTGGGCTCATCAGCAGCTTAATTGGAACAGGACTTGCCTATTTAACCTTAAAAAACCTCAACTCTATTATTAGCCTTTTAAATCGCATTCAAGGTCGACAGCTCTTTAACCCAGCCTTTTTTGGAGACTCCCTACCATCCAATTTAAATTTTGATGCCTTTTTATTCGCACTTGGAGCTACCACAATCTTGTCGATCATATCGGGTCTCATTCCAGCTATTAAAGCTATGCGCCTAAATCCAACAGAAATTTTAAAGTCGGAACAATAGATGGTTATGCTCAAAGCTGAAAATCTCTCTAAAACTTTCCACACACCCATTAAGGTGGATATTTTAAAAAATATATCTCTTAAGGTCGGCGAGCAAGAATCTATTGCCATTATGGGCACCTCAGGTGCAGGAAAAAGCACGCTCCTTCATATACTAGGAACCTTAGAAAAACCAGATAGCGGATCTCTCACTTTTTTAAATCGTCCAAAAACAGATATAGCACAACTTAGAAATGAAGAGATTGGCTTTGTCTTTCAATCTTTTTTCTTAATTGATCACCTAAGTGTGCTGCAAAATGTTTTAATGCCTGCTCGCATCGCAAGAAAACCTCTCGGCAAAAACTCGGATGCTTTTTTAAGAGCTCAAGAGCTGCTAAAGAAGGTTGGACTATATGAGCGCCGCCATCAACTCACCAGAACGCTCTCAGGCGGGGAAAAGCAGCGTGCGTGCATTGCAAGAGCTCTCTGCAATAACCCTTCTATTGTCTTTGCAGATGAACCTACAGGAAACCTGGACCAAGAAACTTCAAAAGTAGTTCAAGATCTACTTTTAGAGACCATCAAAAGTGAAAAGAAATCCCTTATTGTTGTAACGCATGATGAGAGGTTTGCCTCTTGCTGTGATAAAGTTTATCACCTCAAAGGTGGGCAGCTGCATCAAGATCAAGACGCCTTTTTCTTCTTAGATTAATTTTTCAATCTCATCATATTGATTCTATTTAGTTTAAAGTATTCACCCTCCCCTATTTCTTAGTTTACTCTCTATAAAACTTTACGAAATATATACTATGTACTATATTTCAACTATACAATGTATATACATTGAAAAATAAAACTCTAAAATCATTACTTCGGAGAAAAAATGTTGAAGAAACTTATTAAATACGGTAATAGCAACGCTTTAGTTCTAGATCGCACCCTCCTAGCTCTTTTAGATATTGAAGAAGGCTCAGTATTAAAACTAAGAGTAGAAGGTGATCAACTCATTATCAAAGCAGCTAAAGAAGCAAAACCAACAGATTCATTAATGTTAGAAGTTGAAAATATTCATACTAGAAATGGAGAGGTTAATTCCTTAAACAAACCTATTATTGAAATGAATGAAGAAAGAATACGTTCATACTGCAAAAATGCAGAAAAGGATCCTCAAACTATGAAGGAGCTCAAAGATTGGCTACCTGGAAGCAAGAATGCTAAAAAGCTTGAAGAAGCTTATGGAAAAATACTCCCAAAATATCAAGAAGAAATCAAGGCATTAGGTTCTGAAAAATTTCTTAAAGATATTGAAAAGCTCACCAAAAATTATAAGGGAGACACAAGTTCTGAGGCATACTTTAATGAATTTTTAAAGCTGCGTCTAAAAGCTGCGCCTAAACTTGCTAAAATGGATAAAGAAATGAAGGATGCGACGGAAGCTTTAGGCTGTTCAGTTGGTATACCTGGTCTGTTTAAAGCTCCAGATGAGTGCTCGTCTAAATAACAAACAGGTTTTGGAGCTACTTATACCCTTATAGTTCCCAGTTTACTCATCCGAATAAACATATTGTTGATCTCCTGGCTCTTAACTATTTTGACTGTTTTTTCAAGATAGTTAAAGTAGTTTGAGCCTTCTTTGAAGATCATCTCACTACCATCAAAAGGCTTTACACTTTTACTAGAGCACATTTTTTGGTAGAGTTTAAAATATTTATTCTCTGTATATAAAAATGTGGGCAACCTACATCTTTTTCTCATAACATTTTGAAGTTGATCACAATAAATCCCTTCTTTGAACCACTTATCCTCATGATCTAAAATGCGGCTTTGTATCTCATAATGGGACTCTGCGTCACTCTTTAGGTTCAATTTTAAAATTTGAGCAAACTCTTTAAAAGGTCTGCAGATTCTCCCAACGATATCTAGACGTGATAACTTTGAAAGAGCCTCTAAAGAAACAGACTCCATTTTTTCTAACACTGATTTTACCGCGGGATCACAAGCAACTAAAGTCGAAAGGTCTTTTTTTGATAAATGATAATGAGTTTCTTCAACAAGAGTCATACAAACTGGAAAAATACTCGAGGCCATTAAGTTCTCCAAATTTATAGTTTAAAGTTTATGTATGCCAACGATTATAGCAAAAACGATGTTAAGTAATAATAAATACCAGTGCCGAATTTCAGAATTACTCATTGGTAAATTAAACTTTTATATATTAATTATTCGACAGTAGAGAGAGCACCTTCAAGACCAAGCGGTTCAAAAACAAGTTCTAGTTCATTGCGGGGTAAATAAGGCATCTTGGGAACAAGATTAATATATTCTTTGAAATTCTGTCTTAAGCGCTCACCGGCTATTTTTTGAAGCTTTGATGTTGTGACCTCTTTGAGATCTTCAAGCCCTGAGATCACAGATGAGAAAGAGCGTTTAATATCATCGTAGGCAGCTCCATCGAGGTCTTGAGATGTTAAGCAGTGGGTTTTATAGAACAAGTCACTCGGGTGGCCTTTAGCCGCGTATAGAGCTCCTATAACAAAAGAGAGACGCCAAAATCGTCTTTGGTAATCTTCACCATAGAATTGGTAAATCTTTTCCTTCGGAATTTTTTTCTTATAGATCTCTTTGATACAAGCAGCGCATGTTACAGAACTAAGCATTGCTGATGTCATGCCAGTTGAGAGTAGTGGATCAATAAAAACCGCAGCATCCCCTACTATGAAATAGCCATCACCTGCCCACTTCTCTGTAACATAACTCCAGTCTGCTGTCATGCCAATAGGTGAGACTAAATGAGCTGGCTCTAAAAGCTCTTTAGCAACTTCAGAGTTAAGTATGGCCTCTGAATAAATGTCAGACCTCTTCATCTCCTTTTTTTTACTATCATAGTGCTTTTGTGAGAGGACAACACCAACGCTTAGCGTTTTATTATGAAGAGGAATTGCCCAGATCCAGCCGTTGGGAATAGAGCTAATGACAATGGGGTTTTCAATCTCAGATGAATAGCCATCTACATCTTCAAACCCTTTTAGAGAATTTGCTTCTTTGGCTTTAAGCCAGTACCCCCAGAGGGCAACATTTTGAAAGGCTTTTAAAGGCTTTTGACACTTAAAGTACTTCCTTGAAAGTAGCGCGGCTCGACCAGATGCATCCACTAGATGCTCACAAAGATACTCTTTTTCTTTATTTTCGTTTTCAACTCGAACGCCAATAGGTCTCTTGCCTTCAAAAAGAATCTCTTTGACTTTATGCTCTTCAAAGACCTCTACTCCACACGCGCGTGCTTTCTCTAAAAGAAGGTGGTCAAATTCTGAGCGCTCGACATGGTAGGTGTAGTCTCCAGAAACTCCCCAATTAATGAGCCACTTTTTGTTCCAGTCAAAAAAAACTCCACCTTTTCTTTTTACACCTTTAGCGATGAGTTCTTCTTCTACACCAAGAAGCTGCAAAATAAATGGAAGAGACAAAATTCCCGACTCTCCAATGTGATATCGAGGATGCTTATCTCTGTCAAAAAGTTTTACTTTTATACCCGCTTTTGCAAGTAATATGGCAGCGGAAGATCCTGCCGGCCCCCCGCCTATGACTATAACTTGAGCGTCCTTATTCTGCTCCATTCTCCTCATGCCCAAAAAGTTCTTTAGTTAAACTTTGCTTAACATCCAAGGTTGAGCACCCCGTAATGTCGACTAAATTATTCTGAGCGCGTTGAACGCCACTTAAATTAGTTTGGTAGCGAAGCTTTGGTGATTCTTGAAAAATTACTTTTTCAACAAGCTCTGCCACTTCCTGAGGCTTCTGGGCTGTTTTCTGCCTAGATGCTAATAAGACTACTAGGTTTTTTTGAAATTTCTCATAGGGATTGTTTTCAGGAACGCGAGAACCCCGAGTCATTGCTTGATTAATTTCTGTTTTTACTGGACCTGGCTCTATTAGTGATATGTGTACACCAAATTGATTTAAATACCCGGCCATTGCAGAGGATAGGCCTTCTAGGGCACACTTAGATGCTGCGTACATATCAAGGCCTACAAAAGGATCGAAACCTGATGTTGAGCTAATATTAACAATATGCCCACTATTTTGTGCTCTCATTTGAGGCAGCACTGCTTGCATCATTGAAAAAGTTCCAAAGAAGTTCGTGTCAAACTGAGCTTTAGCTTGTTCTAAGTCTGTAAGTTCACATGGACCTAGGAGAAGATACCCTGCATTATTTACCACAACATCAATTCGCCCCTGCTCAGAAATAACTTCAGAAACAACACTCTCTATTTGATCCACTTTAGTTACATCAAGTTTTTTGATTTTGATCGACTTATTTTCAAAACCATCAAAGGTCTCTGGGCTGCGCATGGTTCCATAAACAACTTCTCCATGGGATGCAAGCTCCTCACAAATTGCTTTTCCTATTCCTTTAGACGAACCTGTTACAAGCACTACTTTAGAATCTGAAAAAACTTTTAGGGGTAGTAACAATAAAAAAGCGACTAATAAAACTCTCATATGCATCTCCTTGACCATCTTATGAGGCAAAACATAATAATAAATACTCCAAACATGTAGAGAGCCTTGTTGAACGCTCAAGGGCTGTTTGAGTCCGGTCCATAATTTTTGAAAGCTCTTTTAAACTCATTATCTTTGAATCGCTTTGAAGTATTTTTTCTTGATACCACTTTTGAACACGGATTAAAAGCGCAAAAGCTTCCTTGTCCATAAAAGCACTTTGAGAAGGATTCTCTTTTTTTTGTAATGCAATCTCTTCATCAAGTTTTTTTTGTATATCTTCACAGGAAACATAAACATCATTATAGGTGAATTTTGGCCACTTACCTAAGAGGCTATCCAAAGCCTTGCAATAACTTTTTTCATCATAAGAAGATGGGGACTCTTGAAAATAAATTTTATGCATTCTTGAAATAATGGTTGGAAGCATGGCATCAATGCTCTCTACCATTAAAATAAATATAGAATCTTTAGATGGCTCTTCTAAAGTTTTAAGGAGAGCGTTTGCTGCAGCATCCTGCATCCTATGGGCATGCTTTAAAACAAAAAACTGCTTAGGGGCTTCTCTCGGATAAAGATTACTTTGAGTGCAGATTTGTTTGATTTGCTCAATGGAAAACTGATGTGTTTTAGAGCCTGGCAAAAACACATGAAAGTCTAGATGAGCTTCATGATCCATTTTAGAGATGTGGTTCTCTTTAGGATCAAAGCGCATGAAAACTTCTTTAGTAAAACTGCGCGCACTTTGCATCATTTCCGAGATGTCATCTCCAATAAAAATAAGTGCATGCGGAATTTTTTCTAAATCTATAAAACTTTTGAGTATCATCTCAGGATCAGAGCTCATAATTTGGATAACCAACATTTAACTATTACATGAGAACATACTCTGATTACATTTTTTGTGCAAAAAAAAGCATGTGACTTTTCATTTAATCAAAATATTGATAAATAAAAATAAACATAAGTATTGGAGATTCGTTAAATGATTTATATTGCTTGTTTAAAATATGGGAACAAGTATGGACCAAAGTATGTCAACATACTCAAAAATATGATTTCGAGGCATTTGAGCCTTCCCCATAAGTTTATTTGCTTTACCGAAAACACCAAGGGCTTAGACCCAGAGATTCAAACCATTGACCTTCCTGATATGGGTCTTTCAGGAGAAAAAAAGGCCTGGTGGTACAAACTCAAAGCCTTTGACAAAGATCTGCCCCTAAAAGGCACCCTGTTATTTTTAGATCTAGATTTAGTAATCATCTCAAACATTGACCGCCTGTTTGAATATCAATCGAAAAAATTTTGTATTATTCAGGATTTCCACAGAATAGGAGACCCTAACTATCCTATTAAGAATAGCTCTGTATTTCGTTTAGAGCTTGGAACATACTCAAACGTCTGGGATGACTTTATAAAATTCAAAGAACAAATCGTTCAAGGATTTCAGGGAGACCAAGATTGGATTTCTGCTAAAGTTCAAGATGCCATTTTATGGCCTCATGACTGGATCATTAGCTATCGTTGGGAGCTTAAGATGCGACTTGATAAGGATCCTTCAAAACACATAAGCTATAGTGATGACTCTCAGCCTCCAAGAAACTGCTCTATTATTGTTTTTCATGGAGAGCCTTCACCTCATCATGTGGTGGATTTAAATTCTCCTGATCCTCTCATCAAAAGACATTGGCATTAAAGATTTCAATTGCTCAAAATTGACCAATTCTCTTTTAATTTAAGGGAATTTTTTAATACATGGAGTAATAATATGAATATTAGCCCAGCATCCTCTAGCTTTAGGCCTTTAAATGCTGACTTTAATCTTGCCAAACCACAGTTTCAAAACAAAGAAGCTCCTAAGTCAAACATAGAGAAGTCCCCAAACCCTCCACCTCTTACTATTCTCGACCCAGATGACATTGATGCAGGTGCAAGCTTAGAAAGTAAGCCCACAGTCTCTATAGAAACTGTTAAAGAATACTTAGAGGCGGTTGCTATTGCAGACAGTGCAAAATCATCTGTCTCAGATATCGGCTACATTGTGACAGGGGCAACCCTAGCAACTGTTGCCTTTTTAGCATTTAGGAACCTCTCGCTTGAAAGAGAAACAATACAACTCAAAGATTCACTCTTTGCATGTAAAAATAATGCTCATGATCCAAATGCCTTCAAGGCTCTTGATTGGGTAACTTTAAGACCTAATCCCTCTGGCCAATTTTTTGGCACAGCTACTAAAATTATTGATGACTTTTTTAAGAAGGCTCCAAAAGCAACAAGCCCTCAAGACTGCCGCTTTACTCCTCTAGTTATAAATAGCCAAAATTTTGGACTGCAAAAACGTTGCATTCAAAAAGAGCCTCTAGAATTTAATGCAGATGGCCTAGCCCAAGGACTTACCTTTACAGCAAGTCCGTATATCTCAACAGTAAACTCCACAAATCCTGGGTATCAGGCTTTAACATTCATCTGCAAAGAAACTCTTAACTTTGCCGCACACCATGTTACCTTTAACTCAAAATGCACAGGTACACTTCAATCCTATGTT
>JAAZZY010000080.1:0-6918 GCA_014239035.1 Chlamydiia bacterium
AATATTCTAGCTCAGTGTTCCAACCAAACAAGAAGAAAGCCTAGAAACTTTTAATGGTTAGGTATGAAAATCCCGAGGCTCACGATATTAAGAAACTCCCAGTAAATCGGACAGTAGTTGGCCCCAAAAATTTGATCATTTCTATAATTATTTGCATTCTCCTTTGGGCATCCAGAAACTCAATTGCCTTCCTTACAAAAATCTAGACTACTATCAACTTAAAGCATTTAAAGAGCGCCTTGATAAGTTGATGCATTATATTCATAGCGATGGTGATTATTCTTTTCGAGATCTCTTAGCGCGTATTTTTCCACTTTTTCCAGCATTCTATGGCCTGACTCGATTAGTTTTCCCAGAAAACACCGAATTTTGGGTGGGAGCAAAAAGTGCGGAATACCTTTGTGAGAAAGCCATTAAATATGAGCTTATCACGGAAGAAAAGGCGGACGAATTTCTCTCAGAAGTCTATCACCACGCTGATAAATAGCTCAAAAAAAGCGCACCTGCTGTGATGATACATAGCCTTTTTTGCCACTCTGAACTTTTACTCTCAGCCACTGTTGATCTTTAGAAATCTCTAAGACTTTAAACTTCTCACCAGCTTTTATAAGCCCTTGACCTACTTCTTTGTATTGCATTCCAGCGTCACACCGCAATAGGGAAGGCTGAATAAAAATCCCCTCTTTTGAACTTTGCTCGCCCATAAAAAGGCTTCCGCCAAGCAAAGCACATATAATAAAAGCTGCTAAGGAAGAGTATTTTAAAGTATTTTTCTTTCTCCAGAGAAAATAAGAGCCTGTAGCAAAGCTCAGTAATGAAAAAAAGATCAAGGCCAGAGATTTTTCAGAGGGAGTTAGGATATGGTGGAAAAAAAAGATCTGTTTTTTGACTCTCTCCCAGCTTGAGATGCAAAGCCCCGCAGAACTTTGTGCCATCATGAAATTTTCTTTTATCTTATCATCACGTGGGAGCAATGATTCAGCTTTATGGTAATACCAAATGGCCATACCCATTTGATTGAGCTGATAATAACAATTTGCGATATTAAAATAGAGCTTACCATCAATAAGTGGATCTTCTGTGTAGAGCTGCAAGGCCTCATTGAAGTAATCCTCTCTCTCTTCGATTGTTGAGGCTGCTTCACCTTTCTGGTAACTCTCATATGCCCTCTCATAGTTATTAGCAAACAGAGGTAGTGAGCACATGCACACTATAGCTATAATGAGTCGTTTCAAAGGCCATCTCCTATTTTTTTATATATCTCTTTAGCTTTTTTATAACTCTCTTCTAAAGAAAAGGTATTTTGCCCTGAAAAGAGTTGCATCTGCAGATCTTGGATATACTCTCGAACTTCTCCCGTGACACCTATAAGGCCTAATTGATCAACTGAAGAATATTCTTTTATAAATTTTTGTTCTTTGAGTCTTAAGAGAAGAGATTTCTCTAAAAGCAATTGATAATTTTGAAGGTGCACTTGATTTTTTAAAGCCTCTTTTAAATAAAAGGCGCTGTCATATCCTTTTGACTTTGATGAGAAGAAATATTTCCATACCATTTGAATCAAAGCAAGCGTAAGTAGGGCTGCTAAAATTTCAAGTACGTGGTAGTTAACTTTTGGTTTGTTTAATGCCTGCTCATCGAGTGGATATACCCCTTTTATTTCTATGAGAGCAGGGCTCTCTTCTTCTTTCCAATTGGGTGCCTCTAATGCATTTTCTATAACATCTTCAATCTCTTCTACTTTAGCTATATGATTGTATGTAATGCTTTCAAAGGGTTGTTTCATCGGAAGCAACGTAATAGGAAGCGGCTGACTCATTAAAGTAGAATAACTTCTTTCTTGAGGATTAAAGAAGGAGAATTCTATTTCTGGGATCTCTGTAATATTTTCTTTCATGGGCCTCAGCTCACAAATAAAGGTTTTCACTCCTTCCTCTTTTTGTGCAGATAAGGGCAAATCGTTGAATCGAAATTGATCTTTAAATCCAACCTGCTCTGATATGTTGGGCAGATAAATGGTATTCAGCCCTTCTTTGCCACAAAAGGTCATTTTCAATCGAAGCTTGTCGCCTAAACATACTTGTGTTGAGGAATCTAGATTCACATCCATTGTAAACTTTCCAACAGCACCATTAAAAGTTGGCGGTTTTTCAAGTTGAGGAAATTCTTGGATCGATAGTTTAAGAGCATCTGATTGAGCGCGCTCTATTCCTTTTTTGTAACGACGCCTACCAAAAAAATCCTCTGTAAAGACCCGTGCTTCTAAAAAAGAGGGTTCTATTTGATGACTTCCCACAGCTTTAGCCTGGTATGTTTGTGCATACTCTTCAACGCGTTTAGCTCCCTGATAGAAAACTCGTTTCCTTTGTTTTCCTCTTTTTTGACAATCTTTGAGGTCAAGTAGTGGAAGGTTCTCAAAAAAAACCTCCATTGGCTCTGTTGTAACAACGCGGTAGGTGACTACAAAGTTTTGACCTGGGTATAGCGGCTCTGGGGCATCTACAAATGCTGTTAAACTAAAGTTATTGGATATTTGAGGGCTGCTGACAAAGTATGAAACAGGCTCAGAGCTATAGAGCTTATCACCGACTTTGACTGAAACAGATGGCAAAGTGTGGTGACCTTGCGCTGTTTCATTAACTTCAAAAATATAGTACGAAATAGCCTGATGCACTTCACTGCGCTGCCCATTTATAACTGATATCGAAGATTGCTTTCCCTGGCTAAGAAGCTGGGCATGAAAGGGCGTCTCATCAATTTGGAAACTAGACTCATCAACTTGTATGCCTTCTGGGTGATTAATAATTAATTTTGCGAAAAAAGTCTGGTTTTCTGTAGCTAGTTCATCGTGCACTTCAACTTTAATAGTAGTCTCATCGCTATCTAGAGTATTCTGTGAAAAGGAGTTAAAAGCCATAAGTGGCAGAGCCATGCTTAAAGTCAGTATTAGGCGTTTAAACACTACCATGGTCGTAGCCCCTCTTTAGGTTTTGTAGGATCTTTTTCAGCAATTTTATCATCCTGCTGCATTTCATTTAGCTTTTCTAATATTCCCATTATAGCGCGCCTTGCTTGATCAGAAGAGTTTTTTTCATTCTCTTGCGATGCATCTGCAATCTCTGAAACATTTTTCAAATCACCTTCTGCTTCATTGTTCTCCTCACCAGTAGAAGATTGGGTAGAGTTGCCATTTGAACTTTCATCTGAAGAGTTTTGATAAGATAAAAAAGCTTCTTGCCAGCATTCAAGGACTTTATTTTGCATCATTGAAATTTTACTCCAATCAATACTTTGAGTTAGAAGCTTTTTCTGCGCCAAGTGAGCCCATTTAAGCCCTTCTCTAAAAGAAGAAATAGTTTTATCATTTTTAGGCTGCTCTTTTTCTTTGGAGTAGACAGATTCAAACAATCCTACAGCGTTGATAGGATGATTTTCTAAATCTATTGTCATCGTTAAGAACGCATTCTCAAAAGCTGAATCTACAATGCTAAGCTTTGGGTATTCAGAAGAAAAACTTAGGGCAAGCTTTTGCTCTTCTATTCCATTCTCTAAAATCTGCAAGGAACTGAGCTCTTTTTCTTCAAGTGTATGGTCCAACCTTTTCATCCACATCTGAGTATTCTCTAAAAGCATTCTTTGAGAAATCGCCTCCTCTGCCCTTTTTTGCAGGCTCATCGATTCTATGGCCCCATTAAATCCTGGCTCTATTGCTTTGCGAATCGCAAAATCATCTATAGATAGATCCGCAGAAGTTCTAGACTCATTAGCATGATGAAGTTGATCAGCTAGCTCTTGAATGCGAAGCGTATTTAGATGGGGTGAGTGCAAAATATTTTCAAGATTTAATGATAGAGTACGCACTTCTTTGAGCATAAACTGACCGAAGTTGAAGTGAAGAAAAAAATCTTCCAGATGCAAGCTGCACATAGCATAGTCGCTAGCCTCATATGCCTTAAAGGCTGTCCCAATAGATTGAAAGCTTCGCTCTATTTTTCTTTTATTATCTTCTCCACTAGCTACATCTTTTTGCGTCTCAAAAAAATCATAAGCTGCATGCAATTGATATAAGGATGCCTTTGGCTGCTTCTCTAATTGTTTTAAAGAGGAGTAGATAGGATACAAAATATCAATTGGCTCACCAGACATCTGCTCATAGAGGTAATAGTCACTATGAACTGAAAAAGAAGTGTAGGGCCTTTTAATATTTCTTTTTAACTTTTCAGCAAGCAGCGCAATATGCGCTTTTTCAACTTTTAGATCACTTTGCAAAAGAGCTTCTTTAAACTGCTCCATTAATGCCGCGGATGTTGCATTTGCACATTTTAGTTCTCTATGTAATGAGCCAATAAAAGGAGCTGTAATATCTACCTCTTGCTGGCGATTGACAATATCAATGCGTTTTTGAAGACAATATTTAATGGGGTCTTGCCCTCTTAAATGAAGATCTATTAAATCTAGTGAAAGCTTGGATCTAGCACCTTTTAGGCGTCCTAACCAGAGCTGATTTTCCCTCATACAATCTAAAGATGCTAAATAGTCATTGTAGCTGTCTAAAAACTGTTTCTTAACACTTTTTTTCTCTAGGACCCTTTTTGAGTCAGCTGCACGATCAGATTGCAATTGAGTGATCTGATCATCAATCAAAGCCTCTAGTCTTTTCCAGACAGCTCTTTCTTTTTGCTCTTTGACATATTGCTGATTTAAAAAGTATCGAGTAAGTGATTCCCCTAACTTTTTACCTCCGATCCTCTCATAATGGGCAATTTGTTTTCCCATCTGCTCTTGAAGCTTTGCTATGGCTGTTTCAAAGGTGAGTTTCTCTAAGGTGGTTTCTTGAATTTTATCGTATAGCTTTGATTTTAATCCTTTAATAGCGAGTTCCATATAAGCTTCTTGCTGTGATAGAGTATGCCCTTCTTTTGAGGAGAGCACGTGCTGATATATTTGATGGGCGAGTTCCAAAGATTTTTTTGCATCTTCAAGGCACTCTATGGTGAGGGGCTCAGCATCATCTTTTAAGGTGTGATTGACTTGGTCTAATTGAGTGACCATGAAATTAAAGGCGCACCGGTCAAAGAGATGCTGTGGCAAACGCTCTTTATTTTCATATACCTCATTAAAAAGAGCTGCAGCTTTTTCGCATTGCTGATTTTTTAAGTAACTAGTCGCAAGATTATATGAAATAATATCTTTTTTGATTCCAGCTGGAGCTTTTTTGTGAGCTTCTTGGAAAGATTTAATTGCCTTCTCCATTTCACCAGCTTTGTAATAGGTGGCTCCCTTATCAAAAAGAGTGTTTAGCTCATCACCATAAGCTAAAAAAGAGCATAAACAAAGGGTGACTAGCAGGGTTTTTCTCATCATGAGTCCACCTTAGATCGCACTGGCCAAATAGGCAAGATCAACTCCACAGCCAAGAGTAGCAATGCTAAGCCTAATGGAACTTGGAAAAGCCTTTTTTTGAGAATGGACATAGGATCTGTTTCTATAATAGATCTCTGCAGTTTCTTCTGAGGGGTCTTCTCTTCTTCTATGTAATTATTTTCTGACTTTAATATATTTACGACTGACTCTGCTAGCGTTAATGCAGAGTAATCATTGGCAAAAAAGTATTGCCCTCTTCCTTGCTGACCGAGCTGAGATAAAAGCTCAGTATCAATTGTTGAGAGCACAGGTTTACCTTCAAATTCTACTTCTGGGACAACACTGCCTTCTCTGCTTCCTAGCCCTATTGTAAAAATGCGTACATTCTGATCTTTATACTGCTTAACTTTCTCGAGCATAATTTGAAGCTGCTTTTGACGCTCAGGTTTTGCTAAAGAGTCTAAGTAGGTATCCCCTCCATCGGTGAGCAAGACCAAGACCTTTTGCTTTTTTGAAGGCGTTAAAAAATGTTTTCTTGATATTTGATCAAGAGCTTCAAATAGGTCTGTACCCGCAATATCCCCATAATTGATATGAATGTCTTTTAACATGAGTCGAGTAAAGAAATAATCTAAAGTAGAGGGTACAACAGGCGTAAGCGCCGATGTAAAGGTGTATAGAACAACATTTTGTCCATCTAGCCCACTAATCATCTCATCGACAATTTCTTTGGCGTAGTCTAGGCGTGAATGGAGTTGACGCGTGTCATTAACTTGCATAGAAGCCGAAGCATCAAGTAAGAAAATTACATCGCAGGCTCTTCTTTTGACCAAGAGCTTCTCTTGCTCTATGTTATCGACGATCTTTTCATCTAAAATCTCTCTTTGGTGGTCTGCAACATAATTTTTAGGTCCATGTTTTTCTGGTTGCATTAAGGCAATTGTTCCAAAAAACCAGACTCCCACTAACATAACATAGCGAAGTAGAGTACGTTTTTCCAAGAAAAGCAAACTCGATAAAGACTCTGAATCTGCAAAGCTCTTTAATGACTTTCTGCGCTTATTTAAGGAGTATCCTAGTAAAATGATGATTCCAATGCTCATGATTAGAAAGTAAAAAGCACCTGGATTTGCAAAATAAATATCTTTCATCTTCTATGGCACCCGCTTTAACAGTGTCGTTTCTAATAAGATTGCAACTAAGAGTGCAACCATGCCAGCTATGATAAGATGAGTATATAAAAAGAGCTGGGTATGCTGATTGCTGACGATTGCCTGGGTGTTTTCTTCAACAGAGACCTGATGCTTGTTCGTGCCATAGTGTTTAGCACGCTCTAATTTATCAATGACTCTATAGATGCGATGTAGTGATTGGGCATCTCCTGCTAGAAAAAATTGCCCTCCTGTTAACTCTGCAGAGCGCTTTTGAGCATCACGCTCAGCTCGGAGCTCTGGAAAATCTATGGCAGGTTGAATATTGACGATGTAGAGCCGAATACCTTTTTCTTTTGCAAATCCAGCGGCCTCTTCAATTCCGATTCTGCGAACAGGGTGC
>JAAZZY010000080.1:6928-7134 GCA_014239035.1 Chlamydiia bacterium
AGGGTGCTCTAGGTCTTCGTTAGAGGGATTTTGAAGTCCATCAGTGACTAAAATCATCACTGTGCTTTTAATATCATATGCAGGCTTATCCTCTCCTAGAAGTTCTCTTGAAAAGTGTTCTGTAGCTGCAATGGTATGCGCTGTTTTATAAATGGCATATCCAATAGCAGTTCCCTCTTCTATAGGGTTTGAAACAGGAGCAAACT
>JAAZZY010000081.1 GCA_014239035.1 Chlamydiia bacterium
GCCCTGTAGAGATCAGGTCAAGGACCTCTTTTAGAAGAGGGTCTTTATCAATATTATCCTGAGGATTATACCCATCGTGTTTGATTTTACTGATTTCATCTGACTTTTTACCAAAGATAAACATATTGTCTTGCCCAACCTCTTCGAGCATCTCTACATTGGCCCCGTCAAGTGTTCCAATAGTTAAAGAGCCGTTGAGTGCAAATTTCATGTTACTGGTTCCAGAAGCTTCATATCCTGCTGTTGAAATCTGCTCAGAGAGGTCTGCAGCAGGTATTATTTTTTCTGCTGAGGAAACCTTGTAGTCTGGAATAAAAACCATTTTGAGGTGTTTATGCATATCAGGATCTGTATTGATGACATAGGAGACCATGTTAATCAATTTAATAATAGATTTGGCAATAGTATAGGAAGGAGCAGCCTTCCCACCAAAGATGACACATCTTGGAACGTAATCACCTTGAGGGTTCTTTTTAATTTTAATGTATTGGGCAACTACATGAAGTACATTTAAGAGCTGCCTTTTATATTGGTGAATTCTTTTAACCTGTATATCAAAGAGCATATCAGGAGAAATTTCGAGATCCATCACTTCATGGATGTATTTTGCAAGGCGCTCCTTATTCCAGCGTTTGATGTCTCTCCACTCTTTTAAAAATCCATCGTCTTGAAGGTGCTCTTCAAGTTTTCGAAGTTCGTATAAATCACACAAAAAGTGCTTTCCAATTTTGCTTTCGATTAGCTTTGCAAGTTTATAGTTACACTGAACAAGCCAACGTCTTGGAGTAATCCCATTAGTTATATTGGTAATACGGTCTGGGAAAATTTCATGGAAATCTCTAAAAATTTTATCTTTTAAAATTTGTGTATGGAGCGCTGAAACCCCATTGACTTTATGTGAGCCTACAATCGAGAGGTTGGCCATGTTGACTCTTTTGCCTTCTTCACTTTCTTCGATAATAGAAATACGCTTTAAAAGTTCTTTGTTATTCTGATGATGATTTGCTGCTTCTCTTAAAAAATGGCTGTTTATGGCGTAAATAATTTGCATATGTCTTGGAAGATTCGTTTCCAAAAGCTCAATGGGCCATCTCTCTAAGGCTTCAGGTAAAACAGTGTGATTGGTATAGGCAAAGGTCTTCTGACAGATCTCCCAGGCTTGATTCCATGCAACTCCTTCTTCATCTACCAAAAGGCGCATAAGCTCCGGTATTGCCAAAGATGGGTGCGTATCATTAAGTTGTATCGCAACCTTATTGGGCAGCTCATTAAAATCTTTATATTTGAATTTGAAGTGACTCAAAATATCTTGGAGAGTTGCTGAAACTAAAAAATATTCTTGGAAGAGTCTTAGCTCTACACCCTTTTCTATGGAGTCATTTGGATAGAGCACACGGGTGATTGTTTTAGATAAAGCAGTCTGCTCCACCGCTTGTAGATAATTACCGTGGCTAAACGACTCTAAGTTGAATCCTTCGGTCGGCTCAGCACTCCAAAGCCTGAGAGTATTTACATTGTTTGTAGAATAGCCAATGTAGGGTGTGTCAAAGGCTTCAGCTAAAACAATATCTGTGTCTGTCCATTTGTAATAGGTCGACCCATCCTCACGAGTCTTTTCCTTCACGCGCCCTTTAAAATGAACTTCATATACATGCTCTGGGCGTTTAATTTCCCAAATAGAACCCTCTTTTAGCCAGTTGTCTGGCTGCTCTACTTGTTCGCCGTTTTCAATAATCTGTTTAAAAATTCCATATTCATAGCGAAGGCCATAGCCATGTGCTGGCAGCTCAACAGTTGCCATAGAATCTAAGTAGCAGGCAGCAAGACGTCCAAGTCCACCATTCCCAAGAGCAGCGTCACGCTCAAATTCACAAATCTCTTCGAGGCTTAGACCCAAATCTTCCATAGCCTTATCTGATGTCTCATAGATACCCAAGTTAATCATATTTTTCTTCATCGCTTGACCTGTTAGGTACTCAAGCGATAAATAATATACTTGTTTGGAATCTGAATCATGGTAATGCTTCTGAGTTTCTATCCAACGATCAACCAGTCGATGCTTTATAGCCCAAGCAAGGGCATGTAAATAATCTTCCTCAATGGCCGTCTCTTCATCTTTACTTTTTTCATAGCGCAAACAATTGATAATAGAGCGCTTTAAACTCTCTATATCCATCCCTGGGTGAAAGAGCTGAACGCCGCATTCTTTGATTTTTGTTTTGAGTTTTCCGCCAGGACGTTTGAAACTTTTGTAATGCATTCGATGTGCCTATTTATTTTAGGATAATATGCATCTATCAAATATTTTTTTAATAAAGTCAAGGGTATCTAATGTGAAATTAGAAATTAAAAAGTGTGTTTAGAAATAAGTCTATTTTTCTTAATCTGGATTAACAAATGTTCTATAGCCTTTATAAACACCACAGAGAGCAGCTCCTCCAACAGCAACTGGTAAGGTAAATGCCGCTGCTGTGATGGCAAAAGCAGCTGTGCCATAAAGCGTACCTGTTGCCGTCTCTCCAATCGTTCTTCTTATAGCTGAGTCAACTCGGCTGAGTCTTGCTTGACTTTCCCGATCCTGAGAAACAAGGACTTCATTTCTAGTGTGGTTAAATCTTGCGGGACTATCTATTCTTTCAGTTTCCTTTTTAGAAAATGCGACTGTAGTACTAATAAACTTGTGAAGTGCTGCCCATTCCTTATGATTGTGGTAGACTTTTTTTGAAGCGACTTCTCTATTATCTGCAGTGTTATGTTTTGAGGTATAGGAAACGGCAGCCAACGACCTTATCTGCTCATCTTTAAGTTCAGCAGATTGTTCCGATTGATCACGCTCATTATGAAAACGATAAATTCCACAAACATATTCAGAAAGATATTCTCCAAGTTTCACTTCCATAGCTAATTCAGTATCGGTACTATTTGCACCGCGACGGGTAGTCATAGCATTATTTTTAAAAGCTCTGAAAGATGCATTGTGTGCTTTTTTAATATCTGCACTTGAATTTGGGGAAAGAATACTGACAGGTTCTTGAGAGGACCCTAATGCTGTAAAAGTTTGGTAGTAATTGTAATGAGGAGATGTCTCATAGATGAATTTCTTAAGACTTTTTGTATTAACCCAAGTAAATGTACGACCTTGGTCAAAAGTTAATTTTGTCGCTTTCCTAAAAATCCATTCTAGCCAACCGGCTTTTTTGATACCCCGTGTTGCTCTCCCACGCAGAGTCGAAATGCTATTTGAAGAATCTGAAGGTTTGAAATAAATTCTACTATTAGGTTTAAGTGTCCCCGTATCCTTAGTTTCTATTCTGGGTACAGGTGTATATTGGTCTTGGTATTGGTTATGTAGTGTTGCATGTGCTGTCATTTAAGTGACCTCTTTATCCTAAGCCTAAGCTAATTATAACATAAAAAGGCTTGTTTGTCAAGAGTTTTCTTAGGTTTATGCCATTCATTAATAGAGGTTTAGAGCCATTATGGCCGATTTTTGCTCTAGAGGGATATTTGGAGGTTATTGAGGAGATCATGTTTCCTCAAAATTAGGCTAAAATTGCCCTTTTGACTACAAATTAATTGAATAGATGGGTATTATCTTGTGCTTTTATGAAATTTGGTCAATCTGGCGCTTGCGGGGTTATTCTACGATGGTTTATACACAAGAGAAGGGGAGAGAGTTAACCAAATCCCTTCAGCGTATGATGGATAAGAAAAAAGGCGATTCGCCGTACAATTTTGCTGATTTTGACCGCAAAGCTCTCATTCAAGAACTTGGAAAAGAGAAGCTTTTAGAGCTTCTGAATAAGATGCTTGTAATAAGAAACTTGGAGACAAGAGCTGAGGCGGCATACCTTCAAGGTAAAATCGGCGGTTTTTTTCATGCTTATATGGGCCAAGAAGCAATTCAAACGGCCTGTGTGGATGTCTTTGGCCAAGAAAATTGGTGGGTAGCCTCATATCGCTGTCACGCTTTGGCATATCTTACAGGAGCAACTGAGCAAGAGATTCTCTCTGAACTATTTGGGAAAGCAGACGGGAATGCCTGTGGTCGGGGAGGTTCTATGCACCTCTACTCGGATCGAATGTTAGGGGGTTTTGGAATCGTAGGAGGACAGGTTCCTGTTGCTATAGGTGCTGCATTAAGCATCAAATACCTCAAGAAAAAGAAAGAGAGCGCTCTTTGCTTTTTAGGAGATGGCGCTGTTGCTCAAGGAACCTTTCATGAGTCTATGAATATAGCAGTACTCTGGGAGCTCCCCTTCATACTTGTTGTTGAAAATAATAAGTGGGGAATGGGAACAGCTGTAAATAGGGCTATCGCTGTAGAGCCCATAGCAGAGAAATATGCAGAGTGCTATGGCATAGAAGGACACAGCATAGATGGCATGGATATCTTAGCCTGCATAGATGGCTTTAAAAGAATTCACAAAAGTTCATTGAAAAATAGAAAACCAATTATTGTAGAAGTGATCACAGAGAGATTTAGAGGTCACTCTGTTTCAGATCCTGGTCTATATCGTACAAAAGAAGCCCTTAAAGAAGCTTTGGCAAAAGATCCAATTCTTCGACTTAAGCATGATTTAATTGAAGAGGGTTTTTTATCTGAGGACCAGTTTAAACAAATGGATAAAGAAATTAGAGAGCAGATTATTGAAATTGTAAATAAAGCAGATGCGGCTCCGAGTCCCGATCCTATTGTTTTAGAAGAAGGGGTATACAAAGAAGAAGAATAATGGGTGAACAAGAAGTAGACATACGCGAAGCGATCAGACAAGCCCTCGATGAGGAAATGGAGCGAGACAAAGCTGTTCTAATTATTGGAGAAGAAGTTGCTGAATATAACGGCGCTTATAAAATCACCAAAGGGCTTTTAAATAAGTGGGGACCAGAGCGGGTTTGTGATACACCCATTTCTGAGAATGCTTTTACTGGGATGGGAATTGGTGCTGCCATGACAGGACTTAGGCCTGTTGTAGAATTTATGAGCTTTAATTTTTCTTTCGTAGCAGCAGACCAAATTATTTCAAATGCTGCTAAAATGTTTTATATGTCTGGTGGGCGCTTTAATGTGCCGATTGTATTTCGAGGTCCAAATGGCTCAGCTGCGCAAGTCTCTTGCCAACACTCACACTGCGTTGAATCTCTCTATGGCAACATACCCGGTTTGATTATACTAAGTCCGAGTAATGCATACGATGCCAAAGGACTTTTAAAAACAGCTATTAGAAATCCAAATCCCGTCCTGTTTTTAGAAAATGAACTCGTCTATGGAAAAAAGATGATGATTCCCACAGAGGAATATCTTATTGAAATAGGCAAGGCCAATATCATCTCTGAAGGATCTGACATCACTCTTGTTGCATATAGCCGCATGATTGACATGTGCCAAGAAGCAGTAAAGGAACTTGCTAAACAAAATATCAAAGTAGAATTTATTGATGTAAGATCTATTAAACCTTTAGATATTGCAACGATTAGCAAGTCAGTTCGTAAAACAAATAAGTGTGTAATTGTCGAAGAAGGACATAGCTATGCGGGTATCTGCTCAGAAATAGGATTTCAAATTATGGAACACTGCTTTGACTTTTTAGATGCGCCAATTGAGCGCATCACACAAAAAGAAACGCCCATGCCTTATTCAAAATTATTAGAAAAAGAAACGCTGCCCACTAAAGAAAAAATAATTGCAGCAGTGCACAAAGCACTCAACCGTTAGGAGAAGATTCAGAATGCCTTTCACCGTGACTATGCCAAAACTCTCTCCGACTATGGACCATGGAATTATCGCAAAATGGCACAAAGCAGTTGGCGATAAAGTGGAAGCAGGAGATGTTCTTTTAGAGATTACAACAGACAAAGCAACCGTTGAACATAACGCCTTAGATGAAGGCTTTTTAAAAAGTATTCTTACTCCAGATGGCGCGCAAGTTAATGTCAACGACCCTATTGCTATCTTCACTGTTGAAGCAAATGAGAGCATAGAAGGTTATCAAGTAGAAGGCGTCGGGCCAAAAGTTGAGAAGGAAAAAGAGCCTCAAAGTGACGGAGCTGATCAAAAAGAAGAGATAGCCAAACCGAAACAAGAAGAGCAAAAAGCATCTTTTTCTCAACCTAGTTTTGTGCCAGAGCCACCAGCTGAAAATTATCGCTTTCCCTATCATGGAGCAGCGCAGCATGGTAAAGTTCCAGCCTCACCTATGGCTAAAAAAATGGCCAAAGAAAAAAACTTGGATTTGAGTTCCATAAAAGGAACAGGCCCAGGAGGGCGTGTGATGAGTGACGATTTAAATCTTGCTCACGAAAAGTCTTTAGCAAGTTTTAGCGGTAAAGGAGTGCCAAGTATAGCTTCTGGAACTTATGAAGAAGTTACGATGTCTCCTGTTCAAACCATCATTGCAGAACGTCTTCAAGCGTCCAAAACATTTATCCCTCACTTTTATCTCAACCAAGATGTTGATGTTAGCGCAATGATGCGTGTGCGCCTAGAGCTCAAAAATCAAAATATTAAGGTGAGCTTTAATGACTTTGTTATCAGAGCTTGCGCTCTAGCTTTAAAAGATCATCCAAAAGTCAATAGCGGGTTCAATTCTCAAAGTCAGTCGATTATTCGCTTTAAAACTATAGACATATCTATTGCTGTAAGCTTAGAAGAGGGGCTCATTACCCCAATCGTGCGCTACGCAGACTATAAGAATTTAGGCCAAGTTTCTCAAGAAGTCAAAAATTTAGCAAAAAAGGCAAGAGAAGGCACCCTTGCTATGGAAGAATTTAAAGGGGGCTCGTTTACCATCTCCAATTTAGGGATGTATGGAATAACTTCTGTTTTGCCCGTAATTAATCCTCCACAAGCTGCCATTCTAGGAGTCGGGGGAATCTCTGTATTTCCTAAGATTGAGAATGGAGAACTTCTTGAAGGTCATAAGATGACGCTTACACTTGCGGCTGACCATAGAGCGGTAAACGGTGAAGACGGAGCCCAATTTTTGAAAACTCTCACTGTAAGTCCAAAAAAAACGCCATTATGTTGCCAC
>JAAZZY010000082.1 GCA_014239035.1 Chlamydiia bacterium
GAGCGTCTCGCAATGGAAGAGATTCTCATGCACAGCGTTTAGGTGTGAAAAGAGCTGATGGGCAATTCGTAAAGGCAGGCAGCATTCTGATCAGACAAAGAGGTACTAAATGGCACCCGGCTATGAATGTCGGTCGTGGCAAAGATGATACTCTTTTTGCTCTCGTGGATGGGAAAGTCAGCTTTAGATCTTCTAAAAAGACTTTTGTATCCGTAATCCCTGCATAAATATAAATGTTTACAGACTCTATTAGAATCAAGATTATCGCTGGAAAAGGTGGCAATGGTATTGTTGCGTGGCGACGCGAAAAATACATGCCTAAAGGTGGGCCCTATGGTGGAAATGGGGGGCGCGGAGGTGACGTCGTAGTTCAGGGAGACGAAAACTTCTTTTCTCTAGATAGATTTCGTAATAAGCGTCTCATCAAAGCCGAATCTGGTGGAGATGGAAAACCCAATTGCCAGCAAGGCAGAACCGGAAGAAATCACGTTATCAAGGTTCCTTGTGGCACTCTAGTCAAAGACCCTAAAACGGGTGTCGTTTTATGCGATATCACCGAAAATGGTCAAAAAGAGACTATATGCACTGGTGGACGTGGTGGACGTGGTAATGCATCATTCAAAAGCTCAGTTCGAAGAGCTCCAAGCTTTAGCACCCCGGGTACAGAAGGGGAAGAGCTTGCAATAGAGCTTGAACTTAAACTCATTGCTGATATTGGCCTTGTTGGTTTTCCAAATGCAGGTAAATCAACCCTTATTAATACTCTTACGCATTCACATGCAAAATGTGCAAATTATCCCTTTACAACCTTAAGCCCCAATCTTGGATTTATAGAAACCAAGGATTACCGCAGATTTTTTATTGCTGATATCCCTGGAATCATAGAAGGGGCTCATAAAAATAAAGGTCTAGGGCTTCTATTTCTAAGGCATATTGAAAGAACCAAGATTCTCTTTTTTATACTAGATATTACTCAAGAGAACCCAGTAGAAGAATACCAAATCCTTCGCTCAGAAATTGAGCAGTACAACCCCCAGATCTTAGAAAAACCCTCATTTGTTTTACTCAATAAGTGTGATGAAGGGAATTTTGACGAAAAAATTGAAGCTTTTAGAAGCGCCTGCCTTGATCAAAGGGTTTTAGAGATCTCAGCAAAAGTTGGAGATGGTCTTGAAGAACTCAAAAATGTTCTTTTTGATCTTGAAGAGCTTGCCTTATCATACTCTTGATCTAAGCCTTTTTCTTTTCATCATCAAAGTAACCACATACACAAGCCCCGAAATCAAAGCAATTGTGGCACCAGTAGGCAGGCTGAAAGTGAAAGCTGTGTAAATGCCGACGTAGCAAAAGGCAACGTTGAGTAAAATAGCCAGCCCCATCATATATGGGAGTGATCGCGTAAAGAGATTGGCCATGGTAGCTGGAACAATGAGCATGGTAATGACTAATATAGCCCCAACAATCTGCATCATAAGCACAACGGTTGTGGCAATCAGTAGAAGTAAAACCATATAAAGAAATTTAGTGTTTATTCCCTGAAGGCGTGCCTGCTTTTCATCAAAACATAAAGTTAAAAGTTTATTATACTTGAAGACAACAACTGCTAAAACAATCAAATTTAATATAGCTAAAAGCCAAAGCTCAGTTGATGAAACCCATAAAATATTTCCAATAAGGTAATTGCCTAGCTCAATTTTAGGTCCTGGTGAAGTCGCTAAAAATAAAATGCCAAGTGCCAAGCCAATAGTCCATATAGAGGCAATTATTGAGTCTTCTCTCTCGCGATAATTAAGGTGGATCCATCCAAGTGCTAAAGCAGAAAGCCAACCAGCAATGAGCGCTCCGCACAATGGTGAGAGCCACATAATTCCAAAGACACTTTTAAGCCACACACTAAGCCCAATTCCCCCTAATATGGAGTGAGCAATTCCTCCGCTAATAAATGCCAAGCGACGAATCACTACAAAAGAGCCTATGACCCCACTTGCAATAGAGGCAAAGAGTGTTGCAATAAGAGCGTACTGTAAAATAGAATGGTTTAGTAGAGCGGTTATAAAGCTCATATAAGAGCCCCCTCTTTTTCTGTGTAGAGGCCCATAGAGAAGTGTTGGCACACTTCACTAGGTTTAAGCTCTGATAGATGACCGTGAATGCAAAAAACGCGGTCTGAATTTTTTCCTATATGATCTAAATCATGGGTCACCATGATAATAGTTAACTTTCTTTTAAGGTTTCTTAAGATCTTGTCGATAGCAAGCTGCGCTGAATGGTCAATACATGATGTTGGCTCATCCAATAGTAATATCTGAGGATCTGAGGCTAGTGCTCTTGCAATTAAGACGCGCTGCACCTGGCCTCCAGAGAGCTCTCCAATAGGGTGGTCAATAAATTCATCCATGTCTACTTGTTTTAGAGCAACAAGGGCTTTAATTTTATCTTTCTCTTGATATTTGCCATGCCAAGGCAGCTTAGAAAGGCGCCCTGATAATACAACTTCAAATACTGATGTAGGAAAGAGTTTATCAAAGGCAAAAACTTGGGGGACATATGCAATTTTACTTTGCGTAGCTTTAGGGCTCTTTCCGTTGATCTTAAGGTATCCAGAGCTAGGTTCAATAAAACCCATCAATAGTTTTAATAGAGTTGTCTTTCCGCCGCCATTTGGGCCAATCACATGAATAAATTCACCAGGATAAATACAAAGGGATACATCTTTTAAGATTGGAGTTTGGTCATACTCAAAATGAATTTTATGGAAGCGAATGATCTCGTGCATTTTAGTTTTCCCCTAATTTCTTTCCAAAAGACTGCATATTTTCAAAGTAGTTTTCAGAGTAGGGGTTTACTTCAACCATTTTAAGATTCAATGATTCAGCTGCAAGCTTTGCCATTTTGTAGCTGTGCTGTTTTTGAACATAAATAGTCTTAATTTTCTTTTGCTTGATCGTATCAAAAAGGATTGTCAACTCTTTAGGGGAAGGGTCTTGGGTTTCATTTTCTATAGCTAGCTGATTCAAGCCATAGTCTCTACAAAAATAACCAAAGGCTGGGTGAGAAACTAACAGGTATGGTGAGTTGCAATCTGCTGTTTGTGAAGTTAGCTCTGAGTCAAGTTTGTCAAAGTCAATATTAATTTCTTTAAGTCTTTGATCTATTATTTCACTCTTTTGAGGGTAAAGATCTTTTAGGGCCCCTGCCATCATATTGATTTGGGTCTTCATCACTTTTGGGCTCATCCAAAAATGGCGATCTTCCATAGTATGCTTATGACTATGATGAGGGCAGCAGAGTTGAAGGGTTTTTGAAACATTATGGTCTAAATGGATCACTTTTAAAGCAGGGTCATTGCGCTTGATGATAGGTAAAAAATGATCTTCAAAGGGCTCTCCAACTAAAAACCACGCTTTAGCATTAAAGAGGCTGAGCAACTCCTTGGCAGGAGGTTCAAAGCCATGAGGATCTGCAGCCTCTGGTACTAAACTTTTAACAACTATTGTGTTGTCAGAGAGCCTTTCAACAAAATATTTGTATGGAGCAATAGTAACCAGAATCTCTGGTTTTGAGATGCTTTGTTTCTTAGAGGAAAAAAAAGAAGCGCAGATAATAAACAGAGGAACCAAAAAAAGTAGTAATAATTTCTTTTTCATGCTATTTAATTTACTAAAGATTAACATATATGATGCTGTAAAAATGCTTATTTATCAAGGAAAAACTCAACTTTAATAGTGGTAAATCATTATTTGAATTAAATGTTTGATTTGAGATAGCATGGCCGTTTTTTTTAACATAAATAGGCATGCAATGAAGAAATGTATTTTCTGTTTGGGGTTATTCGTTATGACAAATATAGGGCTAAATGCAAGTGATGGTAAGACCAAAGTTTTGGCTCATTCAAAGTATAAAGATATTTTGGAACAAGCTGAAAAGCTTTATTCAAAAAATGATATGACACAAGCTATAGATAAGATGGCAAAAGAGATTGCCGTAAAGCTTGAAGACAAAAATCCTATTTTTGTCTGCGTGCTCAACGGGGCTATCATTCCTATGGGTCAGCTTATGACTCGCTTAGATTTTCCACTGCAAGTAGACTATATCCGCGCTACCCGCTATGGAGGGAAACTCCAAGGTGGAGAACTGCAAATTTTAGCTGAGCCAGAAGCTGCTTTTGCAAATAGAGTCGTTGTGCTTGTTGAAGACATCGTAGATACAGGAAAGACCCTAGAGGGTGTTATTGAATACTGCTACAATAAGGGCGCTGAGAGGGTCTACACTGCTTCTTTAATAGACAAGCAAGGTGTTCGCCCTGAAGGTGGCTTGGAGGTAGATTTTGTAGGTCTCAAAATTCCTAATAAATTCATCATCGGATTTGGCTTAGATTATGAGGGATACTTCCGCAATCTAGATGGTATCTACGTGATGCCTATCAAAGAACTTTTTTAAGATTGTACAATAGGGCGCTGTTTAGCTAAAATGTCGTCCTATTTCTTTGGAGGAGTGTCTGAGCGGCCGAAGGAGCACGCTTGGAAAGCGTGTGTACGTGAAAACGTACCGTGGGTTCGAATCCCACCTCCTCCGATGTTTTCTTAAGAGGTCTTCTTAAGCAACCTTTACCCTTAAGGATGAGAGTGTAATAAAGGCTCTAAAGGGAAAGATCTCCTGCAGCGACTTTGCAAGCGATGGAGTCATCGACTTGAGTAATCACAGTGGTCTGATAGCGAATTAATGCGTATAGACTGAATTTGCAGCCTAAAGCTGCTGTCTTATTTATAAGGTCATTAAAGGTGTGCTTAGTTTTAATCTTCTTCTGAAGTGCATTATCTTTTTCTAATAAGATTAAAAATTTTGAAAGAGCAGCATTTTGAGGGTCTACTTTATTTCCAGTGCAAAGTAACTGGGTTAACCAAAATCCAGACCGTTCTAAAAATCCAGAGCCACCTCTTCCCCATTGAGCCACTGTTTGAGGTTTTTTTCCAGCTGCAAGTAGATCAAGTTCATTTTCAGGAGAGGCCAATATTCTGTGAGCTTGGGCTTTAATAATTTCTGCTGAAGTAATGTTAAAACCTAGTTCTCTTCCAATATCTTCAACTTCAGAGAGCTCTTTTGTTTCATATAGTCTTTCCTGCAAATGCTTATCTGTTGTGACTCTTTCAAAAAACGCTTTTAATTGGACAGAATGGTGTGTAGACATTTCCAATGCTCATATTTATTAATTAAACAGGGTTAATTATAAAGCTAATATTATTTTTATTTCAAATGTTTAAAGATTTTAAAATTAGATTTATCATGGTAGTATTAAAATCAAGAAGATATCCAATTTCTGAGAGAGCAAATGATTCGCCACATAGTGATTATTAATTTTAAGAAAGGTCTCCACAAAGACTACCCAGCTCTATTAGAACAAACAAGGCCCTTTCTCGACCATATCCCAGGAATAGTCAGCTACAAGATATTTCCAAATACGAGTAAGTACGTTCCGGAAAATGTATATGGCATTGCTGTTGAAATTGTGTTTGAAGATAAGTTGGCTTTGGATGGTTTCATGGTGCATCCTAAACATGTAGAAGCTAATGCTATTTTCGAAGAATACCTTGCTGATCCTCCCTTCATGGTGTTGACACACGAAGTATAAGTATTTTTTGGGAGGGCTCTTTTCATAAAAGAGCTTTTTAAAAGGATCATTAAATCACTAAAATTTTTCAATAAGAAAAGGTTTTACTTTGAGGGTTAAAGAGAAAAAGTATATCATTGCCCTCTAAGCAGTTACCCTTAATTATAGCCACCTTTATGATTTCTATTCAAAATGTAGCCATGTCCTATGGCATGAAACTCCTATTCGATGATGTTAGCCTGCATCTAAGCGGTAAAAATCGCTATGGACTCCTTGGTGCCAATGGAACAGGGAAGTCTACTTTCATGCGCTTGCTTATGGGAGAAGAAGAGGCACTTGTTGGCACAGTAACTGTTTCTAAGAATGAAAAAGTGGGCTGGCTTAAACAAGACCAAGATCAATTTTTAGAAGCCACAATCTTATCTGTTGTTTTAAGAGGTCATAAAGAGCTTTGGAGGGCATTTGCTGGTAAAGAGAAGCTCCTTGCTCAAGATAACCTCTCTGATGATGATATCAACAAGCTAGTGGATTGTGAAGAAGATATTGATCGTCTGCATGGATATGCAGCAGAAGCCAAGGCTGAAGATCTACTTGTTGGGCTAGGCGTTCCAAAAGAACTTCATAATAACCCTCTTAAAACCTTATCTGGGGGTTACAAGCTTAGAGTGCTGCTTGCTAGAACCCTATTTGATCACCCAGACACCTTATTACTCGATGAGCCTACCAACTACCTAGACATTGTAACCATTGACTGGCTAGCCAATTATTTGACGAGTGCTTTTAAAGGGATGCTCATTGTTATTTCGCACGATCACTATTTCATTAATCGAGTATGTAACCACATCTTAGATATCGACTATGGAGAGATTCGCTCCTATAACGGAGGATACGATCTTTTTTGTAAGCAGAAAGAAGAAATTGCTGAACAAAAAGAACAAGCGAGAAAAAGTCACCAAAAGTATGTCGATCGTATGCAATCATTTATTGATCGTTTTAAAGCAAAAGCATCAAAAGCAAAGCAGGCGCAATCTAGGGTAAAGCAACTAGATAAGCTTGAATGGCCGAAAGTAGATGTTTCTTCTAGAAAGCGTCCAAAGATCGCTTTTAAGTGCATCCAAAAATCTGGACGGATTGCTTTAAAACTTACAGATCTTTGTAAAAGCTTTGGCCCAAAAGATGTCATCACCTTTCTAAACTTAGAAGTGCACAGAGGTGAAAAGATTGGTATTTTAGGACCCAATGGAGTGGGAAAATCCACACTATTGAAGTTAGCCTTAAAAACGTTAGAGCCATGCTCTGGAGAAATAGAGTG
>JAAZZY010000083.1 GCA_014239035.1 Chlamydiia bacterium
GGGCCTCTTGTGGTTTATCTAAAGCAAAAGAGCTTGGTGCAAAAAAAATAGCTATTGCAACCAATGGAAATGCTGGAGAGGCATGGGCAATGTATGCTGCACGCGGAGGCATTCCTATTTCAGTCATCATGCCCATAGATGCACAAAATACAACAAAAATGATCTGCAAAGCAGTAGGCGCCAAGACCTATCTCATCAAAGGAATGATCTCCGATGCTGGGCAGTATATTGAAGAGCAAAAAGTCATCAACAATTGGTTTGATGTCTCCACACTCAAAGAGCCCTATCGATTAGAAGGAAAAAAAACCATTACGCTCGAAATAATAGAGCAAATGGGCTGGAAATTCCCTGATGTGATCGTTTTTCCAACTGGTGGAGGCATATCTATTGCAGCAGCCTATAAGGCGTGTTGTGAACTTAAAGAACTTGGCTGGGTTAAGGGCAAACTTCCTCGTTTAGTTGCCGTGCAAGCTCAAGGGTGTGCTCCTTTAGAAAAAGCATTTAATGCTAAAGCACAAACAACAGAGTTTTTCCAAGGGGCCCATACAATGGCCAATGGTCTGCGTGTACCTAAACCTTTCTGCGACTTCATGGTTTTAGATGCTATTTATAAAAGTGATGGCTGCGCCATTTCAGTCCATGATGATGAAATGATCGAAAGTATTTCTCGCGTAGGAAAAAGTGAAGGTTTATTTCTATGCCCAGAAGCTGGAGCTTGCATCTCTGGAATAGAAAAGCTTAAGAAAATGAAGATCATCAGCGCTGATGATCATATTGTGCTCTTAGGAAGTGGCAGCGGCCTTAAATATAAAAATCTCATTAAAGTAGATGATTTGGAAGTTTTAGATGCGGTTAAATAAACAGTACGATCAGAAGGTTATTTGGATAACAGGCGCCTCATCAGGTCTTGGCAGAGAACTTGCTATTGCTCTTGCGGCCTACGATGTAAAATTAATCTTATCATCAAGGCAAGAAACCAAACTTAGAGAAACACAAAAACTTGCCAATTTAGAGGCTGAACGCTGCTTAATTCTTCCAATGGATCTTACGACAATAAAAGAAGAACAAATTAAAATGATCAGCGATCGAATATTACTCAAATTTGGGAAATTGGATCTACTGATTCATAATGCATCACTATCCCAACGATCTCTTGCTCACCAAACAATCAATGAAGTAGACCGAAAAATTATGGAGACTAATTTCTTTGGGCCTGTGAAGCTCACCAAATATATCCTCCCAACCCTGCTCAAGAGCCTAGACCCTAGGATTGTAATCATCAGTAGCCTTGCCGGGAAATTTGGCGTTCCTCTTCGATCAACCTATTGCGCAGCAAAACATGCTTTGCATGGTTTTTTTGAAGCAATGAAACTCGAGCTTCATAAAAAAATCAACGTCTCATTTTTTGTTTTGGGCGGCGTAAAAACAGACTCTGCAATTCACGCTCTTAATGCAGATGGATCCCTGCATAGCCAGCTTGATCTTTGGCATAAGCGTAATATGCCAGCTGATAAGTGCGCTAAAGAAATTATTAAAAGGATCCATTCTAAAAAAGATGAGTGGGTCATTGGTCATGTTGAGAAATTTGGTATCTGGCTAAGGAAGCACTTCCCATCTTTGCACCAAAGAGCCTTACTTATTTTTTATACAAAAGATAAAGGAAACCTCGATCAAGAGCCTTCTGCAGACTGATTTTTCACATCAAGAGTATTGACTTTAGCAAATACTTTTTGAGTCGCCTTTTTAACACCTCCCACTAGGAGGGTGACAAGGTACACATTGGCAGTCCAGTAATATCCGATAGGTACAATTATGATAAAATAATGCCTTCCGAGTGCTTCCATAAAAGGAGCAGGCTCGTTGAGATAAAGAATGTTTTGATTAAAAGTCCTATTGTAGAAATAAGTGACTAGGCAGTACGCAAGAAAACCTACGACTCCTCTGTACATTGACCAACGAGATATGCGCCATCCTTTAATCCGAATAAAGTAGATACTCATAAGAAGTGGAGCAATATGTTTGATCCAGTAGGCAACCCAAATAACGGGTAAGTCTTTAATCATGACTGAATATGGGTTGTTGGGCATTAAACAGATGAAGAAGCAACCTATCCATGTAAAAAAGAAAAAGACGTCAAAGATTAGCTGATTAAATTTAAAGAGTAGAAAAATGTTCATAAAAACGGCCACATTGCAGAGCCACATAATTTGAGCAGGCTGACGCACAACAATGTCATAAACGCATAGAATCTGAGAGGCTATTAAAAGTGAGCCTAAAACCCAAAAAAACCGCACCCTGAAATAAATTAATACTAGAGCGGCTACAGTAAAGCCTAAAACGAGGGCTGTCGATATAAAGCTCATTAGAATTCTCCTCTTTTTCTTTGATCTAAGTCATTTAAGGGTCAAAGTCAAGAAATTTTAATCCGATAGAGCAATTCCTTCGAGCTTCTCAATAATTTCACTCTCAGAAAGCTGATCCAGCTCTAGAGTAACATCTGCAAGTTTTTGGAAGATGGGAAGACGTGCTTGATGCATCTTTTCAAAAGAACCTTCAAAATCCTTTGGGTCTAAGTAACTAGGAAGTCTTCCTTTCTTGAGATAAAACCGTATAACCTCTTTACTTAAAGACAAATAGACAATCCTTCCAATTTTTTGAAGCATTTTGCAGCACGAAGGATTTAAAATGGTTCCTCCTCCAACAGAAAGAACGGCTTTGTCAAGATTAAGTTTTTCTAAAACTCGCTCTTCTAGCTTCCTAAATCCTTCTTCTTTCAGTTCTTGATGAATTTGGTGAGCTGGTTTGCGCGACCCACTCTCTTTAAAATAGGCATCAATGATTAAGTCATCAGTGTCTAAAAATTTCCAATGCAGTTTTTTGGCTAGTAATTTTCCATATGTTGTCTTTCCGACACCCTTGAAACCCATTAAGATAATATTCATATAACCTCGATTTTAGCTCCTAGCTTTTGCATATCATTTACAAAGGAGGGATAGCTTTTGGAAATACAATCGACATCTATGATCTTGCTAGGTCCTTTGGCATGCAAAGCTGCAATAGTTAAAGACATGGCCATACGGTGATCATGGTAGGTGTTTAAAGTGGAACCGTTAAGTGGAGATGGATGCACAATTAACCCACCTGGTTTTTCTGTTATTTTAGCTCCCATTTTTTTGAGCTCAGCACTAATTGCTTTAATACGATCTGACTCTTTTTTTCGAGCAATAGCAGCATTTTTAATATGCATATCACCTTTAGCAAATGAACCTACAACTGAGAGGATCGTAATAGCATCAATATAGTCATTAATATCTAGCTCTTTTCCCACTAGATTAGAGCCTTCAATAGTTAGCTCTCTTCTTTCTTTATCATAAGAAATTAGTGCCCCCATTTTCTTAAAAGCCTCAAAGATCTTTTTATCTCCCTGAGGATCATCCATATTCATGTTATTCAAAGTAATTTTAGAGTTGCTTAAAAGAGCTGCTGCTGCAGGAAAAGCTGCCGAGGAGAAGTCGCCTGCAACAGTATAGTCAAAGGCCTTCAATATCTTTTTTCCAGTAACTTTATAGTGTTTATACTGATCGTTTTCATAGGGAATATCAAATTTATCTAGCCAGTAGAGGGTCAAGTCAATCCAAGGCTTTTCTCCTGGGTCATTGACTTTGATTGTTGTCTCCCCTTCAAGAAAAGCGGCTAGCATTAAAAGGCCAGACACAGGTTGTGAATCTTGCCCATTGATCAACACAGTGCCAGGCTTTGCTATGCCTTTGATTGCAATTGGTGCACAGTCATTATTTTTTAGACTGCGAGCTGATGCTCCTAGCTGCTTAAGAGCATCTATTAGAGGCTTTACGGGCCTGCGCGTTTGAATAGAATGATCACCTGTTAGGATTGTTTCACCAGCGCCTAAAGCCGCTAAGGTTCCAATGAAACGCAAGACCTGCCCAGAATTTCCAGAATCTATTTCATCCTTTGGAGCATTAAAATGCCCAGCTGTTCCTCTGATAATTAAGTCATCTCCGTTCTCCTGAATTTCTGCTCCGATTTGGCGGCATGCTTTGATTGTATGGTGAATATCTGGAGAATCTAATCTCTTATAGATATGACTTGTTCCTTGAGCCAAAGATGCAAAGATAATAGCCCTTATTGAATGTGACTTTGAAGAAGGGATATCGACTTTCCCAGACAAAATTGATGGATGAACTATTAGATCTGTCATAGCAGCTTTTCTTTCATCTTTGTTTTGAGATTTTTATCTTTTTTTGCATGCCATAGCTCATACTGCACAGCTGCCTGCTCTACCCAGAAATCTTTTCCATTATAGGCAAAGCATTTCTTTTTCCTGGCAGATTCTACAAGAAAAGTGTCGTTAAAAACAGCATCAAAAACTATTTTATTGGGATGCAGGACATCTACTGGAACAATGCTTTGAGAGGGGTCTTTCATTCCAACAGATGTGGTATGAACTAAAATATCATAGTCACTTTCTTTAAGAAAATCAAGCTCTGTAAAAGACCTCCATTTAGCTTTAAACTTTACAGCAAGGCTCTTAGCTTTTGCATCCGTTCTATTTATAAACGTAATTTTAGCACCAGAATTTGAGAGTACAAAACCAAGTCCATGTGCTGTTCCTCCAGCTCCGATGATAACAACCTTTTTATTTTTGACCATACCATGTCTCTCAAAAAGTCTTAGAGCTCCGATTCCATCACTATTCATTCCAAAAATATTATTTCTTTTAAATAAGAGTGAATTAATAGAGCAAATATCTTTTTGTGAAGAAAGGCGCTGCGTCACAAAAGCTGAGACTTTCTCCTTATGGGGTATCGTTACAGACAACCCATAAAAATGAAGTTTTTTGGCCAGAGATAAAAACTCCTTGAGCTCATGAGGCTCAAGCTCAAAGTTTAGGTAAATACTATTAGTCTTACTCTGAGAAAAAAGAGAGTTATAGACTCTTATTCCTGGGCTCTGGTTTAAGGGTGTGCCAATGATTCCCAAAACCTTCGTGCTTTTATTTAATTTTGAATATCGATAGAGCTTATTTAACTCATCGACTGAGACTTGCCCACTTGCTAGTGCCTTGCATTCATCGAATGAAGCATAGGTGATGGGTTGGTTATATACTGGACCTAGAATACGGCTGATATATCCATGAGACCCCATGCTTATTCCAATGAAATCTTTAAACCTTTTCATAAGAATCAGCATCCTCATACCGTCAAGTGTCGAGATATGAGAGCATGCAATTTTGTATTTCCAGGCTTTAATTTTTTTCATCTCTTTGAGTTTTTTTTCAACATCAGTAAGAGGCTCTTTAAATTGATGAAAAGATAGTATCAAACACGTTTTGGAATTATTAGCTTTAAGGTAGCTTATGAGGCTCGAATCTCTGTCATATTCAAGATCTAGGTATGCTGGTTTGAGATCTATGATCTCTTTTAAAATTCCAGTCCGTTTTTTTAAAGAATGAAGTTTCTTTCCCCCTTCAGGCTTTGATCTAAAGGTGAGAAGAAGTGGATATTTATAGATCAACTTTTCGATCTCTGAGACCAAAATATCTTCCATAAAATCAAGTCGGAGCTCTACAACATCTGCTTTTTTAAGAATTTTAGGGATAAGCTTTTTAGCATCTAGGAGCCTCTTCTCACCAACAGGTACAATAATCATTTTTGTCCCATTTCTTGGATAAACTTTAAAGAGTTCCTAACAATATCAGGATCAACTGGCATGCAATAATCTTGATCACAATCTTCTACTCTACCAATCTCTTTGAGCATGACAAAGCGCGCCGTTTTATCCTTAGATTTTTTATCCAGAACCATTAAATCCATGACTCGAGCTGTATCGAAGGTTTTAATCTTAGTAAAGGGAATCAGAAAGTGAACAATCTTGTGAAAGTCCTGTCTGGGAAGAAGGCCAAGCTCACAGGACATAAAGCTCTCTGCAATCATACCCACAGCTACTGCTTCTCCGTGAGAGACTCCGTAATCGAAATAGCGCTCAATGGCATGCGCTACGGTATGTCCAAAATTTAAGATGCGACGCACTCCACTTTTCTCCTCAAAGTCTTTTTCAACAACTTGGAGTTTGATCTGACAACACCTATAGATCATTTTCTCAAGCTCTGCATCTAAAAGCATGCCACTTTTGTAGTAGTCTTCCAGCTTTTTAAAAAGAGTTTTATCAAAAATTAGAGCTGTTTTAATCAGTTCAACAAGGCCTTCCTTTATCTCTTTTTGAGGCAGAGACTTCAAAAGACTGTAGTCAATGACTACAGATTCAGGTAGATAGAATGTTCCTACTAGATTTTTACCATAAGGCGTATTTATTCCTGTCTTGCCACCAAGCGCTGCGTCTACCATTCCAAGAAGTGATGTGGGCACTGAGATAAAGGGCACTCCCCGACAATAAGTGGATGCTATAAACCCTGCTAAATCTGTAGTAACTCCCCCTCCGATGCCAATTAAAGTCGTGTCTCTACCAAGCCCAAGTTCGAGCATCTGATCTTCAAGGGCTTCTTTGTTAGCTCGGCTCTTTGAAGCTTCTCCGGGAGTAAAGGTTAGAAGGTGGGCCTCTATAGAGGATTTTTGAAGCAATTTTAAAAGAGCTTGTCCATAGAGTTCAGCGATATGATGATCACAAATAATAGCAACCGATTGTGCTTTACAAGCTTCGACAATAAGATTGGTCTGTACTAGATCTCTGCCTAGAACAATAGAGCAATTTTTGAAATTAATAATATGTG
>JAAZZY010000084.1 GCA_014239035.1 Chlamydiia bacterium
AAATGAGTTCTTTTATGTGAATCCAGTTCCAATGATTGGATGACGGATTCCTTCAATCCCATTTTGTTTTAAAGCATAGTAAAAATACCGTTTAACACCTCCTTTTATTGAAACAGCATCACCTAAACCTCCATAGAGCCAACTTGTCCATTTTTCAGTATACTGCCAAAGTCTCATAGTAGAGGCTCCTTGCTCATAAAGCCGGCGAAAGTTGTCTGAAAAACGTGACAAAGCCACAGAGCTTGCTCTTAGACTTTTTCGAAGATCTAGACGATACCCTAAAAACTCAATTCCTTTTGTCACTCGCCCAATATCCTTTTTATCTGGATGTACAGAAAGATGGAGGTGATCTAAAATACGATACATCTCCACGATCGCTTGTTTTAAGTGCCACCTCTTTGAGGTTAAAATTAAATAATCATCCATATAGCGGATGTAGGTTACCTTGCCTTTTTTCGACAGTCTATCCATAGACTTATCCAGCGGGTCTAAATATATCGCTCCTAATAAGGGAGAGAGAGAGCACCCCGCTGGAATGCCTTTAAATCCACAGGATCGCACATAAGCTTGTAGAACATGAATGAGCCAAATGGGTGTCTTTTGTGTTTTTAATAGACTAAACAAAGCCTTGTGATCAAAGGAGAGATAATATTGCTTTATATCAAATCGAGCAAAAAATACTCGTGATCTGAGTCTTATATTTATAGATGTGATAGCTCCTTTTACTCCGCCTCTTCCCTTGATATGGGTACAGCTTTGACTTAGATATTTCCTAGCATGAACAAACAACTCTACATAGCATTGATACAAAAAGAGTCTAGAATCTTTTGTCCATTTAACAAATAAGTGTCCGCGTAAGACCCATCGCTCAAAAAAGATTAACATAAAGAATCCGATTCTATTTAGAGTTGATAATTAGTTAAAAAAATAATTTATTTATTTTATGTTTTAGATTATAGAAATGTTAACTACAAACATGGAGTAAACACATGAACGAATCAAACCATCAAGAAGAATTTTCCAAGAAATATGCAGAGGTCATAGCAAAGGCCTGGTCAGATGAAGGCTTTAAAAAGAAGCTTCTTGAAAACCCAAATGAGACGCTTAAAGAGTTTGGAGTTCCCATTCCAGAGGGCGTCACATTCCATATCCATGAGAATGGCTCAGGCACTTGCCACTTAATTCTACCTAAAAAGCCGGAAGGTGAGTTATCAGAAGAAGAGATAAGCAAGAGTATAAGGGGGGGGGCGTATAAGACCAATGCAAGCGACGGTTCATCCGGATGCATATGGGATCTGACTGTAGAGTAATGAATAATAAGCAGAAGAAGGTTGTAAATAATTTTTAAGTAAGAGAAATCATTTTCTTTTCAGAATGTTAAATAGAAATCTTTATTGGAAATCACCAGTCTAGGGCATGAGGGGTTTGTTTTTGCTGAATCCGAAAATAGCATACAATAAGAGTTTGGTCAAAAAGCAGATGAAAAACCAGATTAAAATATAGATCCATGAGTAAATAACATACTTCCAACCAATACCCAAAAAGTCTGTTGTGCCAAGTCCATACACGGATATCAGAGTTCCGATAATCAATGAGAAGTATGTGGCAAAAACAAACTTCCAATTGGGCATAGGACTACTCCAAATCATGGTCTCATTACGCATGATATAGATCGTTAAGTTTCCGCCACACAAAATGCCCATGAAGGCCAACGTCTTTAAATGGTCAAAGTCAAACTGCCAAAAATGAGCGCCAATCCAAAAAAGTCCAAAGGTAGAAATGACTCCAACTAAGGCTACACCTATGGCAATGGTAAAAACCTCGCTCATACGCCAATCTACAGGTTCTTGCTTAACTTCCATATTATCGTAGGCAATAGTCATAATAGGGATGTCATTGAGCAGTGCAATTAAGATAATCATAATCGCAGATAAAGGGTGCTCATTTAAAAAGAGCATCGCTAGAAGTAAAAAAAATAAAAGGCGGCAAGTTTCACTTATGCGATACATCGCATAACTTTTCATACGACCAAACACGCGTCTTGATTCTTCAACAGCACGAGCGATGGTCATTAGACCCGACTCTGTTAGCACAAGATCTGCTGCAGATCTAGCTGCATCAGAGGCTCCGCTTACTGCAATTCCAACATCTGCCTGTTTAAGTGCTGGTGCATCGTTAACGCCGTCTCCAGTCATGCCTAAAACGTATTTCTGATCTTGAAGAGCTTTAATAATTTTAAATTTATGTTCGGGGAAAACCTCTGCAAAACCATCTGCTTTTTCAATGCTTGATGATAAATCTTGGTCTTTAAGCTCTGATATAGAAATAATGTTTGTACCAAGATCAAGCTGAGAGGCGATTTGCTTGGCAATAGCTGCATTGTCACCTGTGACCATACGAATATCTACGCCTAGTTTCTTTAGATAATCTACAGTCTCTTTGGTGTCTTCTCTTGGTGGATCAAAAAGAGGGACTACTCCAACAAATTGCCAGGAGGATCCATTCGAATCACTTTTGGCAACACCAAGTGTTCTAAAACCCTTTGTAGCCAGTTCATCGATAGATTTTTGAATCTCTGATCGCATTTTTTCATCAGGCTTAGCCAGATCTAAAATAACTTGAGTTGCTCCTTTACAAACATGAAAAGAACTCCCATCGCTTGCTTTGATAATTGCTTCTGCTGATTTGCGCACAGGATCAAAGGGGATAAACTTCTCACAGGTAAAGTTTTTTAAGAGATCTTTGTTTTCAAGTTTTCCCAAGATAGCCTTGTCAATAGAATCTCCTCCCTCTTGAGAAGAGGAGAGCGCTGCATATAAAAGAAGCTCTTGGGGATCTTTTACGTTGTAGGGTAGTACATCTCCGACTGTGAGCTCATTTTTAGTTAGAGTCCCTGTTTTATCTGAGCAAAGGACATTTAAATTAGCTAGCTCTTCAATAGCGGTTAGCTTTGAGACAATGGCTTTGAGTTTGGTAAGACGATGAGCACCAAGTGCCATAGTCACAGATAAAACAGCAGGCAAGGCGACCGGAATACCAGCAATGACCAAAACCAAAATGAAAATAGCTATTTGTCCAAAAGTATCATGAGAAGAGTGAGCAATATCAACGCGGTAAATAGAGACCGCCAAAATAATAGCGCAGATTACTAGAGTTGTTATAATTAAAAACCGACCAATCTTCATAACAGCTTCTTGGAAATGAGATCTCACGTCTGCTGAGTCGACAAGTTTGGCAGTTTTTCCAATAAACGTATTCATGCCGGTGGCAACAACGACGGCGTTCATTTCACCTTTTTTAGCAACCGTGCCAGAAAAGGCCATCTCACCAGATTTTTTATCAACAGGAAGAGATTCACCAGTGAGAGCTGATTGATCAACAGATAGATATTCACCAGAGAAGAGTTTGCAATCTGCTGGGATAATGTTGCCAAGCTTAATGGAGATCACATCACCAGGAACTAAATCTTTAGCTTCAATATCTTGCCACTTTCCATCTCGAAGAGCATGAGATTTTAAGGCTAGCTGCTCTTTAAGGGCAGCTATGGCATTTCCTGCTTGAAACTCTTGCATGAACCCAAGAAGTGCGTTGATTAAGAGCATGGCCAAGATAATGATAAAGTCTGGCCACTTCTGCAATATTGCAGAGAGGACAATAGCAATTTCAATCATCCACGGAATAGGACCCCAAAAGAAACCAAAGAGCATGAGCCATTTACTCTTTTTCTTTTCTTCTAGAGCATTAGGTCCATTCTCAGAGAGTCTCTTCTCTACATCTTGAGAAGTAAGACCCTTCTCACCGTTTGTCTGGAATTTTTGAAAAACTTCATCAGATGAGAGTTTTTCAAATTCACTTTGCGCATCTGCCATAATTTATTTTTTTTTCTTCCGATGTAGTTTAAGACCTTTTTTAGCCATGTATGTTGCAAGGGGAAAAGGCTCATCAATTTCTCTATGGCCCTTTAGTTTTTTGGCGAGGGCATTTCTCTTGCGGATATCTGCTGGAGTCAATTTTTTTCTTGGCATAGCCCTATCCTGGTTAGTCTCACTATGAAAAAATAAAGTTTTTGTGTCACTACTTTGATTAAGTTATTTATTATGAGTTGATTGAATGTTTTTCAGGGGAAAGGGGAGCTCTAAAATAGTCTTGTAATAAACACGATAAGGAAAGTATGATCTCCTATCATTTTTGTACGGGAAGATGGCTGAGTGGCCGAAGGCACGTCCCTGCTAAGGACGCGTACCTGCAAGGGTACCGAGGGTTCGAATCCCTCTCTTTCCGTGTTTATTTCTAATTTATTCAATATAAGTGTTTTAAGGTTCTATAAATCAAAAATCAGCCCTTCTGTGAGTTATAGGGCGCCTTTCTATAACTCATATATGAGTTATATAGAGAGGGAAATGGATGTCCTGGAACTGTCTTTTATTCACTGAGCGACCACATTGATTTTGCAATTTTATAGGATAAGAGCAGCTATAGCTGCTCTTACTATTGGATTGTTAAATCAAATTAATACAAACCTTATTTAGGCGCTGCTTCTCCAATACTAATCTCAACTCTTACTTTTTTCCCATTCGAGATTGTATCGATGTCAATAAGCTTGTTTTGGCTTCCTTCTTCAATAAGCTTAAGGATTTCTTCTATATTGATCTCATGGTCATTCATTTTAAGTTGCTCTTGAGGAATTATCTTTAGGGCAACAGCTGCAAGGCCGATAGGTACTTTGATGTCTACTTTGGTTTTATCTTCTTCTAAGATAAAAATTTTTATAAACTTGCTTGTGATCAGTGAGCTAGTAGATTTATCTTCTGTTTGCTCTAAAAGTCGCAGAGCATCATCAACACTAACGGTCTTGCTCTCCACCATCTCTAGGATTTTTTTTCTCTCTTGAGTCATTTTAGTCTCCTTGAATGTAAATTAATTAATAGTAAAGTTTATGTCTATTTGGGGCGTCTGAATGTCTAGATGTAGGTTTTTCCGTGACTTAAAAATTAGATCAATGAATTCGCAGATGGTAATAGAACAGTTTGATCTTTTAGAAATGCGCCGATTTTTTATGAAGGGAAGCTTTTGGATCAACTTTAAAAAAGATAGGGGTATTGCTGAAATATAGCGGATTTCTTCAAATCTCCCACTCAAAAAGATAGAGTGCGTTTTTTTAGGTCGCTTCTTCAGGGTTTTTGTTTTGTAGATTTGATAAAAGACTAAAAATACAAAAACGAGGAAGCCTATCAGGTTTGATCCTGTGATGTAGGTCACTAAAAGTGAAAAGATAAAAGCTAGGAGTAGAGTCGAGGCCTTATATAGAAAATGTGAGATATATAAGTTGTGAGCAAGCAGGATTAAAAGGCCAAAAAGCGTAAGAAGTTGCATAGCGATTAATTTCATTATGATCATTTGTATTCTCCAAGGTTTTTCATGGCTTCTTTGATGTTAATTTTTCCTTCTGAGAGTTCATTTAAAATCGTAATACGGTCATTAGCTTTACTTTCAGTAGAAGTATAGCCTAAGGTCTTAGTAATGGATTTTAGGCGGCTCTTAACAGTTGGGTAGGAAATACCCAGATCTTTTTCCATCAACTTAATATTGCCTTCGTTTTTCAAAAAAAATTCTATAAATAGAAGCTCTTCAGGATTGAACATGTGAAACCGATTTGTTTTAAAATGCCCTTTAATCTGGGTTTGGCATCTAGAACATTCGACCTCTTTAATTCTGAAGTCTCCTCGGCAGTAGGGGCAGCAGGTTAGTTCATTCATGAAAATTCCTTTATTGAATATTTTCAACAAATGTAGCTGATTTAAATTAATTATGTCAATATTGACATTGATATATTTAATATTTGGGTTAAATATTATGGTTTTAAGGGCTTTTGGATAGTTATCTATTGATTAAAAAAAATATTTGACAGTTTATAATACATAACCTCTTTATATTAAATTAATAATCAAATGCTATAATCCATAAAGAGATGAAGGAAATAGTAGTATTATGCTTAGTCAGATAGCTGGTAATTTAAGTTCTTACGTGAGTGACTCAATATGGCCTCAAAAACCTATATTGACCTCTTCTACTGTCAAAAAGATAGCCCTTTTGGCTCTAACTTTAGGCGTATTCTATGTAGGTTTTCAGTTAAGTGGTATGTTTCAAGGCTTTTCTCCCACAAATATGTGCAACGATAGTACTCTTGGGGGAGATTTTTGTAGTGGCAATCTTGGTATCCCAAGAAGCGGAATGCCTCAATTGGAAGGTCATGTTAAGAGGGATTTTTTAGAGAAATATAGTGCTACTTGCTCTAATTTTGATCCCATTTCTCTTCGTTCGACTCAATCCGAAATTAACTTTGAAAAGGTAACAGGAATTGTTCAAAGCGCCCTAGATGGTGTTTTTAATCCATGTACAGATGGTATTATCACCGCATTAGGTGGCAACAACACTGTTAGGGTTGTTGATGGTCACCATAGAGCTGCAGCTTGCTATAGACTGGCACAAAGTAGCGTCTCTTTTGCATTTCAGATATTTACACACCATATTCCTGAGTCCATAGAAACTGTAATTGGTAATGCAAATAGCTTTGATGGTGTTGAGCAGTATGATCTGAATTACTTTGAGAAATAAAGAAGAGTAAAGGCATTCCCCTATAAAATAGCATGCAAATTGCTGATTTGCAATCCCGTTAGAGCATTCCAATAAGTAGTCAATATAGACCCATCAGGGTTTTGGACATCTAT
>JAAZZY010000085.1 GCA_014239035.1 Chlamydiia bacterium
GAAACTTGACAAACATAATTCTACCAAGATTAACATCTACATTGAAGCGGGAGATGTATAAACAGAGAAAGAGAATCAAAGCTAGTGCCAAAGTCAAAAAGGCATACCCAACTTTTGGGGACTTATGCTTATAGATCAGGGGTAAAACACATGTTCCGAGAATATTAACAGATAAGATCCACCCCACCCATTTTAAGGAATAGTTAACATAGAGATGCAACCAGTGTGACAAAAGCACAATGATAGCAAAGTGAAAGGCAAATATAAAAAGAGCAATGGTAACAATCACCCCTAGTTTAAAAGGATCGTCTGCAATTTTAAACGCAATGATCGGATTTTTATGAAAATAGTTTCTAATCAAAAAGTAGGTGAAACACAAAACGCCTATGATGAAAATGAAGTTGAAAGCGGTAGATCTAAATCCATCAATGACAAGTCCAACCGTTAAACAAAATCCTAAAGATATAAAACCAATTGCATAGAATGCATAACCTATCCAGTCGATAGGAGTATAATCTAGGGGATAATCTCCTTTATTAAATGTGGTTAATAAAAAGAAGATGCAGACCATATAGATGATGCAAAAAATAAAAAATGACCATCTCCAATCGTATTGATAGGATAAGATTGCACCTACTCCAGCTCCAAAAGATGAGGATACGATCAGCGATGCTACTACAAACTTTGTGTAATGAAGGACTTTATCTTTTTCTATGTATTTACGAATGGTTGTCATCACAATCAGGTAAACAGGGCCGGAAGCTAAACCATGGCAGAACCAAAGAAAGAGGTAACCTATGTATGAAGAGTTAAAAATGACTAAAATCGTAGTAATTAAATTACCAAATATGCAGATCCTTAGAAGTTTTAGACGACCAATGTTTTTAGCTAAAATAATTCCAAAGGGCTTGGTGACAATGATTCCTAGAAGAGAGAGACCTGCTCCAAATGTAGTTGTACCAGTTCCCCCACCTAGATCTCCGTTAATATAAAAAGCGCTCATAGCAGGAAGAGAGGGCCCTGCAAGAGCAAAAAATAAAATAAAAATCAAACGCCGGGCTTCAGGGGGAGTCATTTTCTTCAGAACTTGATTCATGGCTCATTCTCGAAATTTATGGGCTCAAAAGGAGAATCTGCATAACAAACTAGAGTAGAGTCAAAGTTCTTATCAAAGATTCTATCTGCTATTTTTCTAGATCCCTTTGCTTCTTTTTTATAGATGTCTGTTTCGTATACAGGTCCATTTGTGTTTGTTCGAGGTATATAACCCTTATTAGAACTTTTAAGATCTACAATGGCGTGCATCGTCATCCCTAGGCGCAGGGGGTGAGAGAGCAGATCATCGGAATTGATCTCAACTCTTACCGGGAGTCTCTGCACGATTTTAATCCAGTTACCAGACAAGTTTTGTGGAGGTAGAATGGAAAAAGCATTCCCTGCCCCTCCAGGAAGCCCTGCAATAGTCCCTCTGTAGAGAACGCTTTTGCCATACATATCAGCATATACACGAACGTTTTGACCTATTTTGATTTTTTTCATCTTGGTTTCTTTAAAGTTAGCATTGACCCAGATTTGCTCTAGGGGAATAACCGTCATTAGAGAATCCTGTGTGGACACCCATTTACCTACTTGAGCAGATCTTTGAGCTATGAGTCCTTTTTGTGGGGCATAGATTTTGCATCTCTTTAGGTTAACCCAAGCTTGTGTAAGCTGATCTGCAGCAGCTAAAATAATGGGGTTATTTCGAATTGATTTACCCTGGATGAGAGAGCTTTCTTTTAAGTATAAGCGTTTAGACTGCTCATAGTTACTTGAGCTTGTTCCAAAATTTTGTTCTGCAGTTTGCAGATCCTCTAAAGATATAGCGCCGGTATGTAAAACATCTAATCGGTGGTTATAAAATTCTTCTGCTTTGATGAGCTCTGCTAGACGAGTGTTAATTTCAGACTGATAGGCAAAGGTTTGATGGTAGATTTGGCATACTTCTCGCACAGCTGATGCAAGATTTTCTCTAGCTTCATTTAGAGCTATTTTATAGTCAAGTTCATCGAGGGTTACTAAAAGCTGGTTGTTGTCTACCAAGTAGGTGTCATCTGTTTGAATAGATGTAATAAAGCCATCAACCAATGGAGTGATCACAAGGGGATTCCCTTCCACATAGGCATCATTTGTTCTTTTATAGTGCTGAGAGGATATGATCCAAATGCTCAGACCTATAATAGCAAACACTACCATAGCAGACCAAAATCCTAGAGTTATTAGAGAATGGCGGGCAGACTGAGCCTGGTTTTCTTCATCACTCATAATGAGCTCTCTTTTATTAAGCTTTGCATATCATCTTGGGCCGTCCCACCACCTAGAGACTTAATTAAATTTATTAAGGAGATGTACTGGTTGTAGATAATAGAACTATCTTCAATCTGCCTCTCTAGAACTTGTTCCCTCTCATAATAGAGATTTAAAAAACTGTCCATACCTACTTCAGTTCTCTTTTGGATCAGATCAAATTTTAATGTGGCGTTTTCTAGAATATTTTCTTGTATAGATTTCTTTTCATACCAACTGTTAATCGAAGAGATGGCATTTGTCACATCTTCTAAACTTTTCAAAAGAATGTCGTTGTATTCATATATCGCCTGATCAAGCTCTGCTTGTTTAATTTTAAAGTTTGCCTTGATCTCTCCTGCTTTGAAAATAGGCAGGTGAATAGAGGGGATGAGCCCCATTATTCCACTTTGCCAATCTAAAAGGTTCCTATAGCCTAAACTGTCAAAACCTAGGTACCCTTTGAGATCAATCCTAGGAAAGAAATCTGCCGCGGCAGATTTCTTTTCATAGGCGAGTGATTCTATGCGCAAGATTGCAGCAAAGAGATTAGGTCTTCTAATCAATAGGTCTGATGATAAGTTATCGGGGATCTGGAGGTTTTCAGGAACCTGAGCAAGAATTTCATTTGCGTCTATGGGAGTATCTGGACTCTGACCTCTTAAAACATTGATCAGGTATTTATTTGAAGCAACTTGATCTGTTAAGGTTGCAATCTCTTTTTTTACTTCATCTACATTTTGTTTGGCTGTTGCGGGATCAATTTTAGAGAGCATAAAATGCTTTTCCAAGACCTTTGTAAGATAATATAGGCGCTCACGTGTTGTGTAGAGTTGGTTATAGAGCTCAAGCTTATTGAGGTTTGTTTTAAGCAAATAATAAGCTTGTGATATTGCAGTGGAGACAATAAGCTCGACCTCTTTAGCTTCAGCAACCTGTGCAAACTCAGCTTTTTTTGAGGCTTTAAACTGGTTTCTGTATTTACCCCAAAAATCAAATTCATATTGAAAACCCAAATTTAATTGAATTTGATTGATGTTCACACCAAGATCTGGGTTGTAGGCGTGAATAGCACCATTTTTACTAATATGCTCCCACTCTTCACCTGCTCCAAAAGAAACAAATGGAAATAGAGGCGCCCTTGCTTTGATTGACATCTCTTTAGCTATTTCAACTTTTTTTTGAACAGCTTCAATTGAGGGATTATCTTTGAGGGCATCTTCGACTAAAATGTTGAGCTCATTAGAATTTAGTGACTCCCACCAATTAGACGTTGGCCAGCATCCGGTTGTAAAATATGGGGTTTCTAGGGCCTCTTTGATTGTTGTTTTGATCTCAACGGGTCCAATAAAAGCTTGATTTTGAGTTAAATCTGATAAGGGCATGCAGGAGCTAAGTGCCAAAGACACAACAAGGGTGTAGAATATCTGTCGTTTCATCTGCCGCCTTTTTGATAAAACACAATTTTTTGTGTTATTAAGAGAAGGTTATATTTGTCAATATAAAGCAGTGTTGGAATCTTTAAGGAGAATTTATTGCAGCCATTTAATGAGTATTTCATCCATCCAGAATGGATTCTTGAATGAGTTCTTCAAAAAGCCTATATGTCCACCATAGCGAGTTGTAACAACTTCTATGTTTGAAGGAACTTTAATTTCTTGAATTTTAGAGCCATTAACTATGGGGTCGTCCGAGGCAAACAAAATATGGCATGGAGATGTTATCTTTGGAATAAACTTTAGACAGCTATTGTTTGTGTAATATTCGAACGCATCATTGTAGCCAGATGCCGGGGCTGTAAATAAATCATCGATCTCTTTGAGGGTTTTACAAGAAGATAGAGGTCTCTTGGGCTTATATACAAATTGATTTTTTGAGGAGCCTAGAATTTCTACAATGGCCTTAACAATAGAATTTTGGTAGATTCTATTTTGAAATTTTTCCAGCCTTTGAGAACTGTCAAATAAACTTAAGGGTGGGCAAACTGTAATCAGCTTATGCGTTAATTTTGAAAGATCCTTTTCCCCTGCAAGTTTTAGGAGTATGTTTCCACTAAGAGAGAATCCTATCGTGGTGATGGGGGAGGCGGGGTGCTGCTGCTTTAATGCTTTTAAAACAGTATGTACATCTTCGCTAGAGCCGCCATGAGTAATTTTTTTAGCAAGCCCAATACCTGTAGCAGTGCCTCTAAAGTTTAGACGTACAGTCCTAATATTCTGCTTACAGAGCTTAGAGGCCATTCGAACAAGATAAGGAGACTTATGAGAACCGCCTACTCCATGCATGAGCAAAACAGTTAAATTACTGTCTTTCCAGCCTTTTGGAGTCGTCACTTCAAGGGCAAGTTTGTCACCGTCTTCAAGTTCGACAAACATTGTTTCAGACTCTGGTTCGTCATAGCGTTTTATGACGTAAGATAAAAGCGTTTGAATATGTGGATTTCTAAGCAAAGTGTAGGGTGTAAATGTCATAACTCTATATCTGTTAAAGATCTACTAATTATAGGTTTGAGTATATTTTTTTGAAACATGTTATTCAAAAAAGAGAAAATTAAGTTTATAGGTGATAGGACCATTTAATTTGAATTCTCAGGTCTGGGATTCTCACCTTTATGTTTCTCGGAGATCTTTTTAAATGACTCTGATGCGTATGCAATAGTTGCAGCGAGCATAATGGTCATCCATATGATTGAAATAAAGACATTGAGCATACTTATGATTTGAGTAGATACTGAGACCATAGTTGTGATCGAATTTCCAACTGTTGTCATGGTGTCTAGTGAGTAGATTAGAAAATCTAAAAAAGATTCTTGGTTAGCCGGGACTTGAATGGATGCTGGGTTATGCGCATAGATTACATTATAAAATCCCGCAAAGATTAACGCGATGAGTAAATATCCCAGAAAGAAGATAAAGAAAGGTTTTACTAAAATATTAATATAGTCAGCAAGCCCATGGAAAACTTTTAGGCTCTGATTAATATAATAGTCAAAAGCATATGATGTGATAGAGCCTATTATAAGTCCGATAAGGGCGCCCATTACGATGGTTAGCCAAAGGTATTCTCTAGAAGAATCTGCAAATAACACCAATAAAACAAAAGCTGCTACGGCAAATAGATTGCAAACAGCAACAATAATTTTTTTGGTAATAGAGGGTTTTAAGGCAAAAATTAATCCTGTGCTTATTGCAAATAGAACAAAGAAAGAGCACATAAAAATGAGATCTTTTTGAAGGCTCAGCATTATATCTACATTAGAAAGGGCCCAAAAAGCAATGGAGAGGAATGCGCCAAATACAATCGAAGATAATATTGATGTAGATATTTTTGGTGAATAGATCGTGCCTATGATGAAAACGACTATCATTACTAAAGAAATAAAGGCTGCTAAATGCCAATGGCCACTTGCGAGGGCAAGAGGATATACAAGAGCAACGCTAAAGCAAACGCTCGATAGTCTTTGAAGAAATTTAATCATGTAGCATCCTTTTTATCTTAGAATCTCACCTTAGGAAAAAAAGATAAAAAGTCAAAAAGAAATTTTACTCTACTGCGTGTTAGAGTCCTACTTTTACATCCTCAGTCAGTGAAGTGAGCTCTTTTACACTGCATCTAGTAGATCAGTGCAATGCATCTACAAGTAGATTCTGCCCCATCTCTAATCTTAGCAGGAAGAGTAACTGCAATTGCGCCGGACTCTGGGACCTTATCTAAATTGGCGAGGTTTTCAATAATAAACTTTCCAGCTGGAAGAATAATGTGGTGAACAGGAAAATTCATATTTGAGCCATCAGCAGAGAAAGTATCGATACCTATTCCAACAATATCCCTTTCTAAGAGAAGTTTAACAGCTTCAGGTGAAAATCCAGGGAAATGCATCTGATTATCTGCCCCAACATTTCTAAAGCTCTCAGCATCACCCCAGCGCTTGCCCCAACCTGTGTCTGCAGCAATGAAGCTATTTTTGCTAATGGCTCCATTTCTTTTTTCATATTGCTCGATGTCTTTCACAGATATTAAATAGTCATCATGAATTATACCTGTTGGTCTGATAATACATAGAGGGGACACAAAGTTTTGGATAGGAATATCGTGAATATCATCTCCACCTTTGACAAAGTGAGAGGGGGCATCCATATGCGTTCCAGTACCTGCAAAAAGTTCATAGCGCATTACGCGGCAATTGATTTCTTTGTAGTCTTTTTCAATATAACACTTAAAGCTGCAGCCTGGAGCCCACGTAGGATCTTGTGCGTAGCGGGTGGCAGGACCACGGCGCGAAGTCTCAGCTCCAACTCCAGGTGACGGATTGGTCCCGACCT
>JAAZZY010000086.1 GCA_014239035.1 Chlamydiia bacterium
TTCAAACAGATATTGCCCCTCTGCCAGGCTTCCATACCGAATCACTTAAGAGCGTTTTAAAAGTTTTCCCAGCCATTCAAAAGAAACTAGAGGGCTCTTTTTGGTCCCTAAAGCTGCTTCTAAATTCTGACCACCTACTCTCTCAGTCTCTTTCCTATAAGAAATATCCTTCTTTGTATTTTGCATTAGAATTTGCTCTTTTATGCCATTTGATGCCCAAGATTGACTTCTTCCAAAAAATTAAAGTTAACGCTCTTCTTGTTGGATCGGACTCTGAGATTAAACTTAAAACTCCTCTTTTAAAAAGCTATGACTCCTTAAAGATCAAAGTAGGCAAGAGAGGACCTTATGAGCTTTTGGCGCTCATCGATAAGATAAAACCTCATTTAAACGAGCACCAGATGCTTCGCATCGATTTTAATCGATCATGGGAGCTAAAAGATCTTTTACAATTTTGCAAACATTTCCCGCTAGAGCTTTGCCAGTATCTAGAAGAGCCTTTAAAAAACCCTTTAGAGCTTCTGCCTTTTTCGAATTACTACCCACATCCGATAGGATTTGATGAGTCTCTATTAGATACTTCTCTAGAATTCCTATTGACCATTCCTACAAAGCGTGCCTTTATTATTAAACCAACTCTTATAGGCTCTCTTCAAAAGATCAATCACTTCTATTCTAAAGCCTGCTTGCACAACCTTGACTATATATTAACCTCTACATTTGAGAGTGGCATAGGACATCTTATGATTGCTCACTTAGCTCACTATCTTGCCTTAGAGAATCCCATTGGCCTCGACACCTATAATTGGTTAGAAGACGATATTTTAACAAAACCTTTAGAATTCAATCAGGGATCACTTGATCTAAAATGCCAGCATATTTTAAATCCATATATCAACTGGAATAAATTAACCCCCCTCTACGAATATGCATAAATGCCCACTTCAAGAAAATGCCTTAGAAAATCCTGATGATTATTTCATTGAAGGACCTTGCAGCTACACCTACTCACAGTTTGAAAGTTATGTTCGACAAATCCAAGATTTATTAGAAGACTATCAAGAAGGGCAAGTAATTGCAGCAGCCACCCAAAATCCCCCCTTTTTTATTGCCTTGCTCATCGCTGCAATGCGAGAGAAGCTTATTCTTTTCCCCATCAACTTTCGTCTGCCAGAAGATGAAATAAACAAAAAATTAAATGAAATAAATGCTCTAAACCCCTTTAAGGATCAGGTCGCATTTGACCCAAGTTTTAAAGCATCACCAAAAGATCCTTTCTTTTACAGTAAAGATGCCCTGATAACGTATCTAATGACATCAGGAACAAGTTCTGCTCCAAAGATATGCATGCATACTACTTACAACCACATCAATAGTGCAAAAGCCTCTAACAATTTTTTACGCTATGAAAAAGATGACGCGTGGCTACTTTCTATGCCCCTTTTTCACGTCAGCGGAATAAGCCTTATTTTTAGAACGCTTCTAGCAAAAGCGACTCTTATCTTACCTACAAAAAATCAGCAGTCAGATCTTGAAAACTTTCCAATTACCCATCTATCTTGTGTCAACACTCAGCTTCAAAGACTCATCGCTTCTCCTCACTTACTCAAGAAGCTCAAGGTGATCTTACTTGGTGGTGGGGCGCCCTCTTCTTCCCTTATCGAAAAAGCTAAGGAGCTTCAGCTCCCTCTTTATCAAACCTATGGATTAACTGAGCTCTCTTCACAAGTAGCCACCTCAAAAAAATGTGAGACCCCTCTCTGTCCTCTAGAGCATTGTGAAGTTCAAATTGACAAAGATGGGCAAATTCTACTGCGAGGAGACTCTCTTTTTTCAGGTTACTACTCCAACCAAAAGATAGAACCTGCTTTAAACAAAGAGGGATGGTTTGAGACAAAAGATCTAGGCATTTTAAAAAATGAGCATCTCACTGTCACTGGAAGAGCGGACAATCTTTTTATCAGCGGGGGCGAAAATATTCAGCCTGAAGAAATAGAGGCCAAGCTCCAAAAATATCCTGGTATTACAGAAGCAATAGTTGTCCCAAAAAAGCACACCGAATTTGGCTTTAGTCCAATTGCCTTTATTAAAGTAGAGGATTCTTTTAATGCAGCGCACCTCAATGAATTTTTGCAAAGCTGCCTACCCAAATTTAAAATCCCCAAACGTTTCCTTCCTCTAGAATACGACTCTTTAAAGCCCTGCAGGAAAACTTTAAAACAATCTTTGAAAGATTAACTTTTGAATTTATTTTAATTTCTCTCTATAAGAGAGGCTAAAAGGAGATTTTTATGTCAAGCCCAGCAGAGCCACGACTTAGCCCAACCTGTACCCTGCTTATGCGGATGCAATACCTTAAAGGCACGCTTGTTGAAAAACCTGTTTCCATTATAGTTACTCATGAAGGAAAAGACTTTAATCTCGCTTCAGTAAGCAGACCTCAGGAAGGATTTGTCTACACAGCCAAGCTTACCCGAAATATAGAGCAGAAGGGTCGCTATGATGAAATTCACGATATCTTTACTGGGACCTTGGTCACAACTCATTTTGTTGGTGGGCAACCATCAATGACACTCCCGCAGGATATTGAGGTAAGAGAAAGAGATCCTGAATCTTTTGAAGTTGTCATCTCAGGTGAGCCCGCAACTAGAATTATCTTATCAACTTCTAAAAATGATGGGGCTATTTAAACCGTGTCAGGGCTTGTTTGAGCAACTGAGGGATTTCTTTCTTCTCTAGTGTTTCTCGATCCACCACCGCATGAATAATTTTTGATGAGGCTACTTCTTTCCCTGAGACAGTTAGTCGATACAACACATTAAAGGAGCTTTTTCCGACTTTCCCCACTTCAAGTTCAATATCTACTTCATTATCCAAAAAAATGAGTCCTGTGTAGCTTGCTTGTGCATCAACAACAGGAAAGACATAATCTCTTTTCTCGATAGTATCTTTAATGCTATGGCCTTGATCTCTTAGAAATTGAGCAAAGGCACTATGCACAAAATAAAAGATCTCTCCATAAAACATCACTCCAGCACCATCGACATGATAGAGCTCAACACGCTTTTTAAAATGGTATGCTTGACTCATAATACGAGGTTAATATTTTAAAGTTTTTAAAAATAGAAAAAACACCTACTTAATTTCACCTTTTGGGATCACCGACTGCATGGTGAGTCCTTGAATGAGCACAGAGAATGCCATGACAATATATGTCGTAGTAAGAATCACTTCTCTGTAGGGATTTGGAGGAATCGACAGTGCCATAGCAACAGAGAGACCACCTCTTAGCCCTCCCCATGTAAGCATCACTACAACTTTATCTACAAAGCCTCTGAAAAATGAAAAACATCGAATAGGAACCCATACGCTTACAAAACGAGCAAAAAGCACAATTACAATCGCGAGCAGCCCGACAAAGATATTCCTTCGAGAAAATGATAAGATTAAAACCTCGAGTCCAATGAGCACAAATAAAACTGAATTTAAAACCTCATCAATCACTTCCCAAAAAACATCCAGATATTCTCTAGATTTCTCTGTTATGGCTTTCATCCTACCGTGATTACCCACTAAAATTCCTGCCATAACCATAGCGATAGGTCCTGAGGTTTCAAGTGCCAAGGCAATGGCATAACCACCTGTGACAACTGACAGGGTAATGAGCACCTGCACGTAGTAGTCGTCAACAGTTTTCATTAAAAAGTATGCAAACCACCCCAAGATAAAACCTAAGAGGAGCCCTCCAAAAGCTTCCCTAATAAAAAGCAAAAAAACTTCAACTGGAGCAATATCAGCATTTGTAACCACCTGCATAATGGTTAAAAAGATAACTATCCCCACCCCATCATTAAAAAGGGATTCTCCAGCAATTTTAATTTGAAGAGGCTTGGGTGCTTTTGCACTTTTAAGCATGGCTAAGACTGCAATAGGATCTGTTGGAGAGATGAGTGCTCCAAATAAAAAGCAGTAGATCCAAGGTACAAGAAAACCAAAAAGATGAAATCCATAGTAAATTAAAAAACCGACAATGAGAGTAGAGGCAATTGTTCCTAGAAGAGCAAGAATTACAACAACCCACTTTTCTTTATGCAGGTCATTCAAATTAATATGGAGTGAACCTGCAAAAAGTAAAAAGCTTAACATTCCATTGATCAACACTTTACTAAAGTCTATGTTGCCAATCAAGTCGGATGCAGTGGTTCTAACATCGACTCCCACTTGATGAAGAAATATCAGAAAAGCTGACAATAAAATAGAGATAGCCATCAAACCAATGGTTGTTGGAAGCTTGATGTACTTATAGTTGATATAACTAAAAAGCCCAGTCAAAGAAACAACGATTGCAATGAGGTTAAATAAAGACATAACTCTACTAAATTGTAAAGTTAGCTCTATAGCCATTATTTAATTTATAGGCAAATGACTCTTAATATTTACAACAATTCTTCTCAAAAAGAGCTCCCCTAGCATCTACGATAAGGATTTCCCTATAATAAAACCGGAAACTTTTGCAGGCATGATTTCAATAGAAAGGATCTTTGATTGTTAATAGTTAATTGGCATTCAGGAAATCGTATTAAAATTTCCATTTAATTTCTAAAGAGTGGGCAGTGGTATTACCATTCTCCTGCCCCGCAATTATTGCATACGGAGCAGCCTGTGCTGCTAATGCCTTTGGCACAAAGAGCAACATTAACGTTAAAATTAAAACACTATATTTTTTTAAGAAGTCAGGCAAAGATTTATTCTATAAAATTTTAGAATTGTTTCATTTGTAAACTAAAAAAAATAAATTGTCAATGAACTGGTTAATATTGAAATGGAACAAATCATTAAAGATAAGTGTACCTAAAAAAAGTTTTTAGTACTAAAATTTCATTAAATATTTTCTCTAACTAAAACCCTAATAAAGGGAGATGTAGCTTGTTTAAGAAAAATAGAATAGGATCACTAGCCCTGTGGTATCTCACTGTTCTTATATTTCAATTAGCCGGAGGAGTATTGACGGCTAAATCTATTTATCCCTGGTATGCAGAACTAAACAAACCTTCTTGGAACCCTCCAAATTGGGTTTTTGGACCCGTTTGGACTCTAATATTCATAATGATTGCTCTCGCTATTTGGCTTATAGGGTACAAAAAAAACATAAGCCGCACGCATACTATTGCTTACGTGTTATTTTTTATACAGCTTTTCCTTAACTTAGCGTGGTCACTTTTATTTTTTAAACTACACCTAATAGGCTGGGCTCTTATTGAGCTTGGTGTACTAATACTGTTTATTATAGCCCTATCGTGGTTACTTTTTTCTATTCGTAAGATCTCCGGATTTTTATTTTTACCTTACTTAATTTGGGCTATTTATGCACTTACACTAAATGTGGCTATTTACAATTTAAACTAAAAAATTAATTAGCTGCATAAATAATAAAATGTAAAATTACCAGAGGTTCCTCAATGCGTATATTACTAATAGGTTCCGGGTATGTTGGCCAAGCTCTACTCAACAGTTGGAATAATCCCAACTATAGCTTTGTAGTAACAACAACAACAAAGTCTAAAATCAAGACCATTCAGCAAATTCAGTGTGTGGAAGAAGCCCTTCTTCTTGAAATAAAAAAAAATACCCAACTAGATCTATTAAAGAACTTTGATGTAATCATTATGAATATAGCCCCTAAAAAAGGCTCCAACTATTCAGAAACTTATTTTGAGGTTGCTTCTGCTATTCAAAAAGAGCTCAGTAACGTAAAGCAGTCTATCTTTCTCATCTATACGAGCAGTACTTCTGTATATGGCCCTTGCGAAGGGAGAGTAGTTGATGAACTAACAGATAAATCTTCAACATCAGAAAATAGCCAAATATTAATTGATACAGAAAATATTTTTCTTTCTTCTAATAATCCTTTAGCACAAATTTGCATTCTTAGGCTTGGTGGCATTTATGGCCCAGGACGTTCTCTAGAATCTCGAGCTAAGATGATGAGCAGTAGAAAATTATCAGGAACAGGAGATGAATTAACAAACCACATTCATATTTCAGACATCACAGCTGCGATCGAATTTTGTATTACCCATAATTTAAATGGGTTATATAACCTCGTTGGTGATGAACACCCTGCCCGAAAAAACCTTTATGAACATATTTGCAAACAACTTTCTATCCCACCCCCTCAATTTGACGCATCTTCTAAAGGTTGTAAAAGCACAAACGCAGCTGTTTCCAACCAAAAAATAAAATCTTGTGGCTATATTTTTAAAGAGTCTAAGCTCCCAACTACCTTTGCTAACTAAAAAAAATAAATTGTCAATGAGTGATTAATATTGAAATGGAAAAAACCTTTTCTAGATTTAGAAAGTAGATACGCTTTTTAGAACTTCCATTTAATCTCTAAAGAGTAGGCGTTTGCAAATAAATTTGAACCTAGTTCACCTTGATAATTTAAAGCTAAACTTGGCGCTTTTGGATTATTTGAAACATACTTAACACCTACTCGAGCAGAACCTAGATTTTGTATTTTATTGTTAAACATCTGAAGAGTGAATGTTGAAATAGAA
>JAAZZY010000087.1 GCA_014239035.1 Chlamydiia bacterium
CCATGGGCTCTTCAATCAAGATGACCTCTTGCGCCCCTGCATGCAGTGCAGAATCTTCTACAGCTCTTTTTTCAACACCAGTAATCCCAGAAGGTACAGCAATCAAAATTTTGGGTCTAAAAAGACTGCGCGTTGGAGTCACTTTCCTGATTAACTCTTTAAGCATGCCTTCAGCAATTTCAAAATCAGCGATAACCCCATCTTTCATAGGGCGCACAGCATGAATTTTTTTAGGCGTTTTACCAAGCATGGCTTTTGCCTTATGTCCTACAGCCAAAACTTCGTTGGTCTTTGAATCAACGGCTACAACAGACGGCTCTGAGAGAACAATCCCCTTACCTCGCACATAAACAAGCGTATTTGCCGTTCCTAAGTCGATTCCTATATCACTGGAAAAAAAACCCGCAAGTTTATTGAAACGCCTTAGAGACGCCATTTTCATTTGTTCGAGCAATACGCTTAATTGATTTCTTTTGATCATGTATTTCCTATACTTGCAACAGTTCGAGTACTTCTTCCCAAGTGAGCTTAGACATGGCTTCATCATCTGAGCAGATAACCTGTTTAACAAGTCCCCGTTTTTTGTCTTGCATACTAATAATTTTCTCTTCTATCGTTCCTAGAGTCACCAACTTATAAGACATCACTGGCTTACTTTGCCCTAGGCGATGCACTCGGTCAGTGGCCTGGTTTTCAACAGCTGGGTTCCACCACATATCATAGTGAATAACAGTGTCTGCTCCGACTAAGTTAAGACCAGACCCACCCGCTTTAAGTGAGACTAAGAACACAGAAATGGATGGGTCAGCATTGAAATTTTTCACTATCTGCAGTCGATCTTTGGTCGATCCATCTAGATAAGCAAACTTAATTCCTTTCTGTTCTAAATCTTCTCGCATTATTTTTAACATACGAGTGTATTGACTGAATATAACAATCTTATGTTTTCCTTCTATGAGAGTATCTAACAGCTCAAATAACATCTCATATTTGGCTGAATCTCCCTCTTCAACCTTGTCTTTAGCAAAGATTGCAGGGTGGCAGCAGATTTGTTTAAGTCGAGTTAAGGTAGCCAGTACATGAATTTGAATTTTTTCAAATCCTTCTTTTTTAACTAGTGATGAGAGCTCTTCTCTGGCAGTATTGACATATGAGGTGTAGAGCTCCTGCTGCGCGGGAGTAAGTTGACAATGATAAGTAATTCTAGAAACAGGTGGTAGGTCTTTTAAGACATCTACTTTCATACGCCGAAGGATGAAAGGAGAGACTTTTTTCTTGAGCTGGGCCATATTGCCTTTCTTTGAGTGCCCTGAATCTCTCATATATTTCTCAACAAAACGCTTATAGCTACTCAATAACCCAGGCATTAAAAAGTCAAAGAGACTCCAAAGCTCTAGCAATGAATTTTCAATAGGCGTACCAGTTAGAATAAGCTTACAGCCTGATTGCAACATTTTAACTGATTGCGCATTTCGTGTAGATCTATTTTTTATGTGCTGAGCTTCATCTAATATCACATAGCCAAGCTTATGCTTTTGGTAATGCTCCACATCTTTTTGAAGGAGGCTGTACGATGTGATCAGAATTTGGTATTTTTGAATATTTTTAAGTAACTTTTTCCTTTGATTTGGAATTCCGTCTACAACCATTACTTTTAGATTTGGATTGAAGCGATGAAATTCTTCAAGCCAGTTATATAGGAGCGAGGTCGGACAGATTATGAGTGAAAGAGTTTTTTCTTTGGCAATATTGTAGTATTGAGTTAGAGCAACGATTGCTTGAAGCGTTTTACCTAGCCCCATATCATCTGCTAAAATACCATTGAGGTGCATCGTTCTTAGCTGCTCTAGCCACTCTACCCCTTCAGTTTGATAACCACGCAAATTTGCATTAATTTCTTTAGGGACAATTGATGCCTCAAAAGAAGTATTGCCCAAAATCTGCTTTTGAATTTCTTTCATTTTTTTGGTCATCGATATTTTAATTGGAAGCTTACCCAGCTGAGTTGCATGGATAGTGGCTAAAACCCACAGAGGACGAAGCAGACGATGGTCAATTACTTCAGTAAGACCAAGTTCATCAAAAAATTGAATAATGGGTGTGATGCGCTCTAAATCAAGCACAAGTATTTTGTGGATTCCTTTTGTTTTCTTCTTTTTGGCAAAATCATTTTCAAGTTCTATAAAGTTTCGCTTAGAAGAGCAGCATTCCCACAGGAGATCTAATTTAATGTTTTTCAAATGTCCGTTGACCTTTAAATCAATGGCAAATTGATCCACGCTATCACATTCAGTAAACTTCAGTTCAAAGTTTGTCTCATCATATATAAACTGGTTCAAAAGGTTTTGTGGACATTCAAATTCAATCTTTTCGCCATACTCAGGAACCACAGACGTCATAAATTCGACTATAGCTTTTTCAGATTTAGCAACAAAGAGTCCCGCCTTTTCCTGGAAGATGAAGCCAGAGAAGATTTGTTCAATTAATATTTTTTCTTCGACAAGATTACGTGCTAGAATTCCTTCCTCAGAGATAAAAGATGAGAGGTGATTTGATGTAAGATCTTTTGTAGCAACTGGAACCTCCACCCCTTCGTAGATAAAAGTTAAAGCAGCATCGAGTTCTCCATCAATGTATGAGAGCACGCAACGTGCTTTAAGCTCATTTGCAAAAGGAAGCGTTACATATTCATCTAAAACAGCTTGGTTTTTCACCTCAGCAAATCTCATGAGCTCTGGAAGGGAATTCTCAATAAAAGTTCCAAATAGAGGTTCAGGCACCACCACATCATGCATGCGCTTTAAGTCATGGAGATGCGCGCGTTTAATGTTGGAGGCAAAGGCATAGTAGGTGTTGTTATATATAGCTCCAGGTCGAGCTCCTTCAAATGCCAAAACCTCTTCTAACTTGTACGAGTCTTCATTAAGGATGATATAGGGCTGCAAAAAGAGTTTAGGAGCAGGCACTTGCATGGACTCTAAATCAAAACAAACCGCTGCTTTTTTCAATGAAAATGTTAGTGGTGTTTCGATATTTGTGCAGTAAACTCCTGGAACAACAAGGTCATCCCTGTCATCTTTTTTACTGTGATTAGAGAGGTTACTTTTAGCACTTTTGTAGGCTTTATAAACAAGGTCACCAAAAACGACCTTGGCAAAAGGAATAAGTTTGGGATTGACATCGTTTTCAATAAACTGGCTACTGATTTGATCAATCATCATCTTGATCATATCAAAATGCTCAATCGGAAAAGATTGTGCTGTAAAGCGATATCTCTTTCCTCCAATTAAGATAGGCTCGTTAAATCGAATAGCATTTAAAAAAGATCGAATGTTTGGAATATTTAGAGGCTTTGACCTAAATGGGAGCCTTAATGCTAGCTGCAGGACCACATTAACGGGGTTCTTGGGTGCATGAAAGATAATGGCAAGCTCAGCATTTTCCACCTCTACTTCGGCTTCGCTTGTGTAGAAATAAGGAGAGTTACTTAAGAGATCTGAAGCTAGAGAATATTCTTTTAAAAGCTCTTTTTGATAGCTTTTATTCTTCTTGTTAATCTGCTTGTTTTGAGCTTCTTTGACAACTTCAATAATTTCTTGTTTGCCTTCTTCATCAATTTCTTTTGTTTCTTCTAAATCATTTTCCTTTGAATAAGAAATTAAAATGTTATCAAGATGCTCTTCAAGGTGAAAAAGAAGTGCTGCTATATGTTGGCAGTCATAGCTATAAGGACAATCACAATTAGAGTCTATTGCACTTGAGTTGTCTCTATCAATTTCAACTTCACTCTCATAGTTATTGTTATAATTGCCTGCTATACTCCCACTAATTCGAAGGACATCTGAGTCGATGTGAAGGATTTTAGCATTTGCCACCATCTTGGTGTCATATAAGCCCTTTCCTTGTTTGAGTATTGTTGATGAGAAATCTTGTCGTAACTTTCTAAAGTTGAGCATAATCTTAATTCAAGGGTAAAATAGAAAATAAAAGTCGTCTATTAAGTTTAATAAAATTGTCTGGTTCCTGGGATTTCTATTAACACCTTCGATAGTTTTTTTTAAAGAAAAAATTTCAGAATATCTTATGTCAATGAAGGGTAAAAATAAAGCAGATAATTTTTATTCAGAACAATCTTTTATATCATTAACTAAAAGTTTGAGAAGCTTTTCGCAGATCTCAAATGAAAATCTGAGAAAAGTTTGGAGATAGTAGCAACATTAGAAGTGCTTTAAGCTCACTAGTCCTATTTTTTTCAATCACATCTTGATAGATTTTAAAAAATAAAATATGATTGAGAATTGCAATATCCCCCATATTGTAGGCTCTAGGCCAAGAAGTGCAAACTTTTTGGTCTAGAACCATTTTCATCACTTCTTCATAGAATTACAGATTATACGGGTAAAAGAATAGGCTGAGTAGTTATTTAAGGCATGAAGGCCAATAGACCCTAGAGTCCCAAGCCTACCTTCTTGAATAGTTCCCAGCGCAATACCAGCCACGAAGGCACCGATAACCTGAGGTATAACATATGAAGGAGGGAGAACTTTTAAATTAATCAAATGAACAAGTGAAAATAAGGTAGAGGATATCAAGATGCGAGTGATCTTTGCCTTTGAAGAATCATAGTAGGGTCTATCTTCTTTCTTAGAAAGAGCACGGGGAATTTGTTTAAGCAGAATATTTTGAATTATCAATCTAAAGAGCAGCTCTTCTTTTAATGGAGCCTTTAAGACCATCCTACTAAAAAGAGCGGATTTTCCTCCGACTGCGTGCTTCATTCTTATGAAGCTTTTGCAAGTATCTAAATTTATTCCAAAATTTATTCTTTGAAAAAACTTTAGAACTTTATCTTTAGGGGTATTATTAGCAATTACAGCAAGCATCCCCTTTATAGCAGTTGCAATAGTGTATGACTGAGCTAATCCCTCAAAGGCTGCGTAGACTTTGTCTGATGTAGAAGCCTTCTTTGCAGTAACTTCAATTTTTGGGGTTTCTATTGGAATTGAGATCTGATCAGGCTCCGCCTCTTCTAATAATGCAGTAAAAGAAGGAGGGTTCATTTCAGTTATTGAGATAGGACCTCGTATGCTTGTTGTGGTCATTTTAAAACTCCTGACATTTTACTGATTTAAGATCATACTATGCATTCCGCATATAATCACACACTAGACGAGTAATTGAATGCGAAGCGTAGTTGTTCGTAATATGAAGACCGATAGTCCCCAAAATTCCAAATTTACTGCTCTCTTGGATGACCCCCCACGCAATACCTGACATGAAGGAACCTATTAGCTGGGGAATAACATACGAGGAAGGGAGAACTCTTAAATTAATCAAATGCGCAAGTGAAAATAGGACAGAGGATATTAAGACGCGCTCAACCTTAGCTGGGGTAGAATCATAATACGCCTTATCTTCTTTCTTAGCATTTGCTTGAGGGAAGACCTTAAGAGCAATCCTTTGGAATACGAATCTAAACAGCAGCTCTTCTATTAATGGCGCCTTTAAGACTACTATATTATACATTGCATCTTTTCCGCCGAGACTCTTCATAAGCTTGACCATGCTTTTACAGGACCCTAAATCTGCTCCGATACCTATCTTGCTTAGGAAGGGAACGCCTTCATTTTTAGAAAGATAATTTGCATAAGCTACGATTGCTCCTAATCTCACTATTTTAACAGTGTCTATTACTGCCCACGCTTTAAAGGCAAAATAGACATAGTCAGATAGAGATGATTGCGCTTTAGAAGAAACTTTCTCCGTTATCACTTCGACTTTTGGAGTCTCTATAGAAATTGAGACATGGTTAGGATTTACCCCTTCTTTGCCAATGAGAGTCTCTTCTGGTAATGCAGCAAAAGAAGGCGGGTTCATTCCTCTTATTGAGAGTGGCCCTGGCATGCTTGTTGTTGTCATCTTAAAAAGTCCTTATACTTAATCGATGTAAGAATATTTTTATTGCTTCCGCAGATAATTACACCATAAACGAGTAAATGAATGCGCAGCGTAGTTGTGCGTAATATGAAGACCGATACTCCCTAAAATTCCAAGTTTGCTGCTCTCTTGAATAACTCCCCACGCAATACCTGACATGAAGCAACCTGTTAGCTGATGGATAACATACGAAGGAGGGAGAACCCTTAAATTGCCCAGATGAACAAGAGAAAATACTGCAGAGGATATTAAGACGCGCTTAACCTTAGCTTCGGTAGAATCATGGTACGCCTTATCTTCTTTCTTGGCAGTTGCTTGAGGGAGCACCTTAAGCAAAATCCTTTGGACTATGAATCTAAACAGCACCTCTTCTCTTAATGGCCCTGTAAAGACAAAAAGATTGCTCATAGCATCTTTTCCACCGAGATACTTCATAAGCTTGACCATGCTTTTACAGGACCCAAAATCTGCTCCGATTTCCATCTTGGATAGGAAGTTAACACCTTCATTTTTAGGAAGATAATTTGCATAAGCAGCGATTGCTCCATATCTCACTATTTTAACAGTGTCTATTACTGCCCACGCTTTAAAGGCAGAATAGACATTG
>JAAZZY010000088.1 GCA_014239035.1 Chlamydiia bacterium
GCCGCGTCAACAGCCAGATTGTTTTAGATGAGACAGGAGCAGAGAGCCTCCTTGGTTGTGGAGATATGCTCTTTATGCCTCCAGGTGCTGCATCTCTTGTTCGTACTCAAGGCTGCTTTATTTATGATCAGGATGTTCACACAATTGTGGAAAACATCTGTGAGCAGGCCCCGCCCAATTACCTCATCAACTCTTTTGAAGAAAAAGATGAACAAACCCTCTTTTCCGATCTTCGAGGAACATCTTCTGGCTCATCAGCTTCTAATTTAGATGCGCTCTACAACCAAGCACTAGATCTTGTCCTGAAAACAGGAAGCATCTCGACTACTTTTGTTCAACGTAAACTTAAAATTGGCTATGCACGAGCTGCAAGTATTGTAGACCAACTAGAAGAGCAAGGGCATATCTCAGGACAAGATGGATCTAAGCCGAGAAAACTTCTAACGTCTCCAAAAAAAGATGAAGATGATTTGTCTTTTATGGATTCTGAATAATTCTTCAGACTATGAAACTTTTGCTTGTGACGAATCAACATTAATTCTATCCTACCGCCTATATTGTAACCCTTAGTAATTTTCATGATCGGTTTTTGTCCACTTGCGTCTGGTTCTAAAGGCAACTGCATTTATTTAGGCACGCCGCACACAAAGATTCTTATTGATGCAGGACTAAGCACAAGAGCCATTAAAAACAAGCTCTCAGAAATTGATGTAGATATTGCAGATATCGATGCTGTTTTAATCAGTCATGAGCATTCTGATCACATAAATGGTCTAAGAGTTCTTGCTTATAGAATGGGTATTCCTGTGATTGCTAATAGTGAAACAGCCAAGGGCATTGCAGAACACTTTAAAGGCTCAACAAAATTTAAGATTTTTGCAACAGGCGAGAGTTTTGAATTTATGGATTTAGAAATTCATCCTTTTAGCATCCTACATGACACACCAGACCCGGTTGCTTTTACTATTAAGAATGGCCCGTATAAGATGGGATTTTGTACAGATCTTGGTTTTGCCACATCACTTGTTGAGCAGAGGCTAAAAGAGTGCGACTATCTTTATTTAGAGGCCAACCACCAACCTTCCATGGTCCATTCCTGTGCGAGGCCCATGATCTATAAGCAGCGTGTTCTAGGTCGTCATGGACATTTGTCTAATGAAAATTGCGGGAAGCTTTTATCGAATGTTTATCACTCTAATCTCAAAAAAGTTTATTTGGCTCACTTATCTGAGGAGTGCAACCACAAAGAAGTGGCTCTCTCTGTTGTTAAAAATGAAATTGAAGATCAAGAGCTAGAGATTGTCATTGCTCATCAAGAAAAAGTCAGCTCAGCAACTCTTCTTAATAATTTATTAGTTTAAGCATAGCCTTTTCAATATCCTCTTTCTGAGGAAGCGTGGCATTTTCTAAGACTTTTGAGTAACCCACCGGTGTATTTAGAGCACATACTCTTTGAATGGGGGCGTCTAAGTAATCAAAGATCTCTTCATTGACCATCGCTGAGATCTCAGCTCCGAACCCACCGTTTTTAGTGTCCTCGTGGACAATGAGAAGTTTCCCTGTTTTTTTCACCGAGTTTAAGATAGCTTCTTTATCAAGAGGAACAATTGTTCTTAAATCAATTACCTCAACAGAATGTCCATTTCTAGACAGTCTTTCAGCAACTTCATGAGCCATAACTAGGGTGTACCCCCATGAGACAACTGTTATGTCATCACCAGCATGTGTTGTGGCAGCTTTTCCAAAAGGAAGTAAGAAATTGTCATCCCCAACTTTTCTTGCTGAGAAAGCCCTTTGACGATAGAGCAGCTTATGCTCTAAAAAGATAACAGGGTTGGGATCACGAATAGCTGCTTTTAACAAAGCTTTTGCATCATAGGCATTACTTGGCATTACAATTTTGAGTCCTGGGCAGTGCGAAAGATAAGCTTCTAAACTCTGAGAATGATAAGGCCCGCCTTGGATGTAGCCACCACATGGAATACGAATAACGAGCGGCAGAGTCCACTCCCCATTTGATCTCCATTGAAAACTGGCTATTTCATTCACAAGCTGATTCATGCCAGTCCAAATGTAGTCGCTAAATTGAATCTCTGAGATCGCCTTTTGCTCTCCACCAGCAGAGAGGCCAAGTGAGACTCCCACAATAGTAGATTCTGCTAAAGGGCTATTGAAGCAACGCTCTTTTCCAAATTTATCCGTAAGGCCACGGGTAAGTCCAAAAACTCCCCCTTTACCACCTGCAACATCTTGTCCAAAGATATAAGTGTTAGGATCTCTTTGAAGCTCCTCAGTTAAGGCATTGTTAATGGCATCCATCATGACTATTTCCTGATCAGAGATGTTCTCTGGCATCTCTTCTACTTCAAACGGTGAAAATACAAAATCTTCTGTAGAAGCAGCCTCAGGGAAAGGAAGTTCTTCAGCAGCTTGGGCTTTCTCCTCAACAAGAGCAAGAGTTCGAGTTTTGATGTCTTCAAGTTCTTTTTGAGTAATAGTTTTATTTGCTATTAAGTAGCTTTCAAAAATCGCTAGAGGATCATTTGCCATATCCTTTTCAATAGAATCTTTATCACGGTATTTTTTTGGATCATCACTACTGCTATGAGGACCTAAGCGAGGAAGCTTTGCTACAATGACACTTGGGCCCTTGTCAGACCTAGCTTTTAGCACGGCTTCTTCCATTGCCTTTTGTGTTTCCACGTAGTTTGTTCCATCGACTTCGAAGACGCTCATGCCAGCATAGCCTTTAGCTACATTGACTATAGAACCACCAGCTGTCTGTTCCTCTACTGGGACAGAAATAGCAAGACCGTTATCTTGGATCATAAAAATGATGGGCAAGTTGTGGATACAGGAAAAATTAAGGGCTTCGTGAAAATCACCTTGAGATGTAGAGCCTTCCCCACCGGAAACATAAACAACTTCAGAGGCGCCTTTACGCTTGATTCCAAGAGCACGTCCAACAGCTTGTAAAAATTGTGAACCCACAGGACTTGACTGACAAATGATGCGCAAGTCTCGATGAGAATAATGATAGGGCATCATTCTTCCAGAAGATTGGTGTTTGCAGGTGCGCCCTAAAAAGACTCCAAAAATATCTAAAAGATCACAGCCAAGTGCTAAAGGAAGCGCTTGATCTCTATAATAAGGAAGAGACCAGTCTTCTTTAGCAATAAGTTCTAAGCCAGCAATCGCTCCGACAAGCTCATGACCTTGGGCAGACATATGAAAGGTCCCCCCTTTATTTTGTTTGCCTAGATTTGCCATTTTTAAGTCAGCAAAACGAGTCAAATAACAAAATTCTAAAGTCTTTAGAGCTTTTGCATGCAAAAGAGCACACGATAGAGCTGATTTTTGAGCAACACTCATTTAAGAATCCTTATCTTTCTTTATAATTCTTCGAGCTCGTTTTAAAATACTACGGCCTGCTTTCTTTTCTGTCTTAGTGTCATCTTTCTTCACAAGTCTCTTTAAAAAGGAGCGTTTTTTTGGTGTAGGCTGCTTAGTAAGCCTTCGGGGCTTGCTTGCAGATTTTGGCTCTGCTGCTGCTCTTTTAGGAGAAACAGCTGCTTTTCTAGGTATAGATTTTTCTTTTTCATTTAACCTTGTTGTCAAGGTTTTCTAGCTTTCAATAGCAGAGACTTTCTTAGAAAGATCGCTAAGAGAGGAAAGCTTTTTAGAGATAGCCTCTAGACTCACAATATTTTCTGCTTTTGGAGTATTTCTAAGTTTTGCTCTGAGCTCTTCATCGCTATCAAACTTAGAAGAGAAAGTAATTGAAGCTGCGTTTGTAATATCAGGAGAATATAAAAAAGAACGCATAGAAACAGGTACTTTCATAAAAAAGTCTTGGGTAAACTGAGGCTCTATTTCAACACGAACAACTTGTTTAGGAGGGCGCCCTCTTTTAGGTCTTGGATTTAACGCTTCATTAGAATAGTAAACCTTTGCTCTATTTTCTAGCACTTGCCTTGCAGTGACTACATCTTTAGGAGCCTTAGGAATAAATAAGTTCTGCTTTACCTTTTCAATGAGAGAAGGAGCTAAATCTAGATCTTCTTCAAAAACAAAATCAAATTCATTATCTCGTAGCCATTCAATGATACGCACTCTAGAACGTTCTTGGTAGTACTGCTGCCATTTTTCAAGCTCTACTTCATGGTCATAGATAAACTCTAAGAAATTCTCTCTAGCTTCTTTAGACTGGATGATTTCAGCAAGTTTTTCTTTGATGTCGATGTCGTAGATTTTCTCATTAATAAAGCCTTCCATAATCTTTTTGGTCTCATAAAAGGTCAATTTTGGGATAAGAAAGAAACGCTCTAAATCAAGAGCTTTTTCAAGTCCATCAAGGTCTTCCTGAGAACGGCCTAAGTCGATGAATATGATGAATCCTTCATGCTTTTCTAAATAAAAATCGCGCTCATCGTCAGACTTTGAAAAAGCGTCCATTAGGCGATGGTAGCGTAGAATTAGGGGGCTTTGGCTTTGGTTTTGGTTACTTACTTTAGACATATCAATCCTTTAATTAACAAAGAGCAATATAACACATTTTTTACATATGCGCAAGAGGGTGAAGATTTTTGAAATTAAAAGTTTAACAAAAGGGCGCTCACATTTATTTTCCCTTGGAAAACAAATTTAGCCGATCCTTTCATTGTCAAATTTAAAATTTGATTTTGACTGGCAGTAAAATCAAATTCTAGATTCTCTCCAAGAGATGGCTTGACTGTGATGGGGCAAGAAAGGCCCATAGTTAGATGCGCAGAAATAGCTGCTGCTGCAGCTCCGGTTCCACAAGCTAGTGTCTCTTTTTCTACCCCTCTTTCAAAAGTCCTTATGTGAACTTCACTATTATCTGATATTGAAATGAAGTTGACGTTTGTACGTGAGGGTAAAAAAGCGTTGTGAGAAGAAATTTCTCTTCCTAAAGTTTCAACATCTATTGCGGGAAGATTATCTGAAAAAACGACAAAGTGAGGCACCCCAGTGTTAAGAAAATGCCCAGTAACTGCTAAGTTTGATAATTGAATCTTTTTATTGAGCAAAAGGTCTTTGATTGACCCCAACTCACATTTTATTAGGTCACTTTCAGTCGAGATTTTCAATGACCTATCAAAGGTTTCTATTAAATATTCATCTTTTTGATCTACTGAAAGCTCTTTTATGAAAAGATAAAGACATCTAAGAGCATTCCCACACATTTCAGCTTCATGTCCATCGGCATTAAAGATTTTCATCTTGAAGTCAGCTGATTGAGAGTCTTCTAAAAAAACAACACCATCGGCCCCTATTCCTAGGGAGCGATGGCATAATGATTGTAATTCTTTTGGATCTAAAGAGATCTCATGTGTGCGATTATCAATAAAAATAAAGTCATTTCCAAGTCCATTATATTTGGAAAAGGAAATCTCCATTTTTAGAGCTTCACTTCATCATATGTGCTGACGATCTTACCAATTAACCCAAAATCTAAAGCTTCTTCTGCAGACATCCAGTTATCTCGATCTAGAGCCTTTGAAACGGTTTCATAATCCTTTCCAGTTGCTTCCATATAGGCTTTGATCCCCTGCTCATGTGTATGCGCAATATCGCGAGCATGAATTTCAAGATCTGATGCTTGGCCTTGGATGTACCCATGAATTCTTGGCTGGTGAATCATAAAGCGAGCACTAGGAGTTGCGAGTCTTCTTTTAGGATCTAAGGCGCAAATACCAATGAGCGTTCCCATTGAAGCAGCAAGACCAGTTACAAGTGTTGTGATTGGAGAGGTGATCATTTTAACTTGGTCAATGAGTGCAAGACCATCGAGCACAGAGCCACCTGGAGAGTTGATAATAAAAAGAATGGGTTTACCTGGATCTGTAATCTCTAAGTACCATAGTTTTTTGATAGCTTCACTCACAGACTTTGATTCAACAACGTTACTAAAAAAAATTCTTCGTGATTTTAATAGAGTTGCATCAATGCAATCATCTAAAGATCTGTAAGGTACAATTTCTTCTTGGGGCATGATTTCTCCTTTTCTATCTCGCGTATTATGCTGGCGTTGAAGCTTTATATTCAACAGCTATTGTAGCGTAATTTCTGGATATAATGGAAAATCTTTTAATAAGTCAATGACTTGCTTTTTACAGGTTTCTTGAACATGAGAATCAAGTTCAAATTTAGCTTTGCTCGGGCCTTGGGTCTTGGGGTTAATGCTTGCTTTTGTATGCTTTAGGATTTCAATCATGATTTTTCCAAGCTCTTTCATTTGACCTGCACCCATTCCAAGAGATGTTAAAGCTGGAGTTCCAATGCGCACACCAGATGTGTACCAGGCACCATTTTTATCATTTAAAATAGTTTGTAACAAATAAGAACCCTTATTAATTGAATTTGTAATTGATATTTTAATTGACGCAATGTTTGCATCTATAAATTTTTGTAAAATCTCATC
>JAAZZY010000089.1 GCA_014239035.1 Chlamydiia bacterium
TTACCTTTAAGCTGACCCAGTGGATTATTCGTTCCAAGCTCACCAGTTGCCCCTAAAAATGTAGGCTGGATATTTGCAGTAATACTAGAAAAGTATAGAAAGCCGCAGCCAACATTTACATTAAAGAAGTAGCTAGAAAGAGGTTCAATATAGCGATTGGCTATCCAATATGGCTTCCAACTATTGACGATCTCCTGTCGTTTGTTCCTACGAGCAGGATTCTTTTTTTTTGAGGTTTGAGCAATAATTGAACCAAAATCCTCATTGATTAAAGAGCTCTCCATTTGCTCTAAAATAGTAGAATTTAGATTCTCTGCCTCAATTGTAAAAAAAGACGAGCTTATAAGGCATATAAAAACCAAGATAAAATTTATTTGCTTGTTTACCACTTCATTTCCCTTCAACTCCTGGCATCTCAAAAAATATCGTTCTTTAAAAACTTTGATCCGTTATTACATCACAATATTTCTTTGACAAGTTCATTGTTTTTGTTTTCAAAATTTAGAAGTAGCTCCTCGAGATCTATCTTCTGAATTTCCAAACTTGACCTAGGATAGATAATAGATGGAGTAATAGAGGTTAAGGGCTCTATTACAAAAAGGCGTTCAAGCATCCTTGGATGCGGAAGCTCTAAGATGGAATCATTATGATAAAGCTCTTTGAAAAGAAGGATATCGATGTCTATTGCTCTTGGAGCATTTTTAGGCTTGGCTATTTTACCTAGATCTTCTTCTATAGCTTGTGCCTCTTTTAAAAGAATGAAAGGATCATTAAGTGCAGTGTCGAAGCCGCATACCATGTTAATAAAGTTATTTTGCACAATGTCAGAAACCGGAGTAGTCTCATAGAATGGACTTTTGACGGGGTTTTGAACAAACTTTAGCCTGGTGATTTTTTTATAAGCTTTTGAAATAATTTCTTTTGAAGACCCAATATTACTTCCAAATGCTAAAAAAACGTGCTTCATTGTCTATATTTGGTGAAATAAATACCCATAGGATATATGAAGATAAATATTGTGTAAATTAACTTGAAAAAAACAGACCTCAAACCTTAAAATCTCTCTCTTTTGGACTGATAGCTCAGCTGGATAGAGCATCCGCCTTCTAAGCGGGAGGTCGCAGGTTCGAGTCCTGCTCAGTTCAAATTTTTTCCACCAGGGTAACTTTGATGAAAAAAAACACACCTCAATCAAATTCGATTAGCAAATTTAAATTTAATTTTGAAAAATTTAAAAGCTTAACGTCTATTCTAAGTTCGTTTAAAAAGCCTACGTTTAAAAAGCTCAAGGAAAGTGAGCGCTATGAAGTCATTAGCGAAAAGCTTTTTGGCGAGATTGAGAAAGTCAAAGCTCCTTGTTTTCTGTTGCCAGCTATTATTGATTTCATTGACAAAGTCAACAGCAGTATTAAACCTCAAAAGTATACCTTCGCTTACTTTGAATTTTGGTTGAACCAACACTCGAAACTCAGTGAAGAAGAGAACTATTGTCTGCGCTCAAAGATTGTAGGCAAGCATATCCCTAGAGATGATTATCAATCCCTTTTCCCAATTGGCATGAATAAGCGCTATATGGGCAGCCATTATGTCACAGCCCACGGCTCACCAGACCTTGATACAATTATTGCCTCGTTTTGGGGTTGGGTAGATGCTTTCGGCGCAAGGGTAAGTGAAGGACTACACGTTTGGAATGTGCCACCAGGTGGCCTCTTTACCTCCAAGCAAGCAGCGCCTCTAACAGAGATCTTTACTCCTAACATATTTGAGTATCTCTGCTTAAATCGATCATCGCTATCACCAATTGGCATCGATTTTGCAAGCCAAAAAAACTTACTTAAAAAGAATCTCTCTGAATCCTCCATAAGTAATGATGACCATGAAAGACATAAGTATGCTGTAATGGTCGTCGATAGTAATGGTTTTTATATTGGAGATATTCGAAGTGAAGACTATGAAAGTATACGCCAGATCATTCGTCTGGTGACCAATAATTTAAAATGGTTTGAAAATTCCATTCAAATTAAACTCATCAACCTTTTCTCTAAAAAGCGTGTCACCTCAAAAGAAATAACCTCTGCCATTAAGGGCATTTTTGACCAAAAAATCATCCAATGTGTCAACACTCGTCAACTTACACAAAAGCTTCATGATCAAGTTGACTTATACCTTAAAAGAATTTTAGAGCTTCCAAAAGGACTTGAAGCATCATTTAGAGAGCTTGGCAAAGCTTTAAAAAGAGTAAAAATCAACAAACTAGACACTTTAGATAAATACCTACTGAACTCTTTTAAGAAAAATAAAGTTTTCGACTCAAAAGGAAACTTTAAAGATGACCGCGCAAGCATCTTCAAATCCTTTAATGAGATAGCAAAAGGTGTTGATGAAGCTATTGATGAACTCCGCCATTTTATGGAAAGTCTAGATGTAGCTATCAAAATCAAAAGGCGTGTATTTGGATTTTCTGCTCGCTATGTAACCCCACTTGCTACCGTTGATGAAATCCAAGATAAAATTAGCCTCCTTAATCATCTCTCTGTTGTCTACCCGAACCCTGATGGCTCCTTTTGGCCGCTCGGCATCATAAAGTCAGAGGATGTTAAAAAAGGCAAACTCGGCACAGTTACCTTAAGAGATTTTTGCAATCGCAGCGAAGTAAAAATTGACTCCAATCTAGAAATCATCAGTGTCATCGACCACCATAAAACGGATTTAAAAACTAAAACACCGCCCCTTGCTATTACTGGTGATGTCCAATCTTGCAATGTCTTAGTTGCTGAGCAGGCCTTTAAAATCAATGACCCCTACAGTCTTGGCGGCATCGCTAAAGCGAGCTTACACAAACAACTTCAAGTAGGCTCTACAAAGTTATTAACCTCTTCACTAATCCGCATAAAAAACAGAGTCTTAAGAAGACTTCTTGCGCTAGGCCAAGCTCAGGATTACTACATTCACCCTCAGAGAGAATTTTTAGAATACCTCTCATTTTTACATGCGATTATCGATGACACAGACCTTTTATCTAAGGCAACTAAAAGAGATGTTTATTGCATCGCGGAGATCTTAAACCGCTTAAAATCTATCGCAGATCAAAAGGAAATTGAAATTATTCATTTTGACCAACTAAAGGATGACCAGAACTTTGTCGCATCTGCTGTTAGAGAAATAGTCACTAATCGAGAGATGTATGAAATTTACAAAGGTATTTTCAAAAAACGAGAAGATAGCGTTGAACAGGCTATTCTTGAAACAGCTCGCGGAAAATCTTCAGCATTTTTCTTAGACACTAAAGAGCAGAATGGTTGTTGCCGCATAGGTCAATCCAAAGGCTTTACTCGCAATATCCCAACTTTTGAAAAGAACTTTGAAAAGCTTCTAAAACTTTGGGTAGACAAGGCTCAAGAAATTTACTCTAACCAATCGCAGCTTGATTTACATATTCATATGACAAGCACGATCCCTTCTGCTGATGATACTTATAAGGGGAAATCTCAAGATTATGCTCATAAAGACTATATGTGGATTTGGATCCCTGACACTCACCAGGCAATCAACCACCTAACCAGCTTTTTGAATGCGTTTAAAGGCTCTCCCAAGGCGCAAGCCAACCATATGGAATATCAAGTTCTAGGCGATCATAATTGTGACTATCAAAGTATCTTTAAGCATCACTTTATAGATGCACCCACAAAGAATAAAATGGGGATAAAGAAAAAGATGCCAGTAGTCATTTTATCATTTGACGCTGGCACCTTAAATTCGAGAAAAGCTCAGATTACTCCTTACTTACCGGCTCTTGTGAAGTAATTACGCTTCAACCTTTTCACCGTTCTCTTCTAAGATTTCTAGGCTAACGCGGATGCCATTGCGGCTCGCGACTGACATAAGCAGAGTGCGGATTGCATTAATCGTTTTACCTTTCTTTCCAATAATTTTACCAATATCAGCTTTTTCAACGGAAAGCTCAATAATCAGAGTTTGAGTCCCACCAATTTCATTAATTTTAACGCTATCTGGATTATCAACTAGACACTTTACTATATATTCGACAAATTCTTTCATGTTTCGTCCTCACTTGAGTTTTGAATTCGAATTGCTTTCTGTAAAAGCCGCAAATAGTGCAGGATCTTCCTGCTATCTATCCATTGCTTTTATTTGGTGTGCGATTATAATTACTTAAATATATAAAACCAATCCAAAAAAAACGTATGCATTCTTTTACTATAAAAAATTTCAAGGTCGGCCCTAAAGAAAAGCTTACCGTCATCTCCGGACCTTGTGTCATTGAAAGTGAGTCACATACACTAAAATGCGCTGAAGAGCTCATCAAAATTTTTAAAGAGTTTGACCTCAATTTTATATTTAAAGCAAGCTACGATAAAGCCAACAGATCATCTATCGATTCTTTTCGTGGACCTGGTGCCAAAGAAGGCTTAAAAATTTTAAAAAAAGTTAAAGATGAGTTTGATGTCCCTATTCTTACAGATGTTCACACTCCAGAGCAGGCAAAAGATGCAGCCAAAATTTGTGATGTCATTCAAATTCCAGCATTCTTATGTCGCCAAACAGACTTAGTTGTAGCGTGTGCAGAAACAAAAGCTGTCATCAATGTTAAAAAAGGTCAATTTTTAGCCCCTTGGGATATGAAGCAGGTAGTCGATAAGATAGAGAGTTTAAACCACAATAAGATTATCTTAGTCGATCGAGGAACTTCCTTTGGATACAATAACTTAGTCAGTGACATGCGCTCTATTCCTATCATGAGAGATTTAGGATACCCTGTATGCTATGATGCCTCACATTCTGTTCAGCTACCAGGTGGGCATGGATCCCACTCTGGAGGACAACGCGAGTTTATTCCAACCCTTGCAAAATCTGCAATTGCAGCTGGAGCTAACCTTCTTTTTATAGAGTCACACCCAGATCCAGATCATGCTCTTAGTGATAAAGCCTCTGTTTTTCCATTTAGTGATCTTCCAAGGTTTTTGTCTGAAATTGAAAAACTCCACCAACTAGTGCAGACGTTTAATGTTTAAAAAAAGAAGCTTAGCCCTCACTTTGCTTTTAGCTCTTTGCTTTAGTGTCACTCTTCTATCTATGTTTCGCATATCCAAAAGAAGTAGGAGAAAATACTCTAAAATTTTAAGTAAACTACAGCCAGGAGACAGCTCTCACTCAGGAGCATCTAGAAGAAACAAAGTCAAAAAAGATGTGTGGGTTGAAAAATCAGACAATATTTTCCATTATCTCGTTGTTAGTGGAGACTCTATTCTACACCTTAATCAGTCTCGCTCTAAACAAATGCAAGCCATAGAAGAAATGGGCGATATTACCTGCTATCTGCAACAAAAAAAATACTACGTCGATTCTAAGGGAGCTGAGGCCTCTGAGTTTGAAGGTCAGCCTATGCAACAAATCTGCATTTTAAAGATGGCTGATGGCACCTATAATTACTTCAATAAAAACTTTTACGGAGACAATGCTCTTATTTCAGTTTATCAACTTCCAGGTCACGAGCTCTCATCAAACGTATCAGTAAAAGATGCCACAAAAGTTTTAGATGGGGTTTGTGATAGCGTCAAATTCTCTTTAGATGATCAAAAACCTCGCCTCAGTACACAAAATTTACAAGCTAACGTCTACACTGAGAGGCCTCATGAATAAGCTTCTCATCTTTTTACTCTTTTTCCCCTGCCTTCTTTTTTCAGACTTTCCCATTATCAGTGAAGGCACAACTGAAATAGCGTACCTTGATAAGGAGAACAAAGAGCAGCAACATATTACATGCTATGAAAAAGTTGAGCTTGATTTCAACTTCAACTACCTGCAATGCCTAAGCCATGGCCATGACCTTAAAAAGCAGATTCATTTCCATGATGAGCTCCATGACCTCTACTCAGATCAGCTCAGAGCAACCTACACCCATAAAGATGGAGAGCTTGCACTTGATCAGCTTCGAATTTATGGCAATGTGTGCCTCATTCAAAAGGAAGAGCCTGATCAAATTATCGCTTTTGACGACCTTCAATATGCCCTAGCTGATCAACTGGACTATGACTATAAGAATGAAGAAATCACACTGCGTGCAAAACAAGGCTCTAGTGTGCTATATTACGACCAGGTCAACAATTACCGTATTTCAGCCCCCGAGGTCCTGCTTGGTCGCAGCGAAGAGACGGGGAAACCCAAGGTTGATGGCAAGGGCAAGGTTAAGTTTGTATTTGATGAGGAAGAGATAGACAAATTTAAAACCCATTTTTTTGGAAAAGGCAAGGATTTTGGACATGAATAGCAGTGATTTTTTCTTCGAAGTAAAGGGTCTTATGAAGAAATACGGCTCTAAGAAAGTGGTCAATGACCTCAGTTTTGGCATCCATGAAGGATAGGTTTTAGGCCTTCT
>JAAZZY010000008.1 GCA_014239035.1 Chlamydiia bacterium
AGTAATTTCTTAACGCTTCTGGCATTATTCCAATTTTCGAATAATCATCTAATGTTGACGCTTTATCCCTCTTAGAAAGCTTTTTACCGTCAGTTCCAAAAAGGAGCGGCATGTGAACAAATCTTGGAGGCTTCCAACCAAAACATTCATAGAGTAGGATGTGCTTGGGCGTTGATGACATCCACTCATCTCCACGAATAACATGGGAGATCTCCATTAAATGATCATCTACAACATTGGCTAGGTGATATGTTGGAAAGCCATCTGATTTTAAAAGTACTTGATCATCTATGTCTGCCCAAGGAGTCATAATGCGCCCTTTAACTTCATCTTCAAAAACGCAGTCTCCTTTTAGAGGCACTTTTAGTCGTACTACATAAGGCTCTTTTCGGCTTAAGCGAACTTTAATTTCTTCATCAGAGAGATTGCGGTACCTACGATCATAGCCAGACTTTTGTCCCATCTTAGCTCTCATCTGACGCATGTCAGTAAGCTCCTCAGTTGTAGCAAAGCAGCGATACGCATGGCCTTTCTCGATAAGGATATTACAGTACTTGCGGTAAATATCTGAACGCTCTGATTGTCTATAGGGACCAAACTCTCCGCCAACATCCGGGCCCTCGTCCCAAGTAATCCCACACCAATTTAAAGCTTTGAAAATATTCTCTTCATATTCAGGCTTGGAGCGTTTTTGATCCGTATCTTCAATGCGCAGGATAAACTTACCCTTAAAGTGACGGGCAAAGATTAAATTATATAGAGACATATAGGCTGTGCCTACATGAGGATCTCCCGTAGGAGATGGAGCGATTCTAACTCGAACTGTCATAAAATTAAGTTTTGAAGTATAAAAGACAAATATTGTTCACTTTTTTATTATAAGTGTCAAATATATTAACAGATTAAAGTAGGCAATTATGAGAGCAAAAACCGGGTTTAAATTTTTTATTTTTACACTTTTACTTCTATCTTCATACTCTCTTTATGCAAAAGAAAGTAGCCCCTGGATAGAAGTTACAAATAAATCAGAGTGGCCAGATTTTGAAAAAATAAATGAAAAAGAGAAAAAAGAGCTCCTTATTGCAATAGATGAGAGCCTAACCTACTTAAAGCGCAGAAGCTCTCAGTTTAATTTTCCTAAATGGGGGATTACTCACAAGAGAACATATGAGAGTCTACTTCGTTTTAAAGCGCTCATAGAGAGTCCCATTACAAATGTTGAGCTAAATAAAAAAATTAAGAGTGAGTTTACCTTATTTAAATCAATAGGGAGAGAGGACAAAAAAGGAGTGCTCTTTACAGGTTATTACGAGCCTGTATATGTAGGGTCACTTTCTAAAGATGAAATTTATAAATACCCACTATACAAAATGCCTGCAGATTTAGTTTTAGATAAAAAAAATAAGGTTTTAGGGCGCAAAGCAAAAGATGGGGAATTAGTTTCGAAATATTGGACGCGCCAAGACATTGATGACAAAGGGGTGTTGAAAGACCAAGGCTTGGAGCTTGTGTACTTAAATAATCCCTACGATGTGTACTTAGCGCAATTTCAAGGGTCTGTTGCTGTGAAACTTCCAGGTGGCCAGATGAAGCACTATGGTTACAGTGCTAGAAATTGCTCTACAGTTGGCTTTAGTCTAGCGATGGAGCTTTTCAAGGATAATAAGCTTACAAAAAAAGAACTTCTTCCAAGTATCATCGCCGAGTATTTTTATACAAATCCGCATGAGCTTCCTCATTACCTTCAAAAGAACCCAAGCTATGTTTTTTTCCTAGAACGTAAAAAAGCTCCAATGGGAGCTCTAAGTGTCTTCCTGCAGGGTGAGAGAGCCATCTCTACTGACAATCGCCTATTTCCAAAGTCGGCTTTGGCCTTTGTTGATCTTAAGCTCTACAAAAATAAGAAAAATCATGTTTTTAAAAAGTTTGTGCTTAATCAAGACACTGGAGGGGCCATTATGGGTCCAGGGCGCTGCGAAATCTTTTTTGGGACAGGCCATGAGGCCAAATTAAAGGCCTCAGATATGTTTAGTGTAGGGCAGCTATATTTCTTGTTTCTAAAAGAAAAGAAATAACTAAACCTTTTGTTGATCTAGCTGATACAAATAGATCATATCTTTAATGATATTTAAAGTTTCTTGAAGCTGCAGATCATTTTGAGTAAAATGAAGCTCTTCTTCCTCATTCTCTTCTTTTAAACCATCTAGAAAATATTGGTAGTCTTTATTGCTTTTAAGACGAGAGGTGGAATTTTCTCTCAGCTTAGTCAGATGCTTGGAATACGTTTGCATCTTAGTTTGCAGGTTACTGAGGTAATTTTTTTTGTAGTGAGAACGATTCCAAGGCAGAATATCGTGGAGTTTGTCATCATAATTGGAGTCTATTGAATTATTGGGTACAGGGTATTTAGAGAATTTTTCTCCATATTCAGCTTCAGCTAGAAAGCTTGGGACCACAATGTCAGAGGCAACTCCTACTATTTGAGGGGTCTTTCCAGAAACAGTGTAGTACATGCCTTGAGTAATTTTATATTCGCCTTTGGGATCAACTGTTGTGTTAGTCGGTAAAATAGAGGGGATTTGATATGTCCCTTTACCAAAGCTTTGTGTATCTCCTACAACAACAGCTCGTCCATAGTCTTGCAGACATTGTGCTACGATCTCAGCACATGAAGCGCTTGCTTTATTCATTAAAATAATAAGCGGACCATCCCAGATAATATTGGACTGCTCATTTCTATAATGCATCAAGGTGCCATCATATTGTTTAGTAGATGCCACAATTCCTTTCCCGATGAAGAAGGAGCTAATAGCAACACCTTGGATAAGAAAGCCTCCACTGTTATTACGTAGATCTAAAATAATGCCTTTTAAGTTATTGTTTTCTTTGAGATCAACTATTTTATTATAGAGATCTTCTGCAGATGAAGTATTAGGGTCTTGGTAAAATCCATGTAAAATTACGTGAGCAATCACGCCGTCAGCAAATGGTTCTAAGAACGCTTCAAGACGGCTCTCTTCAATAACAATATGACCTCGAGTAACTGATATATCTAATGTTTGAGCCTTTGGATCTTTGCCTTTAGCTTCTCTTAAAACAGTGAGTACAACAGGTGTACTTTCCTTACCTTGAATAAGGTGTACTGCTTGATGGATGTCCATGCCTACGACCGGCTCACCATTTACAGCTACAATCTTATCATCTACTTCAAGTTCCCCTTGTTTTATTGCAGGCCCCCCCTCTACAAGCTCTACAATTTTAAAGCCGGTTATGTCATCTATGAGCTTAACGCCCACTCCAAGCATACGCTGCTGGACCTGCTGGAGCATTAGCTTGGCTTCATCTGGTGGGAAGTAATCTGTTTGTGAGTCTAGAGCAGAAGCAATAGATTTTAAAATATAGGAGTAGATAATTGGGTTTTGCTCTTCTTTTTTACTTCCAGAGACTTCTTCTTCTCGCCAAGTGCGTCTTTTCTTTAAGAGGATGAAAAACTTGTCCTGAAAGTCCTTGTCGAGCTTTTCTGCGTATTTTGATTGAAGACTTCTTATTTTAAGAAGTCTTTCTTTCAAATCTTCTGGCCCCTGACTCCAGTTCTTATCGTCGATCTCTTTAAGAGATACTTCACTAAGAAGCTCCTTTTGATCAATTTCATCTTCAAATTTTGCGCGGCGCTCAATGGCAATAAGCATCTTTTGATAGATCTCTTCAAAAACTGAGAAATCGTTTTTATAGAAAGAGGAGAGGGTCTTGTCTAGAAAGTCATTAGAGGGGTTTAACCAAGGCTCTAAGTCCTCTGTTGTAAAATAGGCCTTAAGTGGATCTAACTGCTCGATAAAATTGCTAATGGTTCTATCCATAATATCTGCAGATAACCTCTTTTGATAGATGTGGTTATATAGGAACTCATTGACCTTGCTATGGACATCATTAGGAACAAGATCAGGGACCTTGCAAAAGGCAGAAACAGGGTAAAGAGTAAGCAGTATCCATAAAGTTAAAAATTTAATTCGCATAAAATAAACCCTGTTTTTTGAGGATAATCATACGTATAAATGAATTATAAATCAAAAATCAAGCCTTTTTTTTATCCTAAAGGGCTATTTTTGAGCAGGTTATAAAAGTGTTTTTTTATAGGAATTATCTAAAAGGGTTATGTTTTGTAAGTTACTGCTTATTAGCCTGTTAGAGTTATTGTGCCATTTCCCCTTCTTTAAATAGTGCCTTTTAAACCCCTTGAAACTTAATAAGAATTAATTTAAATTCGTCGGGACGTAATTTTATATAATACCCATAAAGTTAAGAATATAATCACTTTTTTAATACAAAGCGTTACATTTAAAGTGTTTAAGTCTGAATATCGCAGGGTTGGGTAACGCTAGTCTAATAAATAATAAACTAAAGTGCGATATTGTTTAGTAGTATTGCGTAACTTATTATATTAAAGTTGATTAAAATTATTTACTATGCTATAGTTAAATTAAAGATAATATACTAAGTAAATTTTTAATTAACAAATTTCAATTCTTTTAGGGGGTAACCAAAATGAATGAAGAGTTCAGTCAAACAGAATATTCTTCAACGCAGCAAGAAGTAGTAGCAACACCTGTTATGGAAAATACTGCACAATACGACGAAGACCAAGCGGTGACAATAACTGAAGCTGCTCGTATCAACGGAGTGACTAGACAAGCTATTTATGTTGCTATTAAGCAAAATAAACTAAGAGCTCAGAAAGACTCTACTCGTTGGACTATTAGTCTTCGCGATTTAGAAGAATATCGTAGAAATAAATACTCAAGAACTAAGTCTACCTTTGCTGGTGAGCTTATTTTTGATAACAACAAAGGCTACTATTCAGTGAATCAAGTTGCCAAGGTTTTAGGAGTTCCGGCTCAGAAGATCTATTATGCAACACGTGTAAACATGCTTCAAGCGGTAAGAAAAGGTGCTGCTTGGGTGATTCATGAAGACGATGTAAATGAATACCGTGAAAAATTTCTTTCTAAGAAAAACGGTAGAAGAAGAGTTGGCAGCTAGTTTTTAACAAGTTCTAGGCTTGGTTAATTACTGTCTGTTACAGCCGCTATGGGTTTAATTACTCTTGGCGGCTGTTATTTTTTTAGAGCTTTTGTTTTTGTACCATCTCGGCAAATATACCTGGAGCATTTTCAAGCTCTTCGTAGGACCCAGACTGAGTGATCTTCCCATCTTCAACTACATGGATTGTATCTGCCTTGCGTATGGTGCTTAGGCGCTGAGCTACGACAATTCGAGTAACATTCAATTTTTCAATATTTTCTCTCACTTGGTTTTGCGTCACATTGTCCAAAGCAGAAGTAGCCTCATCAAAAATGAGAATAGAGGGTTTGCCAACAAGTGCTCGACTTAAGAGCAGCCGTTGCTTTTGTCCGCCTGAGAGAGTCTCACCATTCATGGGGATAAAAGTATTGAGGCCCATCGGCATTTCCTTAACATCTTTTTCAAACTCAGAGAGCTTTAGCGCTTCCATGACTTCTTCAATACTGAATCTACCGCCGCAGACTAAGTTTGTGTAGATAGAGCCAGCCATAATGCCACTATCTTGGAGCACGCAGCCTATTTGCTTTCGAAAGGATCTTAGATCAATGCTTTCTAAATCTTTACTATCGACGTAGATCGCTCCGGATTTGGGTTTCTCAAATCCAAGTAAAAGACGCAGCAGGGTAGATTTACCACTTCCAGAAGGACCAACAATAGCTACAAATTCATGAGGATTAACTTTTAGTGAAAGTCCATTAAAGAGAAGATTTTCACCTTCTCCATAACCAAAAGAGATTTCATCAAAGCTAACAGATCCTTTAATGCGGGTAATAGGGATTTTATTTTTTGTCTCTTCAATGGGCTCTTCTATAATGGGCTGTAGCCTTTTCCACATGGGGAAAATCTCTATAAGCTGAATGATCGTGTTATTTACAGGATAAAAATAAGCTGCAAAACTAGAATATGCCACGATAAAGGCTAAGAAATTAGGCATCGTTAGGTTTCTAATGCCAATTCCTACGATAAAAGCTGCATAGATACACATAGTAGATAATATGGGAAGAGTGATGCTGCAGGCCATGGAAAAGCTATCCACCATTCGCGCTTTCATCTCATAGTCACACATGTTTGAGAATTTCTCAGACCAAGAGGCAAAAGCACTTTTTTCAGCACCAGAGACTTTAAGTTTTGCTACACCTAAAATAATTTGAAGACTTTCACCTTCTAAGACGCCCTCTATTTCAAAGGCCTTTTTAAGATACTTCGCCTTAAGAAAAGAAAAACCAATGGTTAAAGAGAGTGTGAAAAATGCAAATACAAAAGAAATAAAAGCTAAGGTTGCAGAGTAGAAAAACATAATGAAGATGAAAAGAAACGAAAAGAGCGCAGAGACCATAACTGCAATGACACTTCCAGTAAGACTTAAGCGAATTCTGTCAGTTGTTGTTGTTCTTTTAAATAAATTTCCAACCGTAAATCTTTTGAAGAAGCTTGGAGAGAGCTTTAAGATTCTATCCCAGAGAGCACAATCAATAGTGTGTGATGCAATAATCGTAATCTTTAAGATCGCAACGCTTCTTAAAAAATAGAAAAAAGCATACCCAAAAACAACTGAAAGCATGCTGTAGGTAATATGAAGAACTAAAAGAGGGTCTGTTTTAGGTATTGCTGTATTGAAAAGAAACTTTGTAGCCATTGGGATAAATAGAATGATAAAATTGGCTAAAAAAGAAAATAATAGAGTGATACTTAGATGCTTCTGAACTTTTTTTAGAGTAAATTTCAAAATTCCTGTGGTTGTATTAACCGACTCATCAAAGGGAATGTAGAACATATAAGCTAGCTGTGAAATCTCAGAAGCGTTTTTGTGGTCGATTTTTTGCTTCTTCTGATCTTGGATTTTTTGATAGCGAGTAGAAACTTTATTTAGAAGGACAAGAGGCTTATTGTCATTTTTAGAAAAACCTAAAAAAGATCCCCCACTTTCCTTCCACCAATTATCTGAGAGCTTGAGAACTCTTTTTTGAATTTTGGAAGCCAAACAAATCGCTTCTATTTTCTCATCAAAATCATTAAGTTTATCAAGATCGTTTGGAATGATAAACTTTATGCGCAGATCTCGCTCCAATACTTGAAGAGCCTGCAGTAGGGGATCTTGCTCAGATACTAATGAGGCGTCATCGACTTTTTGGAAAAGGGTCTTAATTCTTTTAATAGCAGAAGAAAATTTTTTCTTTTCTTCAGAAGTGCGGCCCTCTAAAAGTGTGCGCTGCTCTTCTTTTTTTAATTCAAATGCTTTGAGAAGTTGCAGCTTATAAAAATGAGAGAATTGATTAAGGGCCTCTTTCCAATTTTTATTCTCAAAAAGAGTCTGGGTGTCAAAGGCCTCTACTTTGGCCTTTGACGAGGATAGAAACCAAATGTGTTCGTTGATTGGAAAAAACGAAGATTGCGTAGTTATATTTACTTCTTTATTTCCTAACAGTGAGATTTCACCTTCTAAGACTTTAATCCAATAGGTGCTAAATTCATTTTTTTGCTTAGTTACACTTTGGCAGTGAAGCAGTTCATCTGGATTTAGTTCACTGGAGGTTGTTGGAGAGATGAAAACTTCTTTTTTACGCAAAGCCTCTTGGACCAAAATTTTTGAAAACTGATAAATCCAAATCTCTAAAGCATTGATTACCTCATCTCGAAGAGAAGGATCTTCTTCTAAACATTTTTCAAAAAGAGGGGCATCCATTACATAAATAGAACTAGAAGATGCACTAGTAGCAACAATTTCATATTGCTGGGATGCTTCAAAAGAAGGAAAATGAAAAAGCATCCCCTCCTTGTAGTTAGTAATGAAATGCTTGACCTCTTCTTGATTTTTATTAATCGCAAATAGATCAATCGAATCACCGCCCTCAAGATAAAAAAACTTTTCTTGGTGAAGGCTGAAAGGTTCTGTATTTTTAGGAGCCTCTTGTTTGCCATTTTCTAGAAACAGTTTTTTTAATTTTGACTGATTATCCATCTATAGACTCACTCTCAATTAGGGCTTGATAGATGCCTTCGGTGCTCTTAAGTTCTTGGTGAGTTCCTCTTTGAGCTACTTTTCCTCTGTCCATGACAATAATCTCATCACAATCTTGAATCGTGCTGAGCCTATGAGCTATCATTAGCGCAGCTATTCCTCTTTGTCTGATCTTTTCCAACACATTTTTCTCAGTATGTGAGTCTAGAGCAGAGGTTGCTTCATCTAGAATAAGAAGCGAAGGATTGTACAAAAGAGCTCTCGCAATTTCCATCCTTTGTCTTTGTCCACCACTAAAATTTACTCCGCCTTCTAAAAGCTGAGTCTCATATCCTTCTCCCCCTTTAATGATGGTTTCGTGAATTTGAGCATCTTGTGTAGCCTCAATAATCATTTTATCAGGGAGCTTTTGATTCCAAAGCGTAAGGTTTTCACGAACTGATCCAGTAAAAAGAAATACTTTTTGATCCACAGATGCCACATAATCACGGAAAACTTCAGAGGGTATCTGCGTTATGGGAACACCATCATAGAGGATCTCTCCTGACTCTGGTTGCATAATTCCACAGGCTAATTTAGCTACTGTTGTTTTTCCTGAGCCTGTAGAGCCCACAAACGCTAATCTTTTTCCGGGTTTGAGTACAAAACTTAAATTTTCTATTAACAAAGGAGCTAGTGGGCTGTACCTAAACGAAACATTTTTAAACTCTAAATGTCCAGAGAGTTGTTTGATATCAGCAGTAGATTTTTCTCTCATCTCGTAAATAGGATCGTCTGGATTTCTCACAACATCGTTAATGCGCTCGAGATCCACTTTCATATCTTGAATAAGCTGTGAGTAGCCTACAAAGCGATTAACCGGCATCAAAAAGTTTAGCATTAGAGCTTGCATAGCAATTAAGATAGGCATAGTCAAAGTGCCATCAATGATGTGGAGGGCTCCTATGCATAAAAGGATGGCCGTTGCTAAAAACTGCAAGAAGGTCGGAGTCGTGAGCATAATAATACTTTTTATGCCAGACGCCTGCTCAGAATTTAGCCGCTTTGCGTAGTACCCTGACCATCTTGAGAAAAAATCAGATTCAGAGCTCCTTGCTTTAATTGTTTCAATAAAGCTAAGGCCTCCAACTGATTCTGCAACACTCTTTGATGTGTCTTGACGAAGCTTGGCAAGTGCGTCTGCTCTAGAGCGGAAAATTTGACGCATCACTACAATATTTAGACAAGCAATAGCTAAGATCACTGAAGCGATAGTTGCATCATAAAAAAATAGAGCAATAGCATAAAAAAAGATGAGCATAAGGTCTATGAATGCAGAAGTTAAGTAGTTTGTAAAAAGATTGGCAACTACATTATTAAAGGATAGCCGCCAATTAATCTCTCCTGCATAGCGCTGTGAATAGAACGTGATGGGAAGCCTAAGAAGTTTCCATAGAAACTGTGATGAGGAGTCTATGGAAAGTTTTAAAGTTAGTCGACTTAGAAAGTATTTTTGCATCCAAGTTAACACTCCCGTAAAAAGTGCAACAAAAATAATGCTCATTAAAAAGGGAGATGTCCAAGTAAAGATCTGTTTGGTCTGCACCATCTCTAAAAGAAGTAATAAAAAGGCCGGCATCGCAAAGCCTGGTAAAAGAAGACACATGCCAATTAGCAGCACATATAGAAATGATTTTTTAGAACCCTTGATTCGTTCATAGATAACGCTTGCAAGCGATAGGGGCTTGCCGCCAGTCTTAAATGATTCTTCTTTTTTAAGGGTAATAACTAAACCTGAGAAAGAGTCTTTAAACTCATCATAGGTTACAGTTCTTGGTCCAAGAGCTGGATCATTGAGAAAAACCTTTTTTTTACTAAATCCTTCTAAGACAAGATAGTGATTGAAATCCCACCAGATGATCGCTGGAAACTCCATAGAAGTGAGATCTTCAACACTTACTTTGGAACCTGTAGAAGTTAAACCATAGTTTCGAGCTGTTTTGACTATGTTCAATGCATTACTGCCATCACGAGAGACGCCGCACTCCGTCCGAAGTTGTTCAAGAGGCACATAACGGCCATAGTGCTGTAAAATAATCAATAAAGAAGCAGCCCCGCATTCTACAGCATCCATTTGGATGACTGTAGGTGTTCTCACTCGTTTATATTTTTTAGTTTCGCTCATCTTTATTTGTTAATTGTTTTCTTCGGGAAGAGATATGAAATAGGTCGAACGTAATCAACTTCTATATGAATATAGCCTACTTCTCCAGCTTCAAGATCTTCAGTAGGCCCCACTTTTTTTGTCCATGCAAGGCCAGAGGGATCTTTGGGGTCTAACTGTGGCTTGATGATCACAATTTTAGTTGGAGTCGAACCGGATACTAAATACTTCTTTAAGGACTCAGAGGGGATCTTCTCTAAATGGTGATTAGATAAATCTGCAGGGTAGTTTAACACACGCACAACTTTGCCCTTTAACATCCCATACTGCCTTGTGCTTACAGAAAAGAAGCCCATTCTTGTTTTCATACCTGCTTTGACCTGTTGTGCAGAATAGAGGGGCAAAAAACCTAGAACTCTAACCGTTGCAGCAGCGAGTTTTTTCTGCAGTGAGACAACCGTCTCTTCATCAGAAACATGGTCTCCAACATGTACTTCAATTGAAGAGACAATCCCATCAGTTGGAGATGTGATCACTCCAGGATCACTATCAGATCCACGTTGTTTTTCATTGGTTTGTAAAACAATCAGGGGCTCACCTGTTTTTACAGAATCTCCAATGGAGACCTTAATTTCAGATACAACACCTTTTGCTTCACTTGCTACATTTACTTTGGCATCAGCTGCAGAAATTAAACCTTTACCTGAAACAGTTATCGGAACTTTTCCAACTAAAGACCAAACAAGAATCATAAGGCTTACAAAGATAAAGACCATCAAACTGATCCAGCCTTTGATATTCACTACTTTGATTGTTTCATCTAGGTGCTCAGAATTTTTTAAATGTTCTAGTGTTTCTTGATCAAATGCGCCCATTTTTCTCTTTAAATGTTTTTTTAAATAATAGATTTGTGAAATTTAAAGTCAATGAAGTTTTAATTTTAAAACCGTTTTATTGAACAAAACAAGCGTCAGTTTTATTTTAAGGATTAAATTGTAATATCAGCTACGAACTAAATGTAATTATTATTTTTAAAAATGAGAGTTAATCAAGGATAAACAAGAGTACAGCAAAAAAAGAGCTGAGCTGATCGCTAGTTTTTAACGAGTTCTAGACTGTTTAATTGCTTTTGAAGGCGCAGCAAATGTTGAGTTGTAAGCTCTGCGCCAAAGACCTGGATACCTTCAGCAGCTATTGTTTTTCCATAATGCATGCATTCAGAGACTTCAAGTCCAGATAGGTATCCATAGAGAAACCCTCCCACATACATGTCTCCCGCTCCAGTGGTATCAAGAGGCTTAATGGGATCAGTGCGCTCAAAATAAGGTCTTTCTTCAAAAACAGTAACAGAACCTTTTTGACCCATCATCACTGTTGCGTACTTACAGTATTTGGAAAGCTCTATGCAAGCTTCAATAGGATCTGAACGACCAGTTAATTCAAACGCTTCACGCTCATTGGCAAAAAGGATATGAAAGCTCTTCTTTTCTAAATGCTGCATGATCACATCAAAGTGAGAGCGAATAATTTCATGGCTTGAAAAGTCCAAAGAAATGGGACAGCCTTTTTCAATAGCTGCATTTACAGCAGTTTGAAGAACGCCTTCATAGATAAAGTTGTAACCATCAAGGTGAAACAGCTTAGCGTGGCTAAAGTAGTCTTTTTGGATATCTGCTGCGGTTATGGATTGACAGGCTCTAAGGTCTGTGCACATGGTCCTCTCTGCATCTGGAGTAACGAGAGCTAAAAGACCACCAGTTGGCAGATCTTCGCAGACGGTAAAGAGGGGCTCTATATTTCTTTCGATAAAACTATTACGGTAGAACTCACCCCACTTATCCTTTCCAATTTTGGCTATGTATGCGCATTTCTTTCCAAGGCCAGCTATCACTTTTGTAGCATTAGCTGCACTTCCTCCAGGAATAGAAAGCACGTTTTTAGAGTTTGTGGATTCGATAACAGAGTCATGCGAGACATCGAGGGTGGCACAAGTCGCCCCCTTACTTAACTTCATTTTTTTGATAAAAGAATCGTCAACACAAAGAATTTTGTCTACAACAGCTGAACCGAGGCTTAAAAGATCGTACTTCATAATTATTGATCTTATAAATAATTCAACCTCTCAAGATAACAATTTAATGATATTTATGACAAGGGAGCATTTTGCGCAAAAGCACATGGAGTGCATTTATAGCCCTCTGTAGGCTCTATTTGCAGTGTGGCATGTTTAATATCATATTTATCTAGTAAGAGCTTCTGAGCGTCGATGAGAGTTTTAGTTTGGTCTTTTGAGATAAGGTGTGCACTCAAATTGACCTGGTTGAGAGTCAAACTCCAAACGTGCAAGTCATGAACTGCTTCCACATTTGGAAGAGCTAGTAGATCCTTTTCAATATCTTCTGGAGATATGTCAGTCGGAGTGCCTTCCATAAGGACATGCAGCGTGTCTTTAACTAACTTCCAGGCGCTATAGATGACAATTAAAGAAAATAGGAGAGTGATGATGGCATCAACAGGATACCAATGAAAAATAATAAGTAAGATACCTGATGCAACGACTCCTAAACTTCCTAGAAGATCACCGAAGATATGAACGTATGCCCCGCGTACATTGAGACTATCTTTTTGACTTTTATGCAAAATCATCATCATCGCTAAATTGGCGCAAAAACCAACTGATGCCACAATCAGCACCATGGGCCCTTTTACAGGCTCTGGATGAGCCAGTCTCTGTATTGCCTCATAGATAAGCCAAGCAGAGAGACCCCATGTCGAAAAAGCGGAGACAAGTGCTGCAATAATTTCAGCACGATGATAACCATAACTTAACTTTTTATTGGCAGGGCGTTTGGCTATCCAAAAAGCAAACAATGAGAGGAGTATTGCTCCAGCATCTGTAAACATATGCAGGGCATCAGTAATTAGCGCTAAACTGTTGGAAAGGATACCAAATACAAACTCAAAAACCATAAAGAGGGCGATCAAACAAAGCGTTTTGCGAAGAGCTATGATGCTTTCTTTTCGAGTCGCGCCGTGAGAAATATGATGATGGTGGTGATGACAAGTCATAGTTTTTAGCCCATAATTTTAAAGTCGCGAATATAAAGCTGGATACTTGCTTTTTTATGGTAGTAGTTTACCTGCGGGGTAAATGCAATTTTTAGTGAGAGCCCCTTTTTATACAGATCTCTTCTTCTATTAGCCATTCCAATTGCAATGCCTTCTAAAAAGCGATCGCCTTGTTCTAAGAATAGTTTTAGGTGATATTTATTGATCACCTTTGGTGGCCAAGCTTGCTTGGCATGGCAATATAAAATAGGAGAGGGGTTTTCATTTCCAAAAGGCTCTAGTAGAGTTAATGAATCCATTAAATCAAAAGTTAAATCAGAGAAGTTAGCATGAGCATCTAAGTAAAGCTTTGATTGTACATCCTCTAATTTTAAAGTCTGATTTGCCTCTGAGATAAATGATTTTTTAAACTCTAAGATGTTATCTTTATGAATGGTCATACCTGAGGCCATATCATGACCACCAAAGTTCATTAAGAGCTTTGAATTTCTTTTGAGTATTGGAAGCAGTGGGAATTCTTTTATGGTGCGCATGGAGCCTTTTCCCACGCCTTCATTATCAATGGAAATTATGATGGTGGGTCTACTGTATTGTTTTGAGATGCGAGATGAAATAATGGGAATGATTCCTGGGTGCCAATTTTCAGAGGATAAGACAATGGCTCTCTCTTTTAAAATCTCAGGGTGCGTGGCAATATACTCATCAATTTCATCTGAGAGTAGTCTCTCTATTTTTTGGCGCTCTAGATTATTTAAATCGAGCTCTTTGGCCATAACCTCTGCTACAGATTCATTATTGACGAGTAAAAACTCTACTCCTCTTCGAGGGTCTGCGATACGTCCTAAACTGTTCATTCGAGGAGCAATTTTGGAGGCAATGGCACCTGCTGAGATCTCTGGCATGCTAATGTCGCAGATTTCAAAAAGTTTTTTAAGGCCTATGCGTGAGGTGTTTTTAAGTTGCTTGAGTCCATAGCGGACTAAGATGCGATTTTCATTTGTTAATGCGCCCATATCAGCAACAGTGCCAAGAGCTACTAAATCTAAGTAGTTTTTCAAGTCGATGTCTTTTGGGCTTAACTTTTTATTAGCGATTAGATAATTGGTCAGCCCGTGAGCAAGTTTAAAAGCAACACCAACTCCTGTTAAATCTCTATTGGGGTAGGTGCTATTTAAAAGTTTTGGGTTTAAGGTGGCAACGCAGTGGGGGAGCTTTGCTGTTGGCTCATGGTGGTCCGTGATAATAATTTCAACTTTATCGCGAATAAGCTCTTCAATTTCATCGGTTGTTGTGATGCTGCAATCTACAGTTATTACAATTCGATACTCTTGCTCTATAGCAAAGTTTAGGGCATCGATAACAGCAGAGCGTTTTAAGTGGTTGCGGTTGGGTACATAAAAGTGGACTTTTGCGCCAAGGGTTTTAAAAAAATCTGTCAATAGCGCAGTGCCTGTCATACCATCAACATCATTGTCTCCGTAGATCAAGATCCCTTCATCATCGTCAATGGCCCTTGTAATACGTTTTACCGCATCATCCATACCAGGAAATAGATAAGGGTCCAAGAGATCAGGTAATTTAGAATACAAGAACTTATTAACGCTGCTAGCATCTGTCATGCCGCGTGCAACAAGAAGTTTTGCAGTAGTTGGATGAATATTAAACTCATCCATAAGACGATCTGTTTCCTGAGGGTTTTCTTTGGGCTCTACCCAAAAAAAATCCTCAGCTTTATCCAAGAAAGACACTTTACCTCCAATTGAGGGAAATAATATCGATCTTTGTAAAGCTTGTGAGGCTTTGTAAGGTTTGGTCCTTATTCATTTCAAAACACTATAATTTAATTTTCTAAAGTACCCATTTATCAATTTTTGAAATGAGTTGCAATAAACTTTTTTGAAAAAAGTGGCTTCCCCAAGGGAAGCCTTTGAAAAAAAAATTATGCGATAGAACTCTGTTTAGTGGCTTGGACATTTTTGCTCTCTCTTTTCGCTTTTTGATGCATATACTGCAAAAGAAAAGGGGCAATAAAGAGGGATGAGAGAGTGCCCAATATAACACCTAAGCTCATGACAAGAGAGAAGTCAAAGATCTTAGAGCCTCCCAGTAAAACTAAGGAAAGGAGCACCACAAAGGTTGTTAGTGATGTCATGATGGTACGGTTTAGAGTGACTCTAATAGAGTGGTTGATCACCTGTGAAAAAGAGAGCTGTTTAAAAAGCCTTTTGTCTTCTCGGATCCGATCAAAAACAATAATAGTATCATTTAACGAGTAGCCAATAATGGTCATGAGCGCTGCAATAATTTGCATGTTGATTTGAAGTGCAACCCCTGAGAAATGCAGGATGGCAATTAATGCAAGAGTGATAAAAACATCATGAAAAATACATAAAATAGCGCTTATTGCGTATTTAATTTCATATCTAAAAGATAAGTATATCAAGATAAATAAAAGGGCTAGAGTCATTCCAATATAGGCATTGTTACGTGTTGTTTTAGAAAGCTGTCCGCTCATTTCTGACCAGTTCTTATCTAAATTCGCCATGCTTTTTGCAGAGAGCTTCATTCCTTTTGCAGCAAGGGCATCAACAACCCAAGAGAGCCTAGGGTTATTGTGTGAGGCAGCCCCATCCATTGGCATTCCATAAAATGGTCTCCCTTTTTCATCTAGAGCAGAGCTCAGCTGAATACGAAGTGAATTGGGCAAATTAAGTTCTCTGATCTGGAAATCAGTTGTTTTTGCACCTGCATCAACAAGAGCCAATGAAGCTGTTTTGCGATAGTCAGATGCAGTACTTTGATCCACCTGCAAGCTAATGGAATATCCTCCAGTAAAATCCATTCCGATAATGGATTTATTTTGCTGAACAAGAAGAGTGCCTCCTACGATGATGATAAACATAGAAGCCATAGCTACAAAGCGGGCATGTTTCAAAAAGTCAAAGGCTTTAACTTTAATCCAGTTTGCCATACTCAAGGTTGTGGCTTTTGTGCTGCCAACCCATTTAGTGAAAAATGCTCGTGTCACAAAGAGAGCCGTAAACATTGAAGAGGCTATACCAATTGTTAAGGTAATAGCCAGTCCCTTAATTGGCCCTGCATCAAAGTTAAGCAAAATAATAGCTGCCATGATTGTTGTACTATTGGAATCAAAAATAGCGCTGAAGGCTTTCTTATACCCTGTTGCAATAGCAGTAGAGAGACTCTTAGTGAGTTTTAGCTCTTCACGTATGCGTTCAAAAACTAAAACGTTTGCATCGACGGCCATCCCCACAGTTAAGATAATACCTGCAATGCCAGAGAGCGTTAAAGTGGCCTGAAGGTTTTGCAGAGTTCCCCACATAATCAAAAGATTAAAGAGAACGGCAAAGGATGCTACAATCCCTGCAAATCTATAGTAGGTCACCATCACGATGATTACTAAGGCTAGGGCTATAATTGTTGCAACAATACCTTGAATTCTCTCAGCATGGCCTAAATCAGCACTAACATTTTCCACCGAAAGAATGTGGGGAGTAAACGATAAAGAGCCTGCCTTTAAGTCTGCAGCGAGCTTCGTTGCCTCATTCTGAGTAAAGCCACCACTTACTTGAACCGTATCACGAAGTGCTTGATTTAGCTGAGGATCATTAATAATTTGACCATTTAAGATTATAGCCATTCTCCATCCACGCCCCAAAGTATATTTTTCATGGGGAGAGCCCATTACTTTGTCTTTGGCAAAAGGCGCTGTCCAGTTAGAAAAAACATCTCTTGGACTTTGTTTTTCTTTGGCGGTGCTTTTGACCCCAAAAACTAAGGTATTACCTTGGCTAGGATCATAGGATGTACGCACATTTTCAATGTCAGATCCCTCTAATGCAAAGTTATTGAAAACAGCAATTAACGGATGAGTTTGACCATGCCAGTCTGAATAATCATTTCCACGGTAGATCCCAACAGAGGAGACTGCCATTTCAAATGCATGGCTGCTTGTTGGATCTTGTGGATTTGGAAGTCTAAAGCCATGTTCATAGAGCTCTTTAGCATGCTCTGTGCGAGGCTGCATCTCTTGGCCATCATCTAGTCCACCTAGTTGCTTGTAAGCAATAAAGTTGATTCCTTCTGCATCTTTTCTGTTGGTAATAGTTGCTTCATTCCACACTTCTTGTAAGAATTTTTGCATGGACGCAAAGTAAGGAGAATTTTTTGAAGCAAACTTTTCATTAACCACATGAAAAGACATTGAAGAGCCTTTGATAAGTTCTGAGGCAGATAAACCTTTTGAAGAGGGGAAGTCTAACGCAATGTGGCTGCCTTCAACGCGAATGTCAACTTCAGACAATCCCATTTTATTCACACGCTGAGTGAGCTCATTTGCACCTTGCGATAGATCTTCTTTATCTAGGATTGGGCGGTTATTGTGGTCTCTAAGGCCTATTCGAATAGATTTTCCACCAGAGAGATCTAAGCCCCACTTAAGAACTTTGCGGTTATCTCCGCGAAAGTATTCTTTGGTATTAAGTAGTAAGTTACTGAAAAAGACGTTTTTACTAGGTGGAGGGATTAAAAAGCGGCTTTGCGAGTCATGAAGATCTACAAGGGATGCCTGGTAGTCTTCTTTCCACTTAATGAGCTCTTCGTGCATCTGTCCTTCAATTTTATTGGCGGCCATAATGCGCTGTTCTAAATTTGTGAGCTCAAGTGTTGCAAAATGCTTGTTGCCGTGAACAGAGAAGTTCTCACGTGTGGCCGCTAAGATGTCAGCAAAATAATTTGGGCTTTCAAAGATATAGTCTTGATGAAACTCTTTTGGGAAATCGGTTTGAGTTGCCAAGAAGGAATACTGATATCCCTGCTGACGAAAAATATTTTGTAGCTGGGTAAATTCCTCTTTAAAAGTCTCAGCCTGTTCTAAGTTGGCGTACTGCTGATACTTTTGAAGGATGGGGTTTAGCCCTTTTGCTACAACGTAGATAGAGCTGTTATCAAAGCCCCTCAGAGGCTCACTAGTATCTAAAACAGGTGCATAGACAAGTAACCCAAACTTTTTCTCGCTATCATCTAATGAGCAGTAGGTCTCGTAATCCCATATAGGAAAAGCACCATCTGCAAATTCAGGAGATTGTGGGCTCCAGAAATTTTCAACTCTCTCTTTAAGTTTCTCTACTTTATCTTTTGCGATATAAGCTAAATCCATTAAGAGATAGCCCTCAGTATCTTCAAGTTTATTGAAGGCTATTTGATAGCCGGACTCTAGTGGTGCTATCACTTCGTTAGAAGTTTGAGAGACTTTTGCAATTTCATTGATGATAAGCTGGTTTAATTTCTCTTTTTTGGAGCGCATCTCTTGTGAGTTGACAAGTGATGTTTGAAGTTCATTTAGATCGTTATGCAAATGAATTCTAATAGTGCTCTTTTCCCAATCAATTTCTAAAGATTGAATAAATGGGTTGCGCGTTCCAATGTCTAAGAGGTTAGCCTCTAACGACAGCTGAGCTTTGGCATCATCGAACGAAAGAGGAGGTAATGCGTTTGTAAAAGTCTTTTCGTGCCTCTTTACAATTTTGAGAGTTGATGCAATGAGCTCTTGGTCATTTTCAAGCTTTACTTTCTCTTCATCTTGATCCTTTAGACCGTCTGATTTTTTAGCAAAACCCTTTTGAAGGGACTCTAGCCTTTGAATGAACGATTCGACGCCCTGGCTTTGCTTTGGGGTAGTTTGAGTAAAGCTCTTAAAATATCTCTTGGTTATTAAAGAGTTTTCACCAAAGTTTTTACAGTAGCTGACGATGTTTTGAGAGAGATCTAAGAGTTCATTTTCAAATGTTGTTTTTGATGAGGCCTCTGCAAAAGAACTTAAAAGCTGTGCAGGAGTAGATTTGCCAGCAAAGCTTACGGCAAGCTCTGCAAAGCGATCCTTGACCATATCTTGGTAAGCATTTGAAAAAGAATCGTTCTCTTTTTGTGGAACGTAGCTCATAAATTTGGTAAGCTCTTCTTTTTTGGCGCTAAAACCTACCCTTCTCTCAACTATAACTTTTGTGGGATTGTCAGTAGCATCAGCTGCAAGAGAGAGCTGCGCTGGGGTGAAGGGAATCATGGCTCCTGCTCTTGGAAGCAGTGATTTAAATTTCTTAGCTTGCTCGGGTCTGAAAAAAGAAAGTTCAATAAGCTGAGAATTGTTGTCGATAGTATTGATGGATTTGGGCTTTAAACCTATGTGCTTTGTAAAAGAGGTTAACCAACCTAGGGACTCTTTTTGCATCACATCAACGCGGCTTATAGCCTGCTCCGCAATTTGAAGAGCTTGCTTTTGGTTGATAGGCTTTGAAAGAGGCTTGGCATAATAGATCAGTGTTGGCAAAATATTATAAATGGTGAGCAGCACAACAGTTGCTATTAATATTAGATGTCCCTTCTTCAATTTTTCCATGGTCTGATTGGTCCCCAATAATTTTTTTAATCGCGAGATGTTAACACCGAAGGATCATTATTGCAAGAAAGAGAAAAGCTTTACTCAAACAAAGTCTAATTTTTTATGGGTTAGTAATTAAAAAAATAAGTTTAGATTTAATGTGTATTAAAAAAGTTTTTATCAATTGATTTTTATTAACTACCGAAGCTAATCTCTTTGCAATAAAAATATATTTAGGAGAAAAAAAATGGCTTCTTTAGTCCCTTATGTACCAGGTTACGGAGAAACAAGCTTTAGCCTTCCTCAGGCTGCAGGCTTTCACCCTTATTCGAGAGCAATTGCACCACATAGAATAGGAACCATCAAATCTTTACTTACCGTAAGCTACGGTCAGTTGCCATGGGCTGCTCGTGGGGCCCTTCAAGTCGGCACAATCGCAGGCGGAGCTTTTATTGCTACACAAGCCCTAGGGGCAGTTCTACCATTTTTGCGCTCTACGTCACCTCCAACGGGCGCTTTTGCTGAAGCATTTCACCTTCCCTTACACTCAGTTCACGGGGCCTCAAATGCATTTGGGCAAGCTCTTCAACTTGCTCCGCAATCGGTGCATGGCACCGTTCAAGCTACATCGGCATTTGGTGTGAGAACACTAGGAGCTGCAGGATTTGGAGGAGCTTTAACACTTGGAGCAGGATATGGGTTTGCAGCTACTCGGGATTTTCAGAGTCAATGCGCTCATTGGGGTAGAGTGGCTCAGGCAGATCTATTTTTTCAGATGATGGGTGCTATGGGTGCAGAAGGGGAATCAGAAGAAGAAATTGTAATTTTTGATCCGCGTAATCCTGAAGCTCCTCATGCAGCAATACAGCAATTATTTGATACACACCAAATTACCGCAAATGAAGCAGCCTTCTTAAATACTAGAGTTTACCTTCCTAGCTTTGAAGATGAGGCTATGGGCTTAGCTCCTGTTGGAACTTCAGAGTACTGGCTTGGTCAGCAAGCTACAGTTGGAACAGTTATAGGAACTCCTTACCGTCACACAGATGAAGCAATAAAAAAAGATTCTGCTGTAGTCGGGTATAGTCCAGATGGTCCCGATCTATTTGACATTGAAGTTACTGATGAACAGGAACTAGAATATGCAAAAGCCATTTATGCAGAGCAGCATAAGGGAGAGTCTTTGCTTTATCGACCACAAGCAACAATCAACCGTTATATTGCAACCGCAAGTAATCGTATTAATGGGGCAGTTGATAAGTTGACTCTTGTTCATTGCGCTGATGTTATAAGAGCTATTGCTGTGAGAAATGGAGTAGTTGAAGAAGACTTTATGTCACAATATTCAACAAACATTAAATTCAAAGATGCTATTGACGGAAGTTCTGAAAATAAACACATGTTTGAGCTTGTTTATGCAGAGGGAGTATGCACTTGTGAAGACTTTTCAGAAATTAATCAGCATGCTCTTGCCTTCTTAGAGTCTCTTGGGCTCGTTGAAGGGGATGAATATGGTGCAGATGTTATGGAGGATGAAGATAGGGTTGATGAGATGGTCTCTGGTGCAGATCTTGAGGCTGAGCATGCAGCATTGTTTGGCCTAACACCTGGGCAAACTCTAAGAGATAGTATGACTCATCCAGACAAAAGGAGAGCTCAGACTGTCGGTCGCAGAAATTTACGGCCCGCTGCTCCAGTGATCCATCCAGATGGACTTGTAGATGCATCAGCTATTGGTACTCCTAGTGCATCGCGTAGGGGGCCTTTTTATGGGAGAGTTCGACATGATGGGGAACTCCTTTCCGTCTAGAATAGCGCATAATCTACAACTAGGCTAAGAGATTGAAAACTTAGCCTATTTTTTTAAGTAAAAATGTTAAATTAAAATTTTGTTTAAGTAGATTTAGAGCCCTAAAAGGGCATACTTATAATTATAAGTTTCTTTTAATTTAATACTTGGATCACGTATAATTATCTCATATATTTGTTTGAATAGAGGAATGCTGTGAACAATCAGAGAATCGCTCGTATTATAGGCTCAGGGTCTTTTTTGCCTGAAAAGGTTTTAACGAATAAAGAATTAGAGTCCATGGTCGAGACATCAGATGAATGGATTGTAACGCGCACGGGAATTAAAGAGCGTAGAGTGGCAAGTGAAGAGGAACATACTTCTACCATGGGAATTCATGCAGCAAAAGCGGCTATGGATAACTGTAACATTGATCCTTTAGAAATAGACCTTATCATTGTTGCAACATGTACTCCAGACTACTTGTTTCCAAGTACTGGAGCGCTAATTCAAAGAGAAATCGGCGCTACAAATGCCGCCGCTTTTGATTTACAAGCAGCGTGCTCTGGATATATTTATGCCCTCTCTATTGCAAAGAGCTATATCGAGTCAGGATTCTATAAAAACATCCTAATTGTTGCTTCTGAAAAGATTTCATCTATTGTTGATTATGAAGATCGCAACACATGCGTACTCTTTGGTGATGGAGCGTCAGCATCTGTTATCAGTCATGAGGGCAAAGGATTAGAAATACGAGATGTTAGTATTGGAACAGACGGCAATCAAGCAGAACTTTTAATTTTGCCAGGAGGGGGAAGTCGTATCCCTCCAAGCGAGCAATCTCTAAAAGATAAGCAGCATTTTTTAAAGATGGAAGGGCGTGAAGTTTTCAAGCATGCTGTTCGACTTATGGAAGTTGCTGCCAGACAATGTCTGGAGAGCTTTAATCTTAAAGGTAGTGATTTAGCATGGCTTGTTCCACACCAAGCTAATATTCGTATCATCAGCGCTATTGCAAAACGTTTTGGACTTAAAGATGAAAACGTTCACAAAACGGTTCATAAATACGGGAACACTTCAGCATCAGGTGTCGCCATTGCCTTAGATGAACTTGTTCAAGATAAGAAAGTTGCTAAAGGAGAGAATGTCCTTCTAGTTGCTTTTGGAGCAGGATTAACCTGGGGTGCATCACTTCTGACTCAAAACTAATGGCTAAAACTAAGAGGGCTATCATGCAAAAAGCTAAGACTGCTTTTATTTTTCCAGGACAAGGCGAATCACACAGCGTTGGAATGTGTAAAGATTTTTATGAGCAATTTCCTGTGGTAAAAGATACTTTTGAAGAGGCCTCGCAAATCCTAAACTTTGATTTAGCTAAACTTGTTTTTGAAGGCCCTCTAGAAGAACTCTCAAAAACAGAATATTGCCAATTAGCAATTTATGTGGTAAGCGTTTCTGTTTTAAGAGTTATTGGCCAAGAGTTTCCTGAGATTAAACCTGATTATTGCGCAGGCCTTAGCCTTGGTGAGTATAGTGCAGCTACAGCTAGCGGTGTCATCAGCTTTGAGCAGGGCGTTAGACTTATTCAAGCAAGAGGCTCATACATGCAAAAAGCATGCGCTGATCAGCCAAGTACAATGGCTGTTGTTTTAGGGCTCACTGAAGAAGAGGTCCTTACTGTTATTAAAGAATTAAATATGCCCGGCATCTGGGTCGCTAATATAAATTGTCCAGGTCAAGTGGTGGTCTCTGGAACCCATGCTGCAATTGATGCTTTTATGCCTAAAGCAAAAGAGGCTAAAGCAAAAAGAGTGCTTCCTTTAAATGTTGCTGGAGCATTTCATAGTCCGTTTATGCAGTCTGCTGCAGATCAAATGACTTTTTTATTACAGGAGATGGAGCTAAATGAGCCTAATTCGAAATTAATAATGAATGTCTCAGGCCTAGAGGAGAGAGAACTAGCAAAAATTAAAGAAAATTTAATACTCCAAATTACAAATCCTGTGCGCTGGCAAGCCTCAATTGGGGAAATGGCAGCAAATGGTGTCGAATCTTTTATTGAGATTGGATGTGGAAGGGTTTTGAGTGGATTAAATAAAAGAATGGGGCTAAGTGGACAAACTTGCTGCATAAATTCCGTAAAAGATTTAGAATTATTGAAAAATCAAGTCCTAGCCACTAGCTAGGGAGAGGTGTTTGTATGTTAAAAGGTAAAAAAGCAATCGTTACAGGGGCAACAGCTGGAATTGGAAAGGCTATTGCGATTAAGCTTGCTGAACAAGGCGCAGACGTTGCAGTGTTTGGAACAAACCTCGAGCGGGGACAAAAGGTTGTTGATGAAATCAAAGCCAACACTTCTCAAGATGCTTTTTTTATCTCTGTAGATGTATCAAACACTCAAAAAGTACAAGAAGCGGTCGACCAGGTTATAGATAAATTTGGAACAATTGATATTCTGATCAACAACGCTGGGATTGTCAAAGATGGTCTTTTAATGCGCATGTGTGAAGCTGACTGGGATCGCGTTTTAGAAGTGAATCTGAAATCTGTCTACAACATGAGTAAAGCTGTCATTAGACCTATGATGAAAGCTCGTAGTGGTAAAATCATCAATATTTCTTCAGTTGTCGGCTTGACAGGAAATGCAGGCCAGGTTAATTATGCAGCCTCTAAATCAGGAATTATTGGTGTGACTAAGTCGCTAGCCAAAGAGCTTGCAAGTAGAAATATATTTATAAATTGTATCGCTCCGGGGTATGTTGAAACAGGTATGACAGATACACTTGGAGACAAAGTCAAAGAAGAAATTTTAAAAGCTATTCCAATGAGAAGAATTGGAAGGCCAGAAGAAGTCGCTCAAGTCGCTCTTTTTTTAGCGAGTGAAGGAGCAAATTATATCACAGGTCAAGTTCTGCCGGTTGACGGTGGAATGACCATGTAATTTTATTATTATTGTTTAAAGTAAATTCGAGGTAAGAATGTCAACAGAACAACAATCATTAGAAAAAGAAGTCATCGACATCGTTGTAGAGCAATTAGGTATAGATGCTTCAGAAGTTAATGCAAGCAAATCTTTTGTTGAAGATTTGAATGCGGATTCACTAGATTTAACAGAGTTAATTATGACTTTTGAAGAAAGATTCGGCTTCGAAATTTCTGAAGAAGATGCTGAGAAGCTTAAGACTGTTGGCGATGTTATTGAGTATATTCGCAACAAAAAGCAAGAAGGCTAAATTTAGTTTCTAGTTAATATCCCTTAATTGGCTTGTCTAATTAGGGGTTTCGTTTTGCCCTAAGATGTTGCATGTCTAAAAGTAATTTGTCGAGCAAAGGCCTCGAGTAAATTAATTGCAACAGATGGGCATTCTGAGATAATGGCAGTTAAGTGCTTTTTGGTCAGCGTTAAGAGGTAGCTTTTTGTGATGCTCTTGGCGTGGTATTTGTGAAGCTGGTCATTAAAAAGAGCTTCATCTCCAAAGAGATCTCCTTCAGAGAGTTCAATTAGTACATCATCTTCTTGATCAATAAGTTGTATTTGCCCCTTCTCAACAATATAGATATGAAGGGCGCTTTGATTACCTTTAAAGATATATTAGAGGTTAATGAGCTAAATAAGAGGATGCCAAATTGACTCAAAAATTTATTCTGCTTTAGATACAGTTCTTGCAAATTTTCGCAAAGCTCT
>JAAZZY010000090.1 GCA_014239035.1 Chlamydiia bacterium
GAATTTTAGGCATCCTTTTGCGCTCTTCACGCGCTCCTGTTTGCACTGGGACCTCCTTAAGAGGGTTGCAGCCACATACCCACCCGGCCCTGCTCCAATTACAATGACATCATATTCTTCAGACATAAATTTTCTCTTATTGTTACAAAGGCTATGACTTTAGCGAAAAAATGTGGATTAAATCAAAATAAAAATTTGAATCATTCCTACTACTATGTTAAAACCCGAAAGATTATAAACCTTGGGTAAAGATAGCAGCTAAATGCAACATTCCCTATTTTCAAAACAAAAGTTTTTAGCGTGCCTCTTTCTGGTACTATTACTCCACTTTTCACCTCTTTTTTCTGCATCTGCTACTTGGACTACCAATGTTTCAGGTGATAATACCTGGAATAATAACGCTAACTGGAGTGATGCGTTTCCAAATAGTAGTACTGATGTCGCTACTTTTCCAATAACTAGCCCAAATGGAACCTTAACAAGTAGTCAAGACATCCAAGTAGCCGGAATCGTCATTGACTATACAGATGGGACAGTTATAGGTATATACCCCTCTGACTCCAATGTAGCAAGAACCTTCATAATTGAAGGTGCTGGAAATACCGCTGGAACTATCACTTTTAACAATCATGGCGAATTATATTTAGGAAAAGGTCACAACTCCAGCATTATTTTTACAAGTGGTCTCAATGTAAACATGAGTTTAGCAGCAAGCACAAATTCAAGTCTTGGTTTTTTTCCACAGTTGGCAGCTGGCACCTTAAGCTTTGCAGGTGATATAAATTTAACGGGACCAGGAAAATTAAGACTTAATGGAGTAACCAACGAAAATTTTCCAGGCTCCCCCAATTATAGCCTTACAGGTACCGATACCACTACAATAGAATTCCTTGATGGTAGCACCGTTAGCTGGCTGGGAACTTTAAATTTGGACACAAATTGCTCTATGACCACAACTAATACTGCAACGGAGACAGTAGGAACAGTTATTTCAGGCAATGGTTCTGTCGATTGGGGAATAACAGCTGCCAATACAGTTTCACTTACCGGAACAAACACATACTCTGGTGGAACTACAATAAGCACTGGAATACTAGAACTCAGCGGTGCTGGCGCTTTATCCAATACTGGTTCTGTAGCTATTGCAGCAGGTGCTACTTTTAGCATTGGTAACATTGCTGCTGGGACGACAACTATAGGCAATCTCTCTGGTTCCGGGAATGTGACACTTGGAAGCAATAAAACTCTTGTTTACGGAACTGCAACTGCGACTCAAACCTTCAGTGGAGTTATTTCTGGAACGGGAGGCATTACCAAACAAGGAACAGGAACCTCTATTCTTAGCGGAGACAACACTTACGGAGGAACCACAACTATATCAGCTGGAGAATTTGAATTCAAAGGAAGTACAGCAGGCCTTACAGGAACAATAACAAATAACGCCCTTCTCAGTTTTACTCAAACATTAGATAGCTCCTTCAATCAAGTAATCTCAGGTACTGGAGAGCTTATAAAAGATGATGTCAGCACATTAACGTTAACAGCTGCCAATGATTATACCGGAGAAACAATAATTAGAGAGACTGGGTCTATAGCACTTACAGGCGTAGGATCAATTTCATCATCGTCTGTCCTTATAATTGCGAACGGAAGGTTTGATATTTCAGGAATTACTCCCGCTTCTACAACTATTTTGGACTTGCGAGGAAATGTGGGTACAACTATCTCTCTTGGAGCAAAGACACTTGTTTACGGAACTGCTACTGAAACTGACACATTCAGTGGAGTTATTTCTGGAACGGGAGGCATTACCAAACAAGGAACTGGAACCTCTATTCTTACTGGAAACAATACATATTCAGGAGGTACAACCATCACAGGAGGGACTCTAAGAGGCAATTCATCTAGTTTGCAAGGAGACATCGCTGTTGGGACAAATATCCTTACCTTCAATCAAACAGCTACAGGTACCTATGCTGGCGTGATCACTGGTGCTGCAGGAGCTACTGTAAATAAAACTGGAGGGGGTGCCCTTATACTTTCTGGAAACTCTCCAGCATATGGTGGTGATCTTTCTGTTACTGCTGGAATACTACAAGTTAACGGAACAATTGCAGGAACCATGTCAGTGACTGCAAATGGGACCCTTCAAGGAACAGGCACTGTTGGAGCTACAACAAATGCAGCGGTGGTGGATCCGGGAAACTCAATAGGAACTTTAAATATTGTGGGCAACTACATTCAAACTGGTGCAGGAAATCTTGTTACAGAACTTAATGCAGCTGGCCAGTCAGATCTTCTTGAAATTACTGGAACAGCAACTTTAGCTGGATCTGTGATACCGCGTCCAGAACCTGGCATCTACACAATAAATACGACCTACAGAATTTTAAGAGCCGCTGGAGGACTTGGAGGAACAACCTTTGACAATATAATTGATAACTCAGCCTTAAATTTTATTTTAGAATATAATGGAGATAGTGCCTTTCTTCGTATTACAGCATCTGCTGCTGTGCTCCCAGTTCCTCTTAGCGATTTAACGGGTAATGCTCGCAGGGTAGCTGATTATGTTTTTTGTGATGTGGGTGAAGATCCAAATCTATTGAGCCTTCAAATACAGCTTGCAGCTTTATCTGCTCAAAACTTCCCAATCGATCTTGTGGAACTATGTCCTGCAATCTATGGCAGCCTAGCTCTCTCAGGATTTCAAAACAATATCCATATGGCCGGTGTAATGACGCAGCATGTTAAAAATCTATTTTGCAACTGCACACCGCCTGCAGCTTCGAATTCAGGCCTTACTTTTTGGGTAGACCCTATTGGCTTTTTATATAAACAAAAAGGTATCCAAGACCAAATAGGGTTTGACCTCTACAGCTACGGCGCAGCAACAGGCTTTAGCTCACAAACCTCCGAAAGCTCTATTTTTTCTTTAGCTGCAGGCTACACACACAGCAATTTATTTTGGAGAGAAGATGCAGGAGATGCAGAGGCTGACAGTGTTTACTGCGCTCCATCTATTGGTTTTTCTAATGGTACTGCCTACTTTAACTTTTTAATCCAGGGCAGTATAGATTTTTATAACGTCAAAAGACATATTCAATTTGCTACAATCGACACAAATGCAAAAAATCATCACAAGAGCTACAATACTCTTTGCAGAATTGATATAGGAGCAAAATTAAAAGCTGGGGAACATAAAGGCGTTTACATTCAGCCCGAGATTTCTTTTAACTATGTTAACCTTTTTGAAGAGCGCTACAGCGAAAAAGGCGCGTCAAACTTCATTAATTTAACCGTCAGGCAAAAGCTTAGTGTTTTTCTTCAACCAAATGGTGGGTTGAAGATCATCAAAGAGTTTGAGCATAAAAACTTTTGCTTCGGACCTAGTATCTACGTGGGCTGGCTCGGGAATATCCCGATGACAAGTGGCACTTATACCTCTAGTCTTTATCAACTCAATATTCCTTGTGAAAATAAATTTGGTGTGATTAGCTATCATGAGATCGCAAACCAGCTCTCGCTTTCTGCTGAGTGTTTAGTGAGAAAGTGTGATGATTCTCTATTCACAGTCGGATACAGAGCAGACATTTTAAGCCATATTCAAATCCATGCTGTCTATCTTCGCTATAACTGGGATTTCTAAAGATCTATTAAAAGAGTGGCCGGGTCTTCAATAACTTTGACAATTTGGGCAAGAAATGAAACAGCTTCTTGCCCATCTATAATGCGATGATCATAAGATAGTGCTAAAATCATGATTGGGCGAATGACTATTTTCCCATCGACAACGTATGGCCTTTCTGCAATGCGGTGCATCCCTAGTATAGCACTCTGTGGAGGGTTTACAATAGGTGTTGAAAATGTGGAGCCAAAGACTCCCCCATTACTTATTGTAAAGCCACCTGAGCGCATTTCATCCATCGAAATTTTACTTTCTTTGGCACGCGTTGCTAGATCTACAATCTTTTGCTCAATCTGAGCAAAAGAGAGCGTATCACAATTTTCTATGATAGGTACAACAAGTCCACGATCAGAGCTAATAGCTACATTAATGTCATAATATTTTCTAAAAACAAAATCTTCTCCATCAATGTAGGCGTTGACTTGAGGAAACTTTTTCAAAGCATTGGCTGCGGCTTTTATGAAAAAAGACATAAAGCCAAGGCGCACGCCATACTGCTTTTCAAAAGCCCCTTTATGCTTTTTACGAAAATCCATAACAGAGGACATATCTACTTCATTAAACGTGGTTAGAAGAGCCATGGTCTGCTTGGCATCAACAAGGCGCCTTGCAATCGTCTGACGAATTTTAGGCATCCTTTTGCGCTCTTCACGCGCTCCTGTTTGCACTGGGACCTCGTTAAGAGGGTTTTCGATAGCCTTAGGTGCTTGCGCAGGAGAACTTGGAGCTCGAAGTTCTTCGATAAAGGCCTCAGGAGATTTACGGATCTCATCAAATACTGCAGGCTCATTATCTTTTTTCTCCTCAGGCGTTTCTTCCTTTGGAGAAGGCGTTTGTTCTTGAGGTGGGGCCTCTTGTGGCGGCTTTACTTCTTCTTTTTGAGGAGGAGTCTCTTTTTCTTGAGGTGGAGCTGCTTTTGCAGCTGATGGGTCTACTGAGCCAATAACTTGCCCAATAGTTACTGTATCCCCTTCTTTGATCGTTAGATTTAAAGTTCCGGCAACTGGAGCAAAGAGCACCTGATTTACTTTTTCGGTTTCGATCTCTACAATCTCTTGATCAACTGAGACCACCGAGCCACTTTGCACTAAGATAGCGCCGATGGTCGCCTCGCTAATAGACTCTCCAAGTGATGGGATTTTAATTTCTGTGCTCATACTTAACCTTCAAAGAGATCTTTTAGTATTTTTTCTAGCCTAATAACATGCCTTTTATGTGAACCTGTTGCTGAGGATGCCTGTTTTTCCTTACCGATATATTTGGGTTCATGTGAACCTGGCAAAGCCTTTCTTAAAATAGGTCTGATGTAATACCAGCATCCCATATTCTTGGGCTCTTCTTGCACCCATAGGCATTCTTTAAATTCTTTGTACTTGCCTATAATATTCTTAAGACCTTCTTGATCTAATGGATAGAGCTGCTCTAGTCTAATAATTGCCATATCTGATCGGCCAAGCTTTTCTTTTTCTTCTAATAAATTATAGTAAATTCTGCCAGAACAAAAAACGAGTTTAGTCACCTTTTTAGGAGCACTTGGATCATCTAAGAAAAATTCAAACTGTCCATCGGAGAGATCTTTTACAGAAGATGTACACCTCTTATGCCGAAGTAATGCTTTGGGTGTAAATACAATAAGGGGTTTTCGATAAGGCTTTAGCACTTGACGGCGAAGCAAATGAAAAAGCTGCGCTGGCGTTGTTGGGTTTGCCAAAATAACGTTGTTGTCGCCGGTGAGCTGCAAAAAACGTTCAATACGCGCTGAGGAGTGTTCGGGACCTTGGCCTTCATAACCGTGTGGTAGTAACATTACCAAGCCGCTCGCTTTTGACCACTTTCTTTCACCTGAAGTAATAAACTGATCTATTATAACTTGTGCTCCATTTGCAAAATCCCCAAACTGAGCCTCCCAGGCAACGAGACCTTTAGCTGTAGAGATACTATAGCCATATTCAAATCCAAGGCAACCATACTCAGATAAAAGCGAATCATAAACCTCGAGTTTTCCTTGCTCTTCTTTTAAATGGTTGAGAGGGTAATAATCGTTTGAATTAGTCTGATCTACAACCACCGCATGTCGGTGACTAAAAGTCCCCCTTCTAGAATCTTCTCCAGAAATTCTAATAGGATAACCCTCTAATAGTAGTGATCCGTAAGCCAAGTTCTCAACAACACCCCAATCTAAGATCGAATTATTTGGATCATCTAAAACAGCTGCTCGTCTCATGCTAAGAAGCTGCGCTATTTTTTTGTGGGGAGTAAAGTCTTTTGGAATCTCAGTCATTTTTGTAGCGATCTCGCCTAGAATTTCTACTGAGACCTTAGTATCCACTTTTTCAAAAAGCTGACCTTCATCTTTGAGTTTTGAATCTTTCCAGAAAGACCAACGAGACCCCAAGACATCTCCCTCATCTGGATCTTTATCCTTAAATTCTTTGATGCTATCTAAAGCCTTTTGCAATTTACCTCTAAACTCCTCTTCTTGAGCTTGTGCCTCTTCAGATTTGATAATTTTTTCAGAAATTAACTGCTCTGTATAGATTTTCCTAATCGAAGATTTTTTGCGAATGTTTCATGAAAACTAAAACAAATAATTCATATTCCAAAAAAGAAACAGTTTTTAATCCATATTAGTTTTTCAAAAGTCTC
>JAAZZY010000091.1 GCA_014239035.1 Chlamydiia bacterium
CATGCTGCAGCCAAAATGGGTGCGTCTACTCTTTTACTTACAATGAATCTTGATACTATTGCCAAAATGAGTTGCAATCCTGCAATTGGTGGAATTGGCAAGGGTCATATGGTGCGTGAAATCGATGCACTCGGTGGCCTAATGGGAAAAGTTACTGATGAATGTGGCATCCAATATCGCATGCTCAACGCCTCCAAAGGTCCGGCTGTCTGGGCTCCTCGTGCTCAAGCTGACAAAGTGGCCTATCAGTTCAAAGTCAAAAGTTTACTTGAAGAAACTACTAACCTCGATATTATCCAAGGAACAACAGAAGAGCTTTGGGTTGAAGATAATCAAATAAGAGGTGTCAAAACCAAAGAAGGGATTATTTATCAATCAAAGAGCGTAATCTTGTCTGCAGGTACCTTTATGCGAGGGCTCATGCACCTTGGTGAAGTTAATTTTCAAGGAGGGCGAGCTGGAGATGGTGCAGCTACTGGCATCTCTAAAAACTTAATGGACCTAGGCTTTACTCTTGCAAGGCTTAAAACTGGCACTCCTCCGCGCATTCATTTAAAGAGCATCGATCTATCCAAAGTAGAAGAGCAAAAAGGAGAAGATGGGATTTATTTTTCTTTTGATCCTATACAAAATGAAAGACTAAAGCAAATCTGCTGCTACATCACTTATACTTCAAAAAAAAGTAAAGAAATCATTCAAAAACACTTGCACCGCTCTCCCCTCTACAGTGGCAAAATAGAAGGCGTGGGACCAAGATATTGCCCATCTATTGAAGATAAAGTTGTTCGCTTTAGTGATAAAGAGCGCCACCAAATCTTTTTAGAACCAGAGGGTTTAGATACTCAAGAAGTCTATGTTAATGGCATCTCTACATCACTTCCTTGTGATGTACAACTTGAACTACTCCATAGCATTTCAGGGCTAGAAAATGCGCGTATGATGCGCCCAGCGTATGCCATAGAATATGATTATGTAATATCGGGTCAAATTGACTCCACATTGCAAAGCAAAAAGATTAAAGGCCTATATCTTGCAGGTCAAATCAATGGCACTACAGGATATGAGGAAGCAGCAGCACAAGGACTCATGGCTGCCATTAATGCTGTGCTTGCCATTGAAAACAAACCGCCCTTTATTCTAAAACGATCAGAGGCCTATATAGGTGTTATGATCGATGATTTAATAAGGCAAGAGCTAGAAGAGCCTTACCGCATGTTTACATCACGCGCTGAATACAGACTTTTACTTCGACAAGATAACGCTGACCTTCGACTCCGATCTTACGGATATGAGCATGGACTTATCAATGAAGTACAGATGAATCGCCTAAGATATAAAAAACACGTAATTGAAACTGAGATTAAGAGATTATCACTACTCTTTACAGAAATTGATTCAAAAGGGTATTCCTTTAAGAAAGTCCTTGCTAGACCAGAAATGAACTACCAGATTATGAAAGAAAGGTACCCGGATAAATTAGTAGGTTACTCAAATGATATTGAGAAGCAAATTGAGCTCAATATTAAGTATGAAGGCTACATTAAAAGACAGCTTACGGAGATAAATAAGTTTGATCACTTAGAAAAGCTTTTTTTTCCCAAAAATATTAACTTTTCCTCTATTATAGGACTTCGTAATGAAGCTGCAGAGAAATTAGAAAAATACAACCCCGAGAATTTGGGACAGGCTTCTCGTATTGCCGGTGTCTCCCCTGCTGATATTTCAGTATTGATGGTGGCAGTAGACTCAAAAGGTATAAATGAATCAAACAGATATTAATTTCATTTACCTTGATGGGTGTCCTATTTATGACCAACTAGCTTTAGAAGAAGCACTACTTCGGGCAGACAACGAAAATTGGTGTATAGTTAACATGGGTTCGCCAGATGCTATTGTACTGGGCATTTCATCGACACCCGAAGAGATGATTCATTTGGATCATTTGCAAAATAACCCAGTACCTATTATTAAAAGATTTAGCGGAGGCGGAACTGTCTATGTGGACCAAAAAACCCTTTTTATCACTTTTATCTGCAACAAAGAAGATACTGATACTGATTGCTACCCAAAGCCTATTTTAAATTGGGGCAAAAACTTCTACAAAGAAGTTTTTGATCATGAGCACTTCGATCTTAATGAGAACGACTATGTCATGGAAAATAAAAAAATTGGGGGCAACGCCCTCTATATCCGCAAAGATAGATGGCTCTTACATACATCCTTTCTCTGGGATTATGACATCAAAAAAATAAATTTACTAAAGCTCCCTCAAAAAACTCCAGAATATCGCCAGGGACGCTCTCACAAAGATTTTATGACATCCCTAAGCAAATTCTACCCTAGCATTAAGCCGCTGCTTGAAAAGGTTCCTAAAAAGCTCTCACGCCACTTCTCTATCAAGGAGACCTACAACGAAATACCTCAAGGCAAGCTCAATAAAGAGCATAGAAAGTCCCTCAAACTAATAAAATAATTTTTTAATCGAAGTTAGCTCTTAAGAACTTCCATAAAGGCGCTTTGAGGGATGCTGACTTTCCCAAATTCTTTCATACGCTTTTTACCTTTCTTCTGTTTTTCCCAGAGCTTACGCTTACGTGAGATATCCCCCCCATAGCATTTGGCGGTAACATTTTTGCCCATCGCAGAGATTGTTTCTCTAGCTATGATTTTACCACCGATTGCTGCTTGAATAGGCACTTTAAAAAGCTGTTTTGGAATCACGTCTTTAAGCTTAGCGCAAATCACTCGTCCTTTGGCTTCTGCTTTGGAGCGGTGAACTAAACAAGAAAAAGCATCTACAGATTCTGCATTAACTTTCACTTCAAGCTTGATGATGTCACTTTTTTTGTATTCATGGAAGGCATAATCAAAAGAAGCATAACCTTTTGTTGCTGATTTTAATTTATCATTAAAATCAGTAACTACTTCATTGAGCGGGAAATGATAGGTTAGAAAGAGTCGGGTCTCCCCTACACTTTCGGTTTTAACTAGGTCCCCTCTTTTATCATTTCCAAGATTCATAATAGCGCCCATATAGTCGGATGGAGTCATGATATGACACTCAACCCAGGGCTCTTCTATTTTTAGGATCTGAGTTGGATCTGGGTAGTATGAGGGGTTGTCTAAATCTTTTTGCTCTCCACCATTTAACGTAATGCGATAGACAACAGAGGGTGCAGTAATTACTATATCTAAATCAAATTCTCTAATGATACGCTCTGAAATGATCTCGAGGTGAAGCAGACCTAGGAAGCCGCATCTAAAGCCAAACCCAAGGGCTTGACTGCTTTCCTGCTCTATATATAGAGCAGAGTCATTGAGCTGCAGGCGAGAGAGCGCATCACGAAGCGCCTCAAAGTCTGTGGTGTCTACAGGGTAGATTCCTGCAAAAACAACAGGATTTACTTCTTTAAAGCCCTTTAATGGCTCAGATACCGGATTTTTTTGATAAGTGATGGTATCGCCAACTTTAATGTCGTGAGAGTTTTTGATGTTAGCGATCATATAGCCCACTTCGCCAACAGAGAGTTCTTCTGTTGCTTTTTCATCTGGTGCAAAGATGCCCACTTCTAAAACTTCAAATTTCTTTTGGGTGGCCATCATCAAAATAGGAGTCCCCTTTTTCACTGTGCCACTAATCACACGTATATAGACCATCACTCCTCTATAAGGATCATAGTGAGAGTCAAAAACAAGAGTCCTTAGATATCCATCATCAATAACCTTTGGTGGAGGAACAACCTCTAGAAGCTTTTCTAAAATAAGATCGACTCCCTTGCCTGTTTTTGCTGAGCATTCAATTGACTGAGAGGTGTCTAGTCCTATGACTTCTTCAATTTGATTCTTCACATCTTGAGGATCTGCTTGAGCTAAGTCAATTTTATTAAGTACGGGGAGAATCTCTAGGTTATGCTCTACAGCTAAAAAGACATTAGCAAGCGTTTGTGCTTGCACTCCTTGAGAAGCATCAACAACTAAAAGCGCTCCTTCACAGGCAGCTAAAGATCTAGAGACTTCATATGAAAAATCAACATGCCCTGGAGTATCAATAAAGTTAATCTGATAGGTATGGCCATCTTGAGATTTATAGGTCATGGTCACAGGGTGAGCTTTGATGGTAATACCACGCTCACGCTCAAGATCCATGTCATCTAAAAGCTGCTCTTGCATCTCTCTTTTGGATACTGTGCTTGTCAGTTCAATTAAACGATCTGCAATGGTAGATTTACCATGGTCGATGTGGGCGATTATTGAAAAGTTTCTAATGTATTTAGGATCTTGTTTAGACATGCGTTAGAGTTTTAAGTTTTTCTTCAATTTTTTGATTCCAACAGGCAATTCCACCAATATAGTCATCGTATGTTGCAAGTGTAGGTTTTTCTAGTTGATTTTCAAGGTATTTGCGCACGTGGCAATACTGATCTTTAGGATTAGCATCATGCCATCCGATGGTTCCATTTTCACTAAGAAGCTCAATTGCAAGTTCCGTATCTTCTTTGACACCTTTTAAAGAGTGATCTCCATCAATAAAAACCATGTCCATCTCACCAAACTTTCTTTTGATTTCACTTGCAATAAGATCATGAGAGTTGCCAACGAGTTGCACAAAACGATCCCTTCGCTCTTTAACCACAAAACTTCCTATTTCCTCAAAAGTAAGCTCAGAGTTATTGAACTTCTTTTTAAAGAATTCTCTTTTTGGACTGATATAAGCAATAGATGTAACCCTGCACTCAGGCAAAATCTGCAAGAAAAAATCAGAGGTCACACCCTTATAGGTCCCGATCTCAAAGATTTGCTTTGGTTTTGAAAATTCTAAGAGAGCAGCGAGCGCTAAATAATCTTTAAGGTGGGTCATCCCCTCTGAAATAAGGGCTGCCTCTTCTGCAATAAGCTCAAGTGTGTGCCTACGCTCTGGGCTAATTTCAAACCAATCAAAAAAAGATTTCACTCGATCTATAATCATATAAGGGCCTTTTGTTATGCGTTATAATGCGTTGCTGAAATAGTTCCGCCTCTACCTGTCCAATTTGTATGGAAAAATTTTCCACGCTCTTTATCTACTCTTTCATAAGTGTGGGCACCAAAATAATCCCGCTGAGCCTGAAGTAAATTCTGAGGAAGATTTTTTGTACGAAGACCATCATAAAAGGATAGAGCAGCGCTAAAGGATGGAACTGGGATGCCAAGTGTTACAGCATGATGAACCACCTGTCTCCAAGAGCCTTGTGCTTTTTCAATAGCGTCTTTAAAAAATGAATCATAGAGCAAGTTTGAGAGCTTTGAATCTTTTTGATAGGCTTTAGTAATCTCTGACAAGAAAGAGCTTCTAATAATACATCCACCTCTCCACATAAAGGCAATTTGAGCATAATTAAGCTCCCAATTATATTCTTTTGCAGCTTCTTTTAAGAGCATAAAGCCTTGAGCATAGCTGATAATTTTTGAAGCATATAAAGCTTCAAAAATTTGATTAACAAACTCTTGCTTATCGCCCTTAAACTCAGGATTTGGTCCTTTTAAAAGCTCTGATGCTGTAACTCTTTCTTCTTTCATACTAGATAAGTAGCGAGCAAATACCGACTCTGCAATAAGCGTTAAAGGCACACCTAATTCGAGAGCATTAACCCCTGTCCACTTTCCAGTTCCTTTTTGCCCGGCAACATCAAGGATCTTATCTACAAGAGGATGGTTATCTTCATATTTAAACGCTAAGATATCACGGGTAATTTCAATGAGATAGCTGTTAAGTTCTTTTTTATTCCACTGATCAAAAATCACACTGATCTCATCAGTAGAGAGGTTTAGAGCTCCACGAAGAAGGTGATACGCCTCACAAATGAGCTGCATATCTCCATATTCAATTCCGTTATGAACCATTTTTACAAAATGACCCGAGCCTCCATTTCCAACCCAGTCACAGCATGGAAGATCTTCTACTTCTGCAGCAATGCTCTGAAAGATCAGCGCAACATGTTCCCATGCTTTTGGGCTACCACCAGGCATAATCGATGGCCCAAATCGTGCTCCTTCTTCTCCACCAGATACTCCTGCACCAATAAAGAGGATCCCTTTTTTTTCTAGTGCTTTTAACCTACGCTCTGAATCTTGATAGTGACTATTGCCTCCATCGATAATAATATCCCCTTCTTCTAAATGGGGAGTGATTTGATCAATAAATTTATCGACAACTTCTCC
>JAAZZY010000092.1 GCA_014239035.1 Chlamydiia bacterium
CCTGTGTTAGGTAGGCCTACGGCAACTCAAAGAAGCCCGTTACATCAGGCATTTTCAATGTATGAGAAACTACAAAAACTAGGAGAAGAAAACTTGAGAGGCTGTGCTGATGTTGCAGATGTTACTAAGATTTCTAAGAGTAACTGGCTAGAGTTTGCTAATACCCTATTTAACTCCTACAAACAAGGTGTTGAAAGTTCACGGGCAGCGGAAAAGCAAGCCAACGACCTGAATGAGTACTTTTCTGGTTTTTCTCATGAATTTAATCAGGCAGCAGTGTGCATGAAAGAGTTACGAGAAGCCACTAAGCATCAAAAGGCTGCAACTATCTATGAGACTCAGACCATGAGTCCTAAAGAGGGGGTTATCACTTTCAAATTCTATCCACCAGAGATTGAAATCCTCAAAGATGATGATCCTCAGGTAGTTTCAAACACTCTTCGATGCTACATTGAAACAGTAATGAGTAGTGCTAATACAAATCTCCAAGACATTCAAGATCGTTTTCGAAAGCTTTATACTTGTGCAAAAGAATTGGAAAGACACTTGAAGCTCTTTTCTGATCGAAATCCTGCAGCACTGCAATCAATTAGTTCACTTATTGAGGAGTTAGATGGGATTTTTGCTAGTGTTGAAGGTGCTACTATTGAAACTGTGTCTCAGATTAAAGCAAGGATACAATCTCTAAAAGCTCCTATCGTACAAGCAAGGCTACATCAGGCAAAATTTACTAAACTTGTGGCGGATTTAAAAGAACCTCTACGAAAGTTTACAAAACATGTAGGCCTAAAAGTATCTACTGATGGATCAAGACTTGAAAAAGTTGGGGCTGCTAGTATGGTACAAACTCCAAAGGCAGCGCCACGTGAAAAGAAAGGTGGAAGTATGGCTATGGCAGCTATAACTAGAAACCCTGCAATGTTCATCCTTGACAGAAGGACAACTGAGGCGGAAGGATAGCATACCAGCTTTCTGTTCATTAAATATAAAAAATGGGGGGATGTTCTCCCATTTTTTTTACTTCTTATTTACTATCAGTTAATTAAAAAAAGCTTTCTGAAGCCTCTGAAAACTTGATCACATATGCGGCTGGAGAGACACGTCCAGAACTTTTGATTCGGAAAAATGTCTCAGTTTTTATGCGAATCCACCTACGGTAATGACATTTTGATCAAGAAAATTTCTCACTCTTTTTCCAATATGTTGACAAACAGATGATAAAATCATTAAGAGGAAAAGTTAGACTCTTTCCTTAGATTCAGTGAGCACGATCTTTTCAACAGGTGGGGATATTTTTACATAAACCTTTTAAATAATGATCTTTAGCGATATGGGTAATTTCATGAAAAGCGTAAGCTAGAATATAGAGAGAAAGCCGACTGAAAGGACATAGGATTGTTAAAAACTCTATATATAAAAAATCAAAAGGATTAAATGCTTAAAAAAATAACCTATTTAAATTCATCCATTTTTGATCAACTTATCCAGGATTATGAAGGGGAATTTGCTTCTATTACTGGAAAAAAGAAAAATCAAGTTGGAAAATATCCTCTTGATTATGATTGGAAATCTCCGAACGAAGGTTTTTATTGGTTAGAGAAGGATGAAATTGTTGGCTTTTGTGTGAAGGGCAGCAATACAGGGTATTTGGACATTTTTGAATTTTATGTTATTCCTGCTTTTCGGGGTAAAGGAATAGGTGAAAAAATGGCATTTGCTGTTTTTGATGCATATCCTGGAAAATGGCAAGTTCGTCAAATAGAAGGTGCTGATAAAGCAAGGAACTTTTGGATAAAAACTATTAGCAATTACAATTCAGGAGACTTCAAGGAGTATACATTTATAGATCCTTATTGGGGCCCAGTTACATGTCAACGATTTGAAAATACAACAAGATAATTTAATTTATTACTTTGTTTGAGTATAAAAGTGAACCAAAAACCAGAGAAGTATTTATAACTTCTAGATCGGTCATTTGATATAAATTGGATTACTACATTTCTAGATTTGATCCGGATTTTCCTTAAATAGCACTAAACTAGAAAGGTAAAATTCAACGTTGTATTGGTATAGTATCGGTCAGATTTATGATGATAAGCTAGATCGAGTGATTGATGAAAAGATGTATCTTGAGAAGGTGAGAAAATATAAGGCTCCTCAGATAGAAATCATCGATGAAATAAAAAGGAATGAAAAAGCAGAGCAGTGCTTTTATGTGACACCAAACATGGTACTCAATTTGGCTGCACGTGTTAGGGACATTTTTGAAAGTTCTGAACTAGACAAAAAGCGTGGGCTTTTGAATTTAGTGTTTTAGAACTTGCAGATGAGAGACCTAAGCCTCTCATTACAAGCACATAAACCCTTTAAAACGATAACAAACTTTAAGGATTGTCCAACGAATTGGAGGTGGAGAGAATCGAACTCTCGTCCTAAGCGAGCTCCATATTAATCTCTACATGCTTAGCATCTCAATTTTACGACTTGCTCCCATGTGAGATGCCCCATAAGAAGCAAACCGACTTTTTTGTTTCTCGAACCTAATTATAAAAAATAAAACTCGTTAGGCTCACACCAAGAAAATGACGACAATGCTAGAGCCCTTGGTCCAACTTCAACGTGTCGGGCATTATAAGCGGTTAAGCTTACGCTGCCATTCTTTCAGCACCTGCGTCAAATCTTCCGATTGAACCGGCCACTTTGGAATTATTTTTAGCAATTATGCTTTTGTCAGATGATTTAGGAGGCCCACTGACATCCTCCGCATGCAATCAATACTTCGAACCTTAGTCGAAGCCATTACACCCCCAGTAGTATTATAGCATAAAAGGGCATTTTTGACAACTATTTCCTTTAATTTCCGTTAACTGGCCATTAAAGCTATAAGCTGTTACCCTTTTATATAAAAATCCAGGGAATTAACTCATTCTAATGAATAAATCATTTTTTCTAAAGCAGTTTTTCACAAACTTTAAACACACTGGAGCTGTCCTTCCAAGCTCTAAAGCTCTAACCTGTAAGATGTTGAAGGGTATTGACTTTTCAAAACCTTTAAGAATTTTAGAACTAGGCCCAGGAACAGGCTGTATGACTGAGTCGATGCTTAGCCAAATGCACCAAAAATCAGAGCTAGTTTGCATAGAAATTAACCCTTTATTCTGCAAAGAGCTTAAAAAGTTTGAATCGGATAAAAAATTTACTCTTCATGAAGCTTCAGCACTTGATATCAGCACCCTTTTAGGAGATGATAAAGTTGATTTTGTCGTCTCAGGACTTCCCCTTGCAAATTTTGAAAAAACTGAAATTGCGTGTATTTTTCAAGAGATTGAAAAGATCTTAAAACCAGACGGAAAGTACATTCAGTTTCAATATACCCTAAAGTTGAACCAGCTTTTTAAAAACACCTTTCAAAAAGTATCCAAATCTTTTGCTTTCTTCAACGTCCCTCCAGCTTTTGTCTTCAGCTGCTCTTTTTAGAGTACAGTAGCTGCAAGTGCAGAAAGCTCGGACCTCTCAGTGACATCGAATGTCATATGACCAAAAATCTTGTTATTACAAAACTTGGAAATGGCAAAAGTTAGTCCATTCGTATCTTCATCCAAATAAGGATTATCTATCTGTGTGGAGTCTCCTGCTAAAATAACCTTAGTCCCCTCACCTGCTCGAGAAATCACTGTTTTTATTTCATGAGGGGTTAGGTTTTGAGCCTCATCTATAATAATGAACATATTAGGAAGGGTACGGCCACGAATATAAGTGACTGCCTCTAGCTCTATTTTTTGACTCTCTTTGATCCATCTAAGACTCTCTTGAGTCTCATCTTCTCCACCTGAAGAGTGACATAAATACTCCAAATTGTCGTAAATAGGCTGCATCCAGTGGTAGAGTTTTTCCTCTTTGGTTCCTGGTAAAAACCCAATATCTTTACCAAGCGGCATAATAGGTCTACTAACTAAAATTTTTGAGTATTGTGCATCATCAAAAACCTTCCTAAGAGCGCACGCTAAAGCTAGGAGCGTTTTACCCGTTCCTGCCTGGCCAACTAGAGTTACAAGCTTTACGTCATCCTTCAACAAAAGATCCAAAGCGCATCTTTGCTGGATATTTCTAGGCTTTATACCCCACAGGTCTTGAGGAAGCGCTTTTAGTGTAACTAGCTTCTTTTGATAGGCGTCATAGCGCCCCACAACCTGGGTCTGATCTTTGCAGTTGAGAACGCAATATTCATTAGTATACATTTGAGGATCTTCATAGTCTAACACCTCATTTTTCAAAAAGAGATCTATCTGCTTTTTGGGAACTTCTATACTTTTAACTCCAGTATACACATCCTTATGAGAAATCGAGGTATTCTTATAATCTTGAGATTGAATTCCAAGCATCTGAGCTTTCAACCTCACAGCAAAGTCTTTCGTAATGAGAGTCAAATTAGGGCATTCTTTAACCAACATTTGAACAGCTAGTAGAATCTGGTTTTTATCAATATTCCTATCTAAAGAAAACTGTGTGTTTATGTCGTTTTTATATTTAGAGTAGATTCTTAAACTAGAACCATTATTGAGCTGAACTCCATTAACTAGGTCCATTTTAGAGTTTGAGCTAATAACACTCTCAGAAATGCCACTTTCATCCTCAACACTAGAGCCATTTGCAACTAAGTCCATTTGAGAGCACATTTTTTTGAGTCGATCAAATGAGCGCATAACAAGTCTTGCATTACGACCGAGATCATTAGGGAGCCTCTTCATGTTATCAAGCTCTTCAATGACTGCTAAAGGAATGATTAGATCACAGTTTTCAAAGCCTTCTAGGGCTTTTGGGTCATATAGCAGCACATTAGTATCTAAAACGAACGTTCTTCGGTTCATGGATCATCCTTGATTAAGATTGGCTAAAAAGCTGAACTTAGTAGATCTATACTTTCCTGCCAAGAAAAAACGGGCCTTAGCATCATTTACTAACCATATCTATATAAGCATGTTATATGAATAAATCGCAGAGGGAGGTCGAGGGTGCTAATTTTATTGATCGTAATATTAAAATCCTTTATAATAATAGTAAGAAAATATTAGAATGTTGAGCGCCTTTTAAGCAAGGCAGCTTACTCACTAAATGAGGACTAAAGAATGCAATTTGTAATCAATGAGAAAATTTTAAGTATTCCTCCGCATATTTCTACAACATGGGATAGTATCGCATCATTGCATATGAACCAGGCTCCTCAAGGTAGCACTCTCATTATTTCATTGCATAATGGAACAACTATTCAAATTCCAAACCTTGCTCAAGATGTTCTAACAAAAATTTTCCAGACTCATTCTGAATTTATTAGCTCTAACTCTAAGCCTAAAGAAGAAGGGACAGCAGGTCAGCTTTTTAATATGGAGAATATTGTAAACCTCGGGCTTCCTATGCGATTTGGAGGCGCTCTAGAAGGTTTAGGAGCCGCTATGCAGCACAACTCAGAGCAGGCTAATGCTCCGGACCTGCCCAAAGAAGTTCTAGAGAAGATTTCAGCTGTTGCTAAGATTATGGATAATGACCAAAGTTTAGAGCAGTCACTAAAAGCCGAACCTCACTGCAATTGCATGCATTGTCAGATTGCAAGAGCAATTACAGGTCAAGAGCAGATCACAGAACCTCAATTCGAAGAAGATGAAGAAGTTTCCGATGAAGATCTAAAGTTTAGATCATGGAATGTTTCACAATCAGGGGATAATCTTTATACTGTCTCCAACCCTCTCAATGAAGAAGAGCACTATAGCGTTTATCTTGGAGAGCCAATAGGCTGTACTTGCGGGGAAAAAAATTGCGAACATATCAAAGCTGTTCTTGATACTTAAAAAGATCATTGTGAAAAAATTCCAAAAGTCATAAATTGTGTCCTAATAACAACAATTTCGATTTTTAGGAGTTATCAAGTTATGAAACGTCTATTGTTTCTTGTTTTAGTAGTTACATTTTCACTGTCATCAACATTGTGGGCGAAATCGCAACCAATGCAAAAAGAGCCCTCTTTCCAACCTTTTACAGGAAAGGTTATCGGCAATAGAGTTCGTCTGCGTCTCTCACCAAATCTTGAAGGCCATATCATTCGTGAACTA
>JAAZZY010000093.1 GCA_014239035.1 Chlamydiia bacterium
AAATAAGGCCCACTTCAAAAGTTTTATCTTTCTGCTTTTCATGGCGCTCTATAAGTGCATCGATCACATCGAGCCTTGCAGAAGAGGTTATGATTAATTGATTATTAGGAATATTATCTTGAGCGATCTTTGCAGAAGTTGCGATGAAATGTATTTTCTCAAAGTGATGATACCTATAGGGAAATCCTGATAAGAGCTCTGTTTTAAAAAGGTTTCCATAGTCATTCATAGAAGAGGTGCTTAAAAAGTGATCAAAAGGAACGCAGCCAAGTAGGGGAATATCTAACTTGCTAAGAGCTTTGCCCACATACTTTTCGACCATGTCTATTTTTTCTTCTATCACCTTATTTAAAATTACCCCTTTGATGGTCACACCATAGCTTTGAAGCATATTGATGTTCAATGAAAGCTCATCAAATGCCTTACCGATTCCACCAGACGAAATAATAATAACATCAAGATCTAAAATTTTAGCAACGCACGCATTGTTGAGGTTGGTAATAGAGCCCACCCCGATATGTCCAGTACCCTCTACAATGGTAAATTCCTTGCCCTGTGATACATCTTTGTAACCATCAACGACCTTTTTCTCAAAATCAATCCCATCAAATTTTCCATCTAGAAAATCTCGGGTAAATCCTCTAGGGAAAATAATAGGGCTCATGCTCTCATACTTATCTTGAAGGTTGAAGTGCTTCTTAAATAAGATGACATCTTTGTCCACAGCAATGCCCGTTTCTGTTGTGACGTGGCGCTGGCCAACCGGTTTAATAAAACCAATCTCCTTATACTTTTTTTTCAAAAGTGCAATCAGGCCTAAACAAACAGTGGTCTTACCCACATTTTGTCCAGTAGCTCCAATAAAGATCCCTTTTTTTGACATAATTCTACATTCGTTTTAAATAGAACTCCATTATAAGAAAATGGGAGTAAAAATCCGAGATATTTTATATATAAGAAAAAGCTCCTTGAAATTTATTTTTTACAAGGAGCTGATTTGAATCTATAGATTAAGAAATACGCTCGAGAGCCATATCAATCTTAGCAATCATATTGTGCGCAATATCTGTTTCTTGAAGAGACAGATTAGAGCTCTTTAGAGCGTCATTAAAAAAACTTTTTTGCTCTAGAAGGCCTTCTTTTAAAGAATCCCAAGAAATCATTCCAATAATTCCTGGTGCTCTAGAAGATGGGTCTAGAAATTGTAAAAGATAATTAACTCTATCAACGTGATAATTAATTGTTTTTGGGTTTATAGGTTGGCATGCGCAAGTTGAATTTGGGCATGTGCCTGCTTGAATAGTATTCATTATATACTCCTTAAAAAGATTGTTAAACGACAGTATCATAGAGGATAACTGTTAAGATCATGTTAAGGTCGCCTCAGCTAGCTAATGCTTTGCAAAAGCCTTTCAAAGCTCTGATGTAATCCTATAATCTTTTCTTGAAGCTTTTCTTGTCCAAACTGCAATTGATTATCCAAAATTTTGGCTTTGAAAGAGCAATCAAATAAATTTTGAAAAATTTGGGTTAAGTGCTGCTTTTCTGGAGCATTTTGAGGAATCTGGCATAAAAACTGATGGAAAACATTCGTTAAGTTCCCAAGAGCAATCATTTTATCTGCAAAATCTTTTGGATTTTGAAGAGCACTATCCTGTGTTGGAAGATGAAGTGAGAGCTCTTGTGATAAAAAAGCCTCTTTTAAGTATTCACTACAGTAGGTGAGATGCATAAGGTCACTTTGAGTGGCTGCAGACATCAAAGTAAAGCTATCAACAAAATTGAAATAGAGCGCCGCTTTTTTCAAAGCTGAAGTAAAGTCATCTTTTACATGTTGGTAGCCTTCAACAAGCTTATTATCTTCATAGTAGAGCTCTTGAACAAGCATTGTTTCTAAGGGGTTAAGAAACTCAGATATTAAAAGTGCAAAGTGGGTTGCCATATATTTTTCTTGTGGAAGAAGGCTAATATTTGAAGAAAACTCTCCAAAATCATCATATAAATCTTTTAGGGTAAAGAGTGAGCTTCTAAGGAAAACGGATTTATGGTTTAGAGGGGCAGCATCGGGCTCTAGCATTTCAAGCAAGGCCTTGAGTGAGCACACATTCTCTTTAAGTTTTTTTGAACATGTGTTGGTCTCTGTTTGCAAAGTGGGATTTATATAAGTTTCATTTGCTGTTTTAACGAGCATTATTTTCTCCGCAAGTTACTTATTGAAACCATGACTATACAAAAAAGAGGAATAAATCTAAAGCCTAGAGAGTTAGGATTCTTTTGGCAGCTCTTTGTATATTTTCTCTAGATCCAAATGCGCTAAAGCGAACAAAACCCTCACCGCAGTGTCCAAACCCGGAGCCTGGAACTGTGACAAGAGAGGCTTTTTCTAAAAGCATATTAAAATAATCCCAAGAACTCTTAGGGCCAAGATATGTCCAAATGTAGGGAGCATTTAAGGGCGAAAAAGTTTGAAATTTTTCATCGATTGCCTCCTTTAGAATACGCGCATTCTCCAAGTAAAAAGAGATGATCTTTTTAAGCTCTAGCTGCCCATCACGGCTCATACAGGCAAGGCCTCCATATTGTGCGATGTTGGATGCACCGTTATAAATAGTGGACAAATAGCGATACCACAATTTTTTTACTGAGGTTCCATCTTCAAATTTGAGTTTTTGGGGAATGATACTCCAGCCAAGTCGTACTCCGGTAAAGCCTGCAAGCTTTGAAAAAGAGCCGATTTCTATAGCTACTTCATCTGCCCCCTCTATCTCATAGATGGATTTTGGAAGAGATGGATCTTGAATGTAGAAAGCATAGGCAGAGTCATAGATAATAATGGCCTTGTTTCTTTTGGCAAAGGCAACCAGTTTCTCTAGCTGCTCAAAAGTAGCTGTTGCTCCAGTTGGGTTGTGAGGGGAGCAAAAGTAGATAAGGTCAATGCCTGAGAGATTATCAAGGTTTGGAAAGAAATTATTTTCTGGCAAACACGGCAGCAAAGTTAAGTCTTCATAAGTATTTTTATCCGGACAAAATTCACCCGTCTGACCAGCTAGTACACTGCCATCGACATAAACAGGATAAGCCGGGTCTTGCAGAGCAACATGTACTTTTTGACCAAAAAACATCTGGAGACGACCAAGGTCGCATTTTGCTCCGTCATTGATAAATAGATCATTAGGATCAATATGCTCAGGATAATATTTTGCAGTAATTTTTTCTCGAAGCTCTAAAAGGCCTTGCTCAGGGCCGTAGCCGACATAGCTCTTTTTAGAAGCTAGGGAAGTAGCAGCTTTGTTCATCGCTTCTGTAATAAGAGAGGGGATGGGCTCTGTTGTATCCCCAATACTTAAGCTGATTAAATCAGCTTCAGGATTTTTTTCTAGGAAACTTTTTTTGCGGCGCAAAACTTCAGGGAATAAATAACTAGACTGAAGTTTTGTAATATTTTGGTTGAGCTTCACCATGTATCATTGGGGTGTTGTTTATTGTGTTATGTAGAATAAGTTTATTTTTTTCTTCCATCTCAGTTAAAGGAAGCCGCACATCTCCTGCACTTTTAGAGCAGTAGTTCATCGCTTCTTTTATAGGAGTAGGATTAATTTCTAAATTTAGTGCTTCAAATAGTGGAAGGAGCATCTGAGAGTATTTTTGTGATGCTGCAAAATTATGCTCAACCATTGTAGAGAGCATGTTAACCATCGTCTGAGGAATGAGGTTGCTGGCAACAGAGATTAGGCCATGTCCACCAAGAGCTACATAAGGAAGAGCATGGGAGTCATTGCCAGCATAAACTAAAAAATTTGGGCGGGAGAGCTTACATGCGTTGATCAGTTTCTGGATATAGTCTAAATTCCCGGAGGCATCTTTTATCCCAATGATGTTGGGTAACTTGATGAGCTCAATGAACGTCTCGATTTCTATGTTTTGTCCAGATCTTCCGGGGTGGTTGTATAAAATAATTGGAAGCGATGTGTTTTGTGCAATAGCACAAAAATGCTTATAGATTCCACGCTGAGTGGGCCTGTTGTAGTATGGAGTGATAATTAGAGCGCTCGATGCCTTATAGTGTTCAGCTAGGTGAGTATTTTCAATAGTTTGAGATGTGCAATTTGTGCCTGTTCCTACCATTATATCCATTTGTGGGGATGCAATTTGGCAAACATGTTTTAAAAGGATTTCTTTTTCATCAGATGTTAAGGTGGGGCTCTCTGATGTTGTACCTAATACTAGAAGCCCTTTAACCTCGCACTCAACTTGGAACTGGAGATTTTGCTTGAAGCCCTCTAGGTCTATCTGATTGTTTTCAAAAGGGGTTATTAGGGCCGTATAGAGATTTGTATTCATTATTTCACCTCTTGAAGTAAATGGCTGATCATATCATCAAAGCTAAAAAAACCAACTTTTTTATCAAGCCAAAGGCTAGCTTTTAGTGCACCAATGGCAAAGCTTTTGCGATCTGAGCAGTGATGAGATAGAGTAATTTGATCATAGGATCCAGCAATTTCAATTTTATGGTCTCCGACTACATTGCCCTCACGCTTGGATGAAATAGACAGCTCTTCTTTCTTTAAAGGTTCACCAGATGTAGAGATCATTTTTTTTCGCGTCATCTTTTTTAAGATGCTATTTGCTAAGTTTAGAGCTGTTCCTGATGGAGCATCTTTTTTGTGGATATGATGGGTTTCTTCACAAGAGATATCAAATTCATCAAAAGGTTCAATTAGCTCGGCAGCAGACTCTATAATTTTAGTAAAAAGATAAACCCCAATTGAAAAGTTGGGAGCAAAGAAAATACCCACTTCATTTTGATGGGCAAGAGCTGAGAGATCCTCTTTTTCTAGGGGCCAGCCTGTTGTGCCAACTACAACGCTACTTTTAAGGGCAGCAAGATCACAGATGTTATTTAATGCAGAGTCAGGGGAGGAAAAATCAATGCTAATTTGAGCATCATTTAAAGATGTATGGGTTATGCATTTTGCCGTAGCCTTTGGATGGTCAGGATCAATTATAGAAACAATTTCAATTTCAAATGCTGAAGCTAAAGCATCAAGCATCTGACCCATTTTACCATATCCAATTAAAGCAACTTTCATAACAGCTATTTAGTTAATCTAAATGCATCATATACGCTCTAATCTAAAAGTGTCAAAGGCTCTTCTTTTTTCGTGCCGAGATCATCATAAAGAGGGGGAACTCTTTGCGGGCAAAGTTTTCAGCTTTAGCCGCTTTTCCATAACTACTTTTGTTAGAAGAAATCTCTAGAATGTCTTCTACATAGAGGCCTGCATCTTTAAGAGATTTAATATAGTAAGAAAGAGGTCTGTGAAAACTTAATGTAGTAGGAGATTTGGTGCCCTTAGAAGGATGAGTTTGAAGGGTAGATCTAAAAGGAGATAAATATCTATCTAGTCTTCGATACTGCCCCTTAAAGTTGTCTAGAAACCCCCAAGAGGAATGTTTGGGAATGCGAAAGCAAGGGTGGTTGATCACGATGATGAGCTGCCCTTCTTCTTTTAAAACCTTTGAAGCAGCCTTTAGAGCTAAATCAGCCTTTGAAATATTTTGAAGAGATAAAACAAATGTGGCGTGAGAAAATTTTTGGTCGCGATCAATGGGGTAAGTAACATCATGTACCTTATAGTGGCGATTTGAGTGTTGCTCTTTTCTCTTGGCATACTCAATTAGAGATTTTGAAGAGTCGAGTCCTAGATAGTCTATATTCGCCTCAATTGCTCGAGCTAAAAAACCTTGCCCACAACCAAGGTCTAAGAGAGAGTCTCCCTCCTTTAAACCTAGAAGAGGAAGTAAATTGGGCAAAACAAGCTCCCTGTGGTTATAGCCCCCATCTTCTTTCATGTGGACGTTGTACCACTGACTAGATTTTTCCCAGCTAGTATCTTTTGCCATACTTCGATTACTTATTGAAATTTCCCTATATTATAGCAAAAACAGACTTTTGTTTCCTCTAAAAGGTAATGTAAAAAAAACTGTAAAAAAATATCTAGCCCATGTAATTTGGAAAAAAGATAATTCGGCACTTAAATATTTTGCTATAGTATCCATG
>JAAZZY010000094.1 GCA_014239035.1 Chlamydiia bacterium
CCGAACCAGAGGATGTGGAGGTTGAACTGAAGTCTGATGACTATCGTATCGACAAATTCGGCGCGTCAGGCCCTGGTGGTCAGCATGTCAACAAAACAGACTCAGCTGTGCGCATCACACACCTTTCAACAAACATTGTGGTATGCTGCCAAAACCAGCGAAGCCAATTGCAAAACAAAGAAACCTGCTTTAAAATGTTGCGGTCAAAACTCTATGAAAAAGAAGTTCAAGAGAGAGAGCTCGCTCTCCAAAAGATGGGTGGAGAAAAAAAAGATATTGGATGGGGATCCCAGATACGCAACTATGTCTTTCATCCCTACTCTTTGGTCAAAGATACTCGAACAGGACACCAAGAGGGCAATGTGGGAGCTGTTATGGATGGAGAGATCGATCCTTTTATTATTAAATACTTAAAAGAATTTGGTTAAACATGAGCAAGAAAAACGAAATACAAATCCGCTTTGCAGACGAATCTATTGGAGAGCCTTTAAGGGAGTGGTTTAAAGAACCAGGAGTTCTTCGTTGGTTTCCTTGCCAGGAAAACAAAGAAGTGGATGACACTGTAAAAATGCTCTGCGGTTTCACCCGTTGGAAGTGTGCTTTAACTGCTTTTATTGATGATAAGCCCATTGGACTTGCTGTTCTTTTTTTACATGCATACAAAAAAATAGCCCATCAATGCCTATTTGGGATGGTCGTAGATCCTGATTATCGCAACCAAGGCGTGGGCACTCATCTTCTATTGAGCCTCATGGATCTAGGAAAAAAGAATTTTAACTTGGAAGTTCTCTATTTAGAGGTTTTTGAAGGCAACCCTGCCATCACACTCTACAGACGTTTGGGTTTCAAAGAAGTGGGTTATCATCCTTATTGGATGAAAGAAGATGATGGCAAATTTCGCAGTAAAATTGTAATGGAGAAGGTTCTAAACTAAAAATGGCCCTAGCTTTGAAACAGATGCTCTCAGCACTCACTAAAATGCAGGTCGACCTAATCATCAATGACAACCGCTCTAGTATGATTAGCGTTTTAGAAAGAAACAGAAAATATGTGAGAGTCTCAGTTCACCGCATGTTTTTAACTTCCTCTAATTCGGTCATTATTGCTCTAGCTGATCTTTTAAGAAACAAAAGAGGCCGTGAGCATAATCGAGTGCTTCGCAATTTTATCGATCAAAGCTCAATTGAATATGATTCAAAGCATACGTTAGACAAAACTAAGCTCATTTCTAAAGGAGATTTTTTTGATTTAGAAAAGCTCTATGAAAAAGTAAATAGAGAGTATTTTAATTCAGAGCTAAACCTAAGTATTACCTGGTTTGGGAAAAAAAATAGAATCCCCAGAACTCAGATTACCTTTGGGCTATACCAAGATTCATTCAAGCTCGTTAAAATTAATCGACTCTTAGATCAAAAAGAGACTCCTTCACTCTTTATTGAATATATTATCTATCATGAGATGCTTCATGAAGTCTATAGGCCTGAAACAAATATTAGAGGATACCGCCGCATCCACACGGCAACGTTTAGAGAAAAAGAAAAAGAATTTTTGCATTACCATGATGCCAAAACTTGGGAAAGCAGCTTCAAAAAAGTTATTTTTAAATAAGGAATTTTATTATGGCAGGCCACAGTAAATGGGCAAATATCAAGCATAAAAAAGATCGCGCTGATAAAGCCAAAGGAAAGTTATTTTCACGAATTGCCAAAGAGATCATCAGCGCTGTAAAAGTGGGAGGACCTGACCCCAAAAATAACCCCAGACTCCGCCTGGCTTTGCAAAAAGCCAAAGGCGCCAACATGCCTAATGACAATGTAGAGCGTAATATTAAAAAGGCTTCATCCAAAGATCAATCTAACTATGATGAGCTCGCCTATGAGCTCTATGGCCACGGAGGAGTAGGCCTTATCGTTGAAGGAATGACAGACAACCGCAATCGCTTTGCCTCAGATATTCGTATTGCCACAAATAAACGTGGTGGAACAATAGCAAATCCTGGATCTGTAGCTTTTAACTTTGATAAAAAAGGCATCCTTCAAATTGAGAAAGGCGACATTTCTGAAGACACACTTTTTAGCGCGGCAATAGATGCTGGAGCCCAAGATTTTGACCAAGAGGACAATCTCTTTATTATCATTACTGCACCTGAGGATCTGTATCAGGTTAAAGAAAAATTAGAAGAGAGCTCATACAACTGTTTAGAATCGAATATTGTGATGATTGCTAAAAACAGTGTCGCCTGCTCAAAAGAAGATCTGGATAAAAACTTAGCGCTCATCGATTGGCTAGAAGATTTAGAAGATATTGACGCTGTATATCACAATATGGAACATCAATGACCCGGCATACACTTGACTGTCCTTTTGCATCTTTTCTAAAGCTCGCCTCTTTTTTCTCTGAGACAAAAGAGTGCTCACTGCTGCTATCTGGTGACCATGTTGAAGAAAAACCCTCTCATTTGTGCTTATTTCCATATAAACATCTATCTATTACACAAACCCATGATGATCCTTGGGATCAGCTTAAAGATGATATCTCTCACTTTGACTCAGATCCTACTCCGAGATGGGTAGGTTATTTAAGTTATGAGATGTCAGCCTATAGTGATATCGATAGAAAGCTTCCTCACAAGGCGCTCCCAATCCCCCTTGCTCATTTTAATCAGCCATCCATTATTTTTACATACTACCGAGAAAAACTTACCCTTAGCATAAGAGATGAAGCAAAAAGCTACCTCAAAAATAAAGAGCTAGATTGGCTTGAAAAATTTTCTTCTCTAAACTTCTCTTCCTCTTTTATTTCATCTCTTAGTGAAATAAAAACTCCAAATCTTGAGATGACTCCCCTTTTTGAATCAGATGACTTTGAAAGTTATCTTGAAAAAATACAAATAGCAAAAGAGCATATTTATGCTGGAGATGTGTACCAAGTAAACATTTCAAGGTCCCAGAGCTTAAAGACCCGTTTGCGGGCATTTGATCTTTTTTATAAGCTCTATAAAATCAATCCCGTTCCTTTCTCTGCCTACCTCAACTTTGAAGCTTTTCAAATTATCTCTGCAAGCCCTGAACGATTCTTAAAACTCTCTAATGGCACACTTGAAACTCGACCTATCAAAGGAACCATCAAAAGAGGCTCTAGGCCAGATCTTGATATTGCACAACGACACACTCTCATAAAGAGTCAAAAAGAAGAGGCTGAGCTTATGATGATCTGCGATCTTATGCGCAATGATCTAGGAAAGGTAAGCAAGGCAGGCTCTGTAAAATGCATAGAACGCAAAAAGGTTTTGGAGCTCTCTAATGTCTTTCACTTAGAATCCACCATTATTTCAGAACCAATAAAGATGCACCCAATAGATCTGATTCGCTCTTGCTATCCAGCAGGATCGATTACAGGATGTCCTAAGCTACGCTCTATGGAAATTATAAATGAGATCGAAAAAAGGCCGCGCCATATCTACTGCGGCTCTATTGGATATATATCTTCTAATGGCGACTTTGATTTTAATGTCGCCATTAGAACAGCTCTTTTAAAAGATGAAGTCTTAGAGGTTCAGTTTGGAGGGGCAATTACAGCAGACTCAGAGCAAGTTGCTGAATACAAAGAGACCCTCCACAAAGGAAATCCTTTCTTTAAAGCTTTTGAGAAAGATTCAATGGCTCTAGATCTTCTTCATCGCTAGCATCATTTGCCCAAGTTCTTGGGTCCCAGCAATTTTTTTCTGAAGGATACCCAGCCACCTCAAAGCCAATACCTGCTAAAAAGTATTTGTACTCATCTTTATTTTCATCAAGTTCAAGCTCTTCAAAAAAGCCATCCTCAAGCTTCAAAATGCTATCTCTAGCAACACCTTGCTCAATCAAAAAACCTACAATTTCTAAAGAATCTTCCACGATTCCTGAAAAGTCCCCTAAGTCTACACGACCAAAAATCGAACCAAGCTCATGTGTAAAATCTAAGATGCATCCTTGGTTTTGAAGCTCTCTAATTTTTTGGAGGTCTTCTTTACTCTCATCATCAGAAAAAACCTCTTCAAATGTTTTAGCTCCATCCATATGGTTCACAGCTAAAAAGCCAATTGAATCCGAGTAGCGATTCTCTCCAGTTTCTGGATCTGTTAGAATCACTGTATAATTATGCCCTACTAAAGCCCCCATAGCTTTGGAATCAGAAAAATCAAATCCAGCTTCAACTAAAGCCTTCATTAGATCTAAATCTTGGATCATTAAAGCTAGGGCCATCACTGAGAGTTTAGAGTAATCTGGGCTAGGGGATAGAAAGTTAGCCAAATTCGCTAGAGTGGTGGCTGCATCTATAAGTTCAAGATCGGTAACTGAATCAGGATCTGCATTGAGGGCATCTACAAAAGTTAAAATTCTCTCAATAACTTTTTCATCATCAGTAATGGATTGAAGCTCTGCAAGCGTTAGAGTTGAGATTTCATAAATAAATCCATCTCTTTCAAAAACAGATTCCATATAAGGCTTTAGAAAACTATAAGAAAGTCTTGCGTTGAGTTCAACTTCTAGGTAAGGACTCGCGCCCTGATTTAAAAGGTTTATGACTTGGTCCATATCAAGCTCTTCACACGCTCTTTGAAGTTCAACACTAAAGTCGCGTTTAACTTCAGAAATTGGATGAATAGGAATAGGTTGATGGATTTGAGTATTTTGAATTGACAGAGTATTCATACGGTCTCCTAATAGTTTATTAACTTCTCTTAATTATAAAAAAGAAAGAGATAATAGTAAACTATTAAGAATAAAAACAAATAATTAAATAAAAGTGTATAGTTTAAAAAAAAATCCTTTAAAAAACAGAAAAAAACCGCCATTTTGCGTCTCTAATGACCGATTTGAATACCTCTTTTCCGGATCTCTTTTGGGGTTACATTGATCCAGTAGAGAAATCCAATGAGCGCAAGCAATACTATTGCTGATGCAAGCATCACATCATTGGTTGCTAGCATGAAGGCCTGACTATCTATATGATAATCCAAAAGCTCTAAAAAAGGCTCTTTAACATCATGCAATTTCTGCAAAGCCACTCTTTTCACTTCGGCAAGATTTGGGTTTGCTTTTGTAAGAGGCGCCACAATATTTGAATGATGCAATATCGCTCGGTTATTCCAAAGAGTTGTATAGATTGAAACTCCGACCCCACTCATGAAAATCCTAAAGAATTGCAAGATAGAGGATGCTCTAGACATTTGATTTTCTGGAACTTGAGACAAAGCCAAAGATGTTAACGGTGCAATATAGCCAATGAGACCCATTCCTAGATAAAAACGTGACCAAGCAATTTTTGAAAATGTGACAGATGTATTAAAGGTCGTAAAATAGAAAAATACGAGAGCCATTAGAAAAAAACTGATGATAACCATTCTTTTTTGCCACCCTAGCGCCATCATTTTTCCAACAAGAGGTGCACATAAAAAGGGCAATATTCCCATTGTTGAGAGCGCTACTCCAACTTTGAAAGCTGTATATCCCATATAGGTTTCGAGCCATAAAGGAGTAATGACAATTGGAGCAAAAAAGACCATAAAAGAAATGGCAAGAGCAAATGTACCTATTGCAAAAGATCTAATTTTTAAAATACTTAGATCAATAAGAGGATCAGAGTGCGTATATTCATAAACAACAAAAACAGATAAGCAAACAAAAGAGATTACAGCCAAAAGTTGAATAGTTGGAGAACTAAACCAATCAAGTTGTCTACCTTTATCTAAGAGAATTTGAAGAGATGTAATTCCGATGATAAATAAAAAAAGTCCTATCACATCAAGTCTCTGCTTAGAAACCTCTCCTATATATTTTCTCATGTAACTCCAGATAACACTAACTGTAAAAATAGAAACTGGGATGTTGATATAAAAGATCCATCTCCAGTTAAAGTCTTCTGTAATCCATCCACCAACAATGGGACCTAAGATAGGGCCAACGAGTGCAACCATTGCCCATAATGCTATGGCCATTTGTTTTTTTCCTTGGGGGAAAATATCGACAAGCAGAATCTGACTCATAGGAAT
>JAAZZY010000095.1:0-5646 GCA_014239035.1 Chlamydiia bacterium
TCTTATCTTCTGCTGCTAAGCGCTAGCTTCATCTAGTTGACAAGTTTCAGGTAGATATTTCTCATCCCAGTTTGGATCTGTTTCATAACCTAACTCTAAAAGTAAGTGGTTATATTTTTCCTTAAATATTGCGATTTGGTGGGGCTTAAAAGCATGCTTCCATTCTCCCACTTTTTTTGGTCTTTTAGGATCAAAAGTTGCACTGTTTCCCAACATTCTTTCATGACTTGATGAATTTTTCCATTAGAGGGGTTTAGGTTCGCAAATCTGCTAATCGATTTAAAGACTTTAAATCTGATGGGAGGTGGAGAGCCACCAGCATTTGTTCGAATTAAGTCTGCAAATCTCAGAAGTAACACGTTATTAAAGTTGGCATTTTTTAGTTCTATTGCACGGTCAAACTCTTTAAATTGGCTTCCTGGGAAAACAAACGTACTGTTTTTGCCCTCTCTATTACCCAATGCAATATCAATTTGTTGACTTAAGGGTAGTTTTGTAAAGGCTCTTATTGCAGGGACAGCATTTAGGAAACCTGGTGAACTCATATGTCTGATGTAGGAGAATAGAGCATCTCTTGGGTCTCGAACTAAAGCAAAATATTTATGATTGGGGTTGATATAACTATGAATGGATAAGTCATCCTTTATACATAGCAACTGCTATTCATATAAGTAGCAGGAGAGCAAAAATGGTGAAGATTTTCAGTGGGAATACAAATTGCAAAAAGAGTTAAAATTTTTCTAAGCAAGTGGGTCCCACATTTTTGTACTGAAACTTCATGAAATTTTAACGGCCCTGCGCTAACTACCATGGACTGGGTAGGTAGCTGTGTGTCATGGCTAGTTTCAGAGTTTGGTCTTGCTATAGATATTGAAGTTAACATATGAGCTCCTTATTATTACTTAGATAGGGATATTTTAACTAGAAGAGCATTTTCAGTGAATACTTTAAAGTAGAATTAGCCCTCTAAAAAGAGGGCAATTATTTGATTTTAAGTTTTTGTTAAAAACGTCTGGTTCATCTGAGGATTAAGAAAGACTTTATGAGCAGGGTTTTGAGTAATTCTTTCCAGCCCTTCTCTTTGTTTTTCAGCAGATAGAATTTGGGCCGCCTGTTCGGGTCCTACTTCTTCCTTCAATTTCATAAGATAAATGCTTTCTGCTTCTGCCTTAAGTTGCATGGCTTGGGAATCAGCTTCAGCTGTTATTAAAGTCGCATTTGCTTGAGCTTTTGCGTGGAGCTCAATAGAAAAAGCTTCAGCCTTGGATTTTATGCGGTCTGCTTCGGCAACTCCTTGAGCTTGGGCGATATCTGCTTGTCTATTCTGCTCAGCTATCATTTTTGTCATCATAGCTTTTGCTATTTCATCGGTATATGTGAGCTCTTGAATTTCAACTCTTGTTAACTTTATTCCCCAATTTGAAACTGTTTCTGCAAGTTCACTACTGATTTTCTCATTGAGTTGGTTTCTGGATGAAAAAACTTCATTTAAGCTAAGTGCTCCGATATTTGCCCTTAAACTATTGAGAGCAAGATCTGAGATCATACTAGGTAGGCGATCAGTTGCATAAACTGCTTTTTTTGGGTCTATAATCTGCCAGCCAATTGATGTGTTGGCTCGAATACTCACATTGTCTTTAGTCTGACAATGTCTGGTGGGTGTGCTTGTTTGTTGTTCGGACTTTTCTATTAAGTAACCCAATTTATTGGCGGTACTTCCCCAAGCTGGAAGACTTTTGGTAGTGAGCATGCCCGGGATATATAAATAAAAACCTGCTTCTTGAACATGGTGGAATCGTCCAAAAGATTCGATTACTGCAGCATGTCCTTCTGGGATCCATGAAATCATATTACTTCTCCATTTTAAAATCTAAGATGGCGAGTATAGTATGACTTAAAAGTTAAGATTTAATAAAGATGTAAGATGATTATACTTTTTCTTTTTCAGAGAAATAAGTTGTCCAGTAATCATAGGTTCTTACTGTTCTATGTTTCATTTTTTCAAAGCTTTGCTGAGCAGCATTTGACATACGCTCCAGAATTTCTGGGAGCTTTTCTCTAAAAAAGTAATCTGTCTTTTCAACAGCTGGAGCAATCACGCGATTGTATGTAGCAACTGCTGCGTTATATCCTTTTTCGTAAACCTCATAGCTTTTAGCTTTAAAATTTTCGTACTGCTCAGAGCCTTTTTCAGCTAAATAACGAAGAAAAGCAAGTATTCTCTCATATGCTGCAAGCGTTGCTGTTTTAATACTTGTCATGACAGGCTCTAGAATATTTCCATAAGCCCAACTAGCACCATCAGTAATAGCTTTTAAAACGGTGTTGAGAATTCTCGTAGTTGTTTTGATCAAAGAAGCGATAGTATTTTGAGTAAACTGGCCAAGGGGAACTAAAATGTTATCATAGGCCCATTGACTGCCAGCTTTGATTGCTGCCATAGCTGCAGTAACGACTTCTATGGTTTGATTAACACATGTTCTTACAACAGACTCGATCAAGTGCCCAATTGGGGTTAGAATGTTTTCATATGTCCAACCTGCTCCGTCTTTTAGCGCTGTAAGTAGAGTTGTGATCAGTTCAATAGACTTATTGAATGCAGTTTGTAGAAGATTTCCAAGAGGGGTCAGAATACTATCATAGGCCCAATGGAATCCAGCTTTTGTCATTCTAATAGTTGTTTCAAGGATCTCTTTTGCACCATTGAAAATAGTGGTGGCTGCTTTTTCAAGAAATTGTCCGATAGGTGTCATGATGTTTTCATAGACCCACTCTGCTCCATCTTTTATAGCTGTGGTAATAGTTGTTGCTATGGCAATGGTTTTAGAAATGAGAGTTGTAAGCGCCGTTTCAAGAAATTGCCCGATAGGCGTCATAATGTTTTCATATGTCCAGGTAGCACCATCTTTCATTGCGGTAAGTGCAGAGTTTATAAACTCAATGGACTTTTCAACAATTTGTGAGATCGCCTTGTGGAGAAATTGTCCGATAGGCGTCATGATGTTTTCATAGGCCCACTCTGCTCCATTTTTTATGGCAGAGGCAATATTTGTTGCTAATTCAATGGTTTTGGTGACGAGAGTAGTTGCGACTTCTTCAATAAACTTCCCAATAGGTGTGAGAATGTTTTCATATGTCCAGGTAGCGCTATCTTTGATAAATTGTGCAACAGTAGAGACGCAATCAGAGATGACTTGCGCTACTTTCTTAACGGCTGCTGTAATGAAATTTCCAATAGGGGCTAAGATATTTTCGTATGTCCAGTTTGCTCCATCTACGATCGCTTGCTTAACGATTTCAATTAAGCTTTCTATCTGAGTTTTCATCCAATTGCAAAAACTTTGAGCTTTTTCATAGATGGGCTCCAAAATATTTTCTTTTGTCCACTGAGCAGCGTCAGCTAATTTTTCAGCAGCTTTGGCAAGTCCTCCACCCATTTTCTCTAACAATGCAGGAATGCTCTCTAAGAGAGAATTTAGAGCATCAAGAGTACAGTTAAGCCCATATTTTGCTCCTTTGTAAATACCATATGGAATTGCAAAGATTCCTCCGATGATCATGTCGATTGTGGTAAGTTCTTCTTCTTCTGTGGAAGAAGTCGTGTTAGTTAGAAGTGCGGCTTTTGACTCGTGGCTATCAAGTTTTACTGCCTTTAGTCTCTGGTGGTCCGCTGGGGTATCGTGTTGGGTGTTGAGTGTTGTAAGAGCTGCATGAGAGGTCTCAGGTCGTTCTATCTCCTGTGATATGGGTGTAGGAACTGGATTGATATCATAAAAAGTTATTCCCATTGTGATAGGGCTTTGCTGAATTGCTAATGTCATTGATTTGCCTCTTAACTAAAATTAAATAAGAGATAAGTATAATGTGCAAATATTAAGATTTATTAAAGGATTTAAGGATATTGGATATAAAATATTCAATATATATCAATAAGGCCTTTGTCTTGCCATTTTTTGAGGTATTCTAAAGCATCACGAGGAGGGATGTTTAGAGACTTTAGTGCTGAGTTTAAAAAAAATAGTTTAGGCTGAGATGGGATAAGGTCCATTAGAAGTCTCAATTTTTGCGTCTCTATATTAGCGTGAGTCCCAAAAGCTCTTTGACCAGGATCGACATATAAATCGTATTTAGGGTGTGATAAGCAGGGGGTCCCAGAAAAATTCTTCTTGATCAAAGTGAGCTTTTCAAGCTCTAAAATACTTTGATAAAGGATTTCAACAGATTCAAAAAAAGATTTTTCATCGAAAATAGATAAGTCATCTTTATGTGTGTGATACTCAGGGTAAGGAAAGCGTGAGAGGCTACACATAGGTATTTGATAGGACTCCCAGATATATTCATCATTACAGATGATACTTTTAAAAGGCCCACTTTTAAAATTTTTATTGCTACTGCGCAGTTTATCGAGAAGAATGTGCTCTATTTGTGAGTTTTCGTTGAGGCTCTTTTGAAGTGCAAGTGGTGTGCTGGTTCCCAGCATTTCAAGGAAACAGCTCTCTAAAATATTTGTTTGAGTAGAGGGTGTACTCCCAAGATAAAACTCGGATCCTATTATTTCCGGAACTAAGATAAGCTTGTATGTGAATTTAGTCTCTATTTGAGAAAGCCTTTGAAAAAGCTCAACTCCAGCTGCAACCCCAGCTAAATCATCATTCACCATCCCTGGGTGATCTAAATGGGCGACAAACACAAAGGTATATGGATAAGCCCCTTTTTTTGTATGTTCAGCAACTTTTAGATTGCCCTCGGATTCCTGTGTCAGGATGTCGACTGTGTAAGAGTCATCAGAAAGAGAGTCATAGAAGGTTTTTGGGACAGAGAAGCCCCAGGTGCGCTTCCAGGGTCTATAGAACTGTCTAAAGTGATAAGGGATTGCATCTGGGTCTCTAGAATCATAATGAAGATGGTTTAAAAGCTTTTCTTTTGAAACAAGGCCTGAAAAAGAGGTGGATAAGCCTATGATTTTTAGAGGATGATCCACTTGGTAAATGATTTCACCTTGAGCATTCTTTATGTAAGCGTGCTTTAAATCCCATCTTGGTGGGATCTGCCAACTATTAAAATTATTAGTATATGTGTGGATCTTAAAAGGGAGAAGGTTGTTTAAATACTCTATACAGTAGTCATAGTCCTGTGAGCAGAAGTTGCGATTCATTAAATATAAGTCTTTGATTAAGGAGAGCGCATTTAATTGTGGGAGTTTCATAGCAGGGGGCACATAATATTTTTAAATAGGCATGCCTTTGAAGGAATTAAAAATCAAAGTTATTCAAAGCAAAAAAGGATTTTTTTAATGGAAAAACGGCTAAAAAAGGAATAAAAAAAGAAATGAAATCACAAAAGGTTTGAAAATTGGAAAAGAGAAAAAAGGAGGCTGACAGGAGAGAGAAAGGAAAGAAAAATAAAAAGATTCAAACAAATGTTGTGTTAAATTAAGGCCTCCCATATAGTCTTGGTTACTTTTTAACGCTAAACCCCAAAACAAGGGCAAGGAGTTAGAAAATAGGACGCCAAGAGCGTTCAAGTTGTTTGACAGTGCAGATGGCTTTTATGTGCAAATATAGCTCTAGCTTACTTTTAATAGTTAAGCTAATTATAGCTAACGTCATATATTTTATATTTTTTTGAGAATTTGATCTTGGTTCA
>JAAZZY010000095.1:5656-5924 GCA_014239035.1 Chlamydiia bacterium
AAGTCGAACGAAAAATTGTGAGCTTGCTTACAATTTTTAGTGGCGAAAGGGTTAGTAATACTTGGATAATCTACCTTTAACTTGGGAATAACAGTTGGAAACGACTGCTAATACCGAATGTGGTAGACAGTAAGCATTTACTGTCTATTAAAGTTGGGGACCGCAAGGCCTAACGGTTAAAGAGGAGTCCATGGGATATCAGCTTGTTGGTGTGGTAAAGGCGCACCAAGGCTAAGACGTCTAGGCGGGTTGAGAGATTGACCGCCAA
>JAAZZY010000096.1 GCA_014239035.1 Chlamydiia bacterium
TACTTACAGTATTCAAAAAGAACAGAGTCCCTTTTAAGTTAATTACAGATACAGACCTTCTACAAAAAGACCTTACTCAATCCTTAGGATATAAGGTTGAAGTTTTTCCTATCCCTCTTCCTAAAGAACCTGTTAAAAAGTACTCTAAACCAGATTATGAACCTATTAAGTGCTGGTGGCCAGGAATCGTACGAGCAGGAAAAGGATTAGAACATATTCAAAAATTTTCCTCTTCAAAAAATGATTCCAACAAGCTCATTGAACTTATAGCAGCAAAAAGTGCGAACTTAATTGCCAGCCCAAAAGGCCCGAAGCTAAACATTTTAGAGGACGATCTCTCAAAGGCTAACTACGACCACCACTTAGCACATAGTGACTTTATTCTCCTGCCCTATATCGACTCTTGTTATGAGAAGACTTCCTCAAACGGTTTTGCAGAAGCCCTGGTGGCTGGAAAAATCCCAGTTGTTTTTCCAAAGACTTGGATGGCTTTTGAACTCAAAAAATTTCATCTGCAAGAGCTAATTCTAGATTGGGAGAGCTCTTCTCTGAGTGATCAGTTAGTTAGGCTCTACCAGAACCAATCTATTCAAATTAAATTAAAACAGATGCAAGATCATTATTTACGATTTCATAATATTGCCAACTACAGTAAAAGTATGGCTAAACTTTTGAAAAAGCAATCGCAATGAAAATTAGTGTAATCATAATTAATTACAACTATGGAGAGTACATCCTTGATGCCATAAACTCCGTGCTCAACCAAAGTGTATGTCCTGATGAGTTCATTATCGTCGATGATTGTTCAACAGACAATAGCCAATCCATTATTCAAGAAGTTGTTAATAGACATCCGCATATTAGATACTTTAAAAATGAACAAAATCTGGGCGTGGCAAAAACAACAAATATAGCTGTTAACTTTTCTACTAACAAATATATAGCCCTACTTGCATCTGATGACATCTATCTACCAAATTTTATTGAAAGGAGTATAACGGCATTAAATAAATTCCCCTATTCTGGTGTCATTTGTTCCAAATTTTCTTTTTTTAAAGAAAAAAATCTCCACGAAATTAAATGCCACCCTCGAGTTTTTAATTCTCCAGACATCGCTTTTTTAAAGGGCCCTTCTTTAATAAAGACCATGAGAACTTATAAATTTTGGATTCCCAGTCCTGTCATATTAAATAAAGATCTCTTTTACAAATTTGGAGGCTATAATGAAGGGTTCGGTGAATATACAGATTTTTTCCTTTTGGCCTTAATAGCTTTTGAATCGGGGACTTGCTATATTCCTGAAACTCTTTGCGCTGTAAGAACCCATCGCCAACAACTTTCAAAAAATATTAACCTAAAAGATAAACAAGCCTCTTGGAAGTTTTTTTTACAGCTACTATCTAGTACAAAGCTTAGGAAATATAAGGCTCAACTTAAAAAGAGCCATTTACTCTATTTGCTGGATTTGCCATTTTTTTCTTATCTCATAAGGAACCCTAGATTTTGGTCCTTTGCTGATTATAGTTTATGGAAAAAAATGTTTAATACTTGGCGAAGGAAAAGGTCACCCCTTCTTGAAAAAAAAACACTTTAAAGGGTCTTCAATGAGCAAAATTCAATCTATTCAAGCCCTCGAAATATTAGATTCAAGAGGGACGCCTACTGTTCAAGTTTTTTTACAAACAGATCAAGGATTGCAAGCGACTGCTTGTATTCCATCAGGAGCTTCAACTGGAGAACATGAAGCAATAGAGCTGCGCGATAAAGATCCAAAAAGATATTTTGGGAAAGGAGTTACCCAGGCATGTAATAATATTGAAGGTCCTATCCAAGATTTGCTCATAGGAAAATCTGTTTTAGACCAAGAAAAACTTGATCAAGCTATGATCGAACTTGATGGCACTGAGAATAAATCTAAACTTGGTGCAAATGCTATTTTAGGGGTTTCTTTAGCAATAGCTCGTGCTGGAGCCAAAAGTTCAAACGTACCCCTTTTCCAATATATTGCATCTAAAAATAAGCTCTCCATGCCTGTTCCAATGATGAACATTATCAATGGAGGTGCTCATGCAGATAATTCATTAGAGTTTCAAGAATTCATGATTAGACCCGTTGGCGCTAGAAATTTTCCGGAAGCGCTTAGGTGGGGAGCTGAAGTTTTCCATCACCTTAAAATGATTTTAAAAGAAAAAAAACTGGCAACGTCTGTAGGTGATGAGGGAGGATTTGCTCCAAACCTTCATTCTGATCAAGAAGCACTTGAGCTTATTATTCAATCTATTGAAAGAGCTGGATACAAACCTGGAAAAGATTTAACCATTGCGCTCGACTGCGCTGCCTCTGAATTTTTTGATAAAAGCACTCAAAAATATATTGCTAAAAAGCAACCAACATCCCCATATTCCAGATCATCAAAAGAGCAAGTTGCCTATCTAAAGCAGCTATGCAAAAATTTTCCAATCGATAGCATTGAAGATGGTCTAGATGAAAATGATTGGAAGGGCTGGGAGATTTTAACCCAAGAATGTAGTGACATTCAAATAGTCGGAGACGACCTATTTGTAACCAACCCCATATTTTTACAAAGAGGAATCGACCAAAAAATAGCCAACTCCATTCTCATTAAGCTAAACCAAATTGGAACATTAACTGAGACTCTTAATACAATCAAATTAGCACAACAAAACGACTATAAAACTGTCATATCACACCGATCTGGAGAAACAGAAGATACATTTATAGCAGACCTATCTGTTGCCACAAATAGCGGTCAAATTAAAACAGGTTCTCTTTCCCGCTCAGATCGGGTTTCAAAGTATAATAGACTTCTAGCGATAGAAAAACTAATTCGGCTAATTAGTTAAAAATACTTCTACTTTTTAATTATTTATATTGTAAAAAAAATTTCTTCCCCTATAAAGGGAAGTTTAGTGAATTCTCGCATGTGCTGTAAGGAGGCTTTCGATGCGATATACTGTCGCTGTTTTTGGCGAAGCTGAAAGGGGCAATTTTCAAACAGCTTTTTTCTGTCAAAACTTAGAACAACTTGAAAGTCATTTTGGAAATCCTCCTGAAAATAGTGTTGGGATCCAATTTGCTATCCAATCTCTTCTTTATGACAGAAACTTAATCTTTTTTCGCGTTAAGGAAGAGGGGTTTAGCACCTCAGACTACCTACAAGGCTTATATCAACTTGAGAAACAACATCTTTTCTCAAATATCAAAGCAGTAGGTATGCCCGGCGTTGGAAATGGGGAGATTATTGGAGCCTCAGAGACTTTTTGCAATATCTATAATAGTATCTTAATAACTTCTGAGGCAGACCTTTATGATTATTTAACCGACCATGGAAGTTAACTTTTGAAAAATTCAGTTAACCCTTCTTGATCCGGCTTCATAGCTTTATTACCTTGTTGCCAGTTGGCAGGACAAACTTCTCCATTCTTTTCAAAGAAAATTAGAGCATCTAACATTCTAATTGCTTCATCAATCGAGCGCCCTAGCGGCAAATCATTTACAACCTGATGTCTTACAACCCCTTCTTTATCAATAAGAAACAGTCCTCTATAAGCAATACCTTCATCTTCTTTTAGTACATCGTAGTCTCTTGCGATACTTTTGGTAAGGTCTGAGACAACAGGATATTTAACTCCTTCAATTCCCCCTTGAGATTTGGGAGTGCTAAGCCAATTTAGATGTGAGAACCAACTATCAACCGAACATCCAACAACATGTGCTCCCCGACTTTTAAAGTCCTCTTCCTTATCCTGAAAGGCATGTAATTCTGTAGGGCAAACAAACGTAAAGTCTAAAGGATAAAAGAACAAGATTACATAATGACCAGCTAGATCTGAAAGAGTAAACTCATCAAGTTCAGAGCCATTAACTACAGCTTTTGCCGTGAAATCGGGTGCTTTTTTACCTACTAATACTGCCATAATTATCTCCTAATTGAAAAATTTTTTAGCGTCTTTGAGCCAAGGCTCATTTTTAATATATGTCATTTCCCCATGCCCTGGATACACTTGAGTATCAGCAGGCAAAAGTGCCAATCTGTCAAGAGAGTTCCACATTTTATCTGGCTCTGCCGTTGGGAAGGATAAATTCCCAATTGAGCCTTTAAAAAGAGTATCTCCAGACATAAGTATACTATGCTTCTTAGAATAAAGGCAAATTCCCCCAGGGCTATGCCCAGGAGTATGCAGCACTTCGAAAATCAGTTCTCCTATTTGCACCTCATCTCCTTCTTTGAGCTGCTTATCTGGTTTCATGCCGGTGATTGGAATAAAAAGAGGAAGTCCATCACTTCCAGGAGAAATCACGTTTTCTCGATCTTTTGGATGAATATAAATGGGCACAGGAAACTTATCATGAACTTTTTTTAAGTCTCCAAAGTGGTCCCAGTGTGAATGAGTCAAAATAATTTTTTCCAAGTGCAGTTTTTTTTCATCTAGATATGCAAAAAGATTTTCTGCAGACTCAGGAGCAGGATCAATAATCGCAGCAACTTTTGTATTTGGACAATAAACAACGTAAGCGTTTGTAGCAAAAGGGCCTGAAGGGAAAGCTTCAATCACATGTCAGCCTTTGAAGATGATGCACCGGAGAGGACTCGAACCTCTAACCGCCCGGTTCGTAGCCGGGTACTCTATCCAATTGAGCTACCGGTGCTTAATTGACAAGCGGAAATGATGCTTGAGAGGATCATTTTGAGCAACAAATAATTATGCTGGAGCGGTGGAATTTGCTAATATTTAAAAAAAAGATTGCCTCATAGAGAGTTAAGATTTTATTGTAATAAACATAACCATCAATATTATTAATTAATAAAGCGTTTAACATATTAACTTTATCATATTAACAAACAATAATTATTACTTCGATCCTATAAAATTAGATTTCTTATAATTCTCCTTTGGATTAGGTTCCCGAATAGGAGGGTGATCACAAGGCATGTATATTGTCATCTTTGGAGCTAATAAGTTAAGTATGCACGTAGCTTCGATTCTTTCACAAGAATCGCATGGTGTATTCATGATTGATTCTGACCAATCTATGCTCGATAAAGTTACCTCTGAGCTTGACATCAGCACCATGCTTGATTCGCAAAGTTCATGGGAAATTCTAGATAAACTTAGAGAGGTTAAACCTGATGCATTCTTAGCGCTAAGCCAAAATGAGGAAAAGAATCTAACTTTGTGTAAAATAGCAAAAAGCTTAGATTACCCTACAACAATTGCTCTTCTACATAATGAAACCTACGTTCACGCTTCTAGTAAAGTTAACTTCAATGAAATCTTCTCAGTTGACCATTTCATTTGCCCAGCCCTTTTAGTTTCTCAAGAAATGTTTAAATATATCGTGACCCCACGAGCATCTGGAGCTGAAAATTTTGCTCATGGAGCCATACACATGCATACCATGCAGGTTCCGCACAATTGGAAGAAAACAGATATTCACCTATCAAGCTTGAACTTCCCACAAGGATTAATGATAGGACTAATCAGGAGATTTGAAGGAGGTAATAAATTAAGTATCGATAGAAAAGTTATCTTCCCTCATGGACGTGACAAACTGCTCCCCTCTGACGAGGTTACCTTTGTAGGAAAGCCCGACGCTATTAATTCCCTAAGTGATTTTTTTGAAATTCCATTTGAGCCTGTCAATTCAGTAGTTCTTATTGGAGGTTCAATTACGGCTGTGAACCTTACAAAACTCCTCCATAAAAGGGGAATCCAAACAACGATTATCGAAAAAGATCTTAAAAAATGTGAAATACTCTCCAATTTACTC
>JAAZZY010000097.1 GCA_014239035.1 Chlamydiia bacterium
TTTAATAGACTGTGATTTCTTAAGCATGTTTGTCATAAAATAGACCACCAAGATAAGGTAATATATCATAATAATGACTTTTGCTAAAACAAATAGAGCGGATAAACTGCTACTAAAATAATGAGTAAATAAAATAGGAAATGCGTCAATGACTGTTCTCGATACCATTACCTTCGCACTTAGAAGGCAGTGGGGTGCTGTATATGAATGGATAGATGAATATCCAACGACGAGTTATCTTCTCATTAAGACGACTGTATTGACAACTCTTGTTGTAGCATTTAAACTCGCTGATCATTTTGACAGGCAACGTTTAGCGACTCTTGAAGAAGAAGAGCGACGCTATAACTTTTTTCACGCCAAAACTTTTAAAGATAAAAGCCGTCTTTCTACTGAGCTAGATCCCCCCCATGTACCTATTTCAATCACGCGCACATTACAAGAAGATCCGCCAAGACATAGAAGAACTTTTCCTGGGACTAGAACTTTTAGACGCCGTTCTACAGGAAGAACTTTTAACGCTTCTTTATCAACGATTTATGAAAATGAGTAGGCCCTTTTTTTTCTTTCAGCTCGTTTAATAATTGTGAACAAATGACTATCTTATTGATAATTCTTTTGAAAAATCTATTTAGGTGTGAAATATGACAACTTTTTTATCCAGGAATAGCCCCATTATGAATGGTGTCATAGGTTTTGGGGTGTTGAATACTGTGCTCATGACCCTAGAAGCGGTGGTTGTGCAGCCTCATTGTGTACGGGAAGACACTAAGAGTAAGTTTGATCATGACTCTTCTCAAATGTGCATGGACTGTGATTTATTTTGGGATAGAGTAACCACAGCCTCCTTACTTCTCGGTACGAGCCTAATGATGAAAATTAACATAATGGTCACTGAGAGGCTTGGTCTTGCTTAGGGAATATCTATTGGCAGTTGAGCTTCTTTCCAATCCCTAATGCCACCTTTAAGTGACTTTACATCTCTGTAGCCCATCTTTTGAAGGTTATCACAGGCGAGTGCTGAGCGGTACCCTCCAGCACAATACAAAATAAGTGGCTCTTCTTTATTGGTAATGAGCTTCTCAATATCTCTTTCTAGTATTCCTCTAGGTACATGCACGGCCTCGGGGATGTGTCCTGAAAACCACTCATCATTTTCTCTAACATCAATTAAAATAAATTCGACCTTGTTTTTCTGCATGGAAGAGAGGTCTGATACACCTATTTCTTCAATTTGCTCTTTTGCAGCTTTAACAAGTTCTTCAAAATTTTTAGAGTGGTCCATAGGGTATATTTCACTTTTAGTTGAATAATATTTTGGAACACTTTAATAGTAAAAAGAAATAGCAAAATCTATAATTTTATGCTTAACAAACGTTTTTTCATTTCTTTTGCAGCGGTTGCCATTGTGCTAGTTATTGCCTTGCTTAGTATTAGAGATACCAAGCCCAATAAAATCATAAAGCAAGTTGCTGTCTATGAATGCATGGAGATAACAAGCTCTTTTGAGAAAATCAAATCTCATTTAGAGAGCCACTCTCAATATGTAGACAAATTTGTCTTTTTAGAATGTGGTGAAGATCAAGAAGGGAATGCGAAAGATCTTGTCTACCCAGACTTTAAGTCAGAGCTTAGCGCGTACGCAGATAAAATTATCTACGTACTTGCTCCAAGTTTACCTAAAGCAAGTCAGATGAGTGCTAAGGAGTTTTACTATAAAAATCAGTATTTAAAGGCGTTCGATGAATGCAAAAAAGACGATATTATTATCTTTTCGAATGTAAACAGTCATCTTACTCCTGACAGACTATATCAGGCAATAGTAGCTCTTGAGCAGCACCCCGAAGAAATTTTACTCCTAAAAGGAAAAAATAGAGAGCTGGATATGAAGCTTACTACCTATGCTCATGTAAAACAGGCTCTGCCCGCAACTATTGAAAAAAGCACAAAATTTAAAGCTGAAATTTTTAATTGGAAGAGCTTATTCTTCCCAATAAAGGAACCTTCAAAATGCATCTAGGCCCAGTTTTAACAGGAATTTCATGGGCAGCAATTTGTATTTTGTCTGTTAGTTATTGGTTTCAGATTTGGAAAATTCATGTTCACAAAGAAGTACGCGACCTTTCTTTATCCTATAACATTTTACTCGCTATTGGTTTTGGAATTTTAGGTGTCACAGCCTATGCTGAAAGATCTGTTATTTTTCTAGTAAAGCAAATCATGACGACTCTTCCAGTCATTGTCATCATTGGCCAAATTATGTATCACCAAGGAGACCGTTGGCATGACGAGGATGACGCTCATTGCAGAAATTGTGATGAAGAACAGGAAATTTATTGGTCGTTTTGTCCTTTTTGTGGAAGAAGAGGCAAGTAGAGTTAACTTTCCTCAAACTTCTCAAGTAAATCTTCAGATATCTCTTCCATTATTTTGCTGCTCTCTCCTAATTTAGAAAGAGCCATTAAGATTTCTCTGAGCCCAAAAGTTAGACCTATAATGACTAAAAGAGTTCCTAAAATAAGAAGGACTCCTGAAATATAGGAAAGAATTTGGTTGAAGTATCCTAAGATACTGCAAATGGCCGCAGAGCTGAAAGTGAAGATGGCACAGTATTCAAAAACTATACCCCAACGAAGAAGCTGGGCCCTTTTATTACTGGCATTGTATAGATGCTGATTCCAGAGCTCATCTTGCTTATAATGAAACTCGTCCAAATCAGATTTCTTGGAGTCTCTATTTTTTATAGCCTCATATTTTATTTCCAAAAGGTTCTCTTGTCGCTTTCTTAAAAAAGCCAAAATAGAAATAAGCCTATTGTTGAAAATCATGGATAGTAGGGTGCATGCAGGGATCATGACAACGGGTAGAACCGATGAAGAGGCGATCTGCTCTGAAATTAAATGGGGGGCTATCATGAAAAATCTCCTTCTTGGCACAAAAGCTAGTTTAATAGTCTTGATTACCAAAAGGAGATTAAAAGTGAAACTTTTTAATGAACTGTTTTATCAATCATTATCTTAAGTTTGTCATAGCGAAGGGGGCCAGGAAGTTTACCGGCAGTCTTATCAGCGGAATACCATCCCCATACTGGAACCCCAGCAGTTTGCCCCATCCAATCTCCTATGCGCCAAGCTCCCTGAGGGCTTCCTCCGTCAGAATAGGACCATGCGTGGTCTGAGGTCCAGCCTTTATCGTGTCGAATAAATTCACCACTTCTTTCAAAGGTGTTTAGGGCTATATGACCACGCGTTTTAGATGCCTGATCCCTGTACTTAACTACTGAGATGCCGTTTTGCGCTAAGATATGATATTTAGCTTCACTTGTTGAGCGATGCCTCTCTATTCCGTTGAGGTTAAAAATGTCTTGGATAATATCCCCAAGAGCTGCTTGTTCGTGTAGCGACTTTTGTTGACCGCAGAATCCAAGCGTTGGACAAATTTCATAGTCTTCAGGGACTTCCACTCCTGAAGCTTGATTACGTTTATCCCAAATTTCCTGGATAATCTCAAGAGCTCGAGCATCCCTTCTTACAAATAATGCACCAGTATTAACAGACTTAACAGGATCACCTGCCCAAGGACCAACATCTTCAGCTACTATAAAACTTGTGTCATCTCCATTTGTTCCTCCTCGAAGAGCATCTAAAGCATCAAATGGGTCAATTTTCTGATTGCTGATAACCATGTCATCATCAATCATCATGTACCATTCTTCTTTTCCTTTAGGAGGTGTAGTGTTGGAGCCTCCAAGCCAATCTTTTAAGATGCTAATTTTTCTCCAGTAAGGAGAGCATTCAACTTTAGTTGGATTATTCTCAATTGTACACTGGCCTTTCAATATATCTCTGTCTACGATAACTTGATGGTTTAAGCCCCATCTTTTGGCATACTGACCATGGTTTTCAGCAGTTAAAAGCGAAAGCTTATCGCGCTCATTACCCCTCTTTGTACCAGGAATGAAAGTAGACCCTAAAGTAATATGGCGTCCTTCTTGACCCGAATAGTCATGTCCTAGGTCTTTCGCATCACTAGGGATGAGAGCTTCATCAGGTGATGAAGATGAAGACCAAGAAAAATAGCCCTTAAGGGTGCTGTATAATCCTTTATCTGATTTAGATTTTTCAAATTGATTGGGGGCTTTAGGAGTTTGAGGTCTGCCGGCTGGGCCGTTTGGAGATTGGTGAGCACCTTTATCGCTAGAGTGTCTAGAAGATGACATACCTTCTCGTGCATTTAAATCTACTTCTTTCTGCTCTAATTCTATTTCACGCTGCTCTAACTCACTCTGATCTTTTTTTACTCTATCTTCTCTTTCTAAAACACTTGCTGTTTTAGCTTTTAGATCTTCCATTCTTTCTGGATAGGTAGCCAAATCGTGGACTATTTCTGGTACACTTGCAATGCAATTTAAGGCATATTGGATTGATTCACGCGAGCGATAGATAGTACTTGCTGCAATTGCCGAATGAACAGTAGCCTTTTTGACTGCTTTTAAAGTCTCATATCTTGCACCTTTATAAGCATGGTATAATGCATTAAATGCACCCGATGCTACGCTTTTAACGCGCCATAAATCAACTGCCACCTTTACGCCAGGAATAAGGGCCATTCCACTCATAACAGCCATTGAGAGGGCTTCAGCACTCCAAAATAGAAGTTGTCCTTTGAATCCGCCTTTTTCAGCAAAGAAGCCATTAGCTGCAATACCTAAAAAAGTTAAAGGAATCACAAGTTGTGGAATTGTGAATTCGGTAGCTAAAGTTAGGATGTTGTAGGCTGCTAAAAGATATTGAGACTTGGTAACCCTTAATGGATCTTTGGCATCAATTTCTGAGCAAAGAAGTTCCGCGGCAGTAACAGAGTCGTCTATTGATTGAGATAGGTTTGCTCCCATTTTGCAAAGAGCACTTAAAACAGTAGGCTGATTTGCAGCTATTGCAAGCTTTGCTAAGCTATAACCAAACCTTGTATGTTCTCTGTTTATAAATTCAGCAATAGTGAATCTAGAATTAAATACACCTGTTCCACCAGGGGTTTTTTTATCAAGAGTCCCAATTGCAGTGAGCATTTTTTCAACAAGACCTGAAAATCCTAGCATTGCTGCGTAATGAACAGGAGTCATTCCGCGAGCATCTTTTGCGATGAAATCTTCAGCAGAAAAACGATTAAAAATAACATCTACTAAATCTTCTCTTTGCGATAATAAAGCGCAATGTAGGGGAGTAAGGCCATGCTTTGTACGGTTATTTTTGCTAAAATCTAGTTTGTTTATACCCTCATCTAAATCGATCAGTGTAGCTAAATTTTTATTATCACAAGCTATCAAAATGTTATGCAATCCGTCGAGATCCAGAACTCTTGGAGAAGAAAGAACAGTCGTTACAACACTTTGAAGAGCGGTCTTGGCCTGCAGTACTTGCTTTTCTCGAACTGGTGGAACAGGTTTATTTAATGCTCGATTCACTATTGTAGCTTGATCTGGAGAGATTAAAGCTGCAACAGCTTCTTCTTCTTTGGTAAATAGAGCATGATCAAAAGCTGTAAGTCCTGCATAGTCCTTTACCCCAGGATTTGCACCATTTTCAACGAGTAGTTTAGCTACATCAAAGTGACCCAGACGTATTACTGCATGTAATGGGTAGGATCCATCGCTCATGGGCAGGTTTAGATCAACTGGAACACCAGCAGCACTAAAAAAAGTAGCAAGCTGAGCTGCGTCTCCTTTTAATGCTTGCTTTAGCCACGGGGTGTCGCTCGCAATT
>JAAZZY010000098.1 GCA_014239035.1 Chlamydiia bacterium
GAGCTGAATTCTAATCTGATGATATCGCCCAGTAATTAAGCGAATAGATAAAAGGGAATCGTTGCCATCCTCTTGAAATTTTCTGTAGCTTAGGCGAGCCTCTTTTCCATTTTTTTTATCAATCTCAGCTCTATGATCTCCATGTATAAGCAGGTGAGTTAAAAGATCTCTAGATTTTACAACCCTTCCCTGCACTTTAGCAACATAGAACTTCTCTATCTTTTTTAGTCTTTGAGCCTCTTGCAGTCTCTTCAGTGCTTTACTTGAACGTGCAAAGATCACTATTCCTCCAACTGGCTTGTCAATACGATGAATGGGCCTTAAAAAAATAGTTTCTTTGTTTAAAAGCTTTTGAAAATGTACTTTTAGGTAATGCTCTAAATTTTCCACCTGATTATTTTCAATAGGAACAACCATTCCAGGAGGCTTTACAGCCACACAGATATGGTTATCAGAATATAAAATCTGAGGTTTAAAGAGATTGTCTTTGTCTGAGAACTTCATATAGCATTAAAGTTGTGCAAGTTGCTGCGTTTAAAGAATCTGCGTGCCCAAGCATAGGAATAAATACATTTTTATCAAAACTCTCAAGCCAATGCTTTGGCAGTCCATATTGCTCTGAGCCTACAATAATTGCAGTAGGTCCTTGATAATCTACTTGAGAGTAGAGCTCTTTGGCTCTTGGAGAAGTTGTCACAATTTGAATATTATTTTCTTTGAGCCATTCAAGAGTCTTTTCAGATGTTGCTTCAACAACAGGCTGAGTAAATAGTGTCCCAGTACTTGCTCTAACAACATTGGGATTGTAAATATCTGTTACCCTGTCCACAACAATGATAGCATCGGCGCCAACAGCATCAGCGCTTCTTAAAATAGTTCCTAGATTTCCAGGCTTTTCGATGCTCACAGCAACGACAATAAAGGGATTTTTATTTTTGAAAGTTATCTCTTCAAGTCCAATCGGGGATTTTTTTGCAACGGCGAGTAATCCATCTGGGCGATCTCTATAGGAAATTTTTTCAAAAACACTTTGAGCGCAGCTAAAGATTTGTACGCCTCTTTTTTCAAGCTCATCAATTAACTTTTTTTCGTTATCTTTTAAGAAAAGCTCCTCGCAAATAAAAAGTATTTCTATCTTAGTGTTTGAGCTTACAGCGCGCATAAGTTCTCGATATCCTTCAATAAGATACTCCGAGAGCTGGTCGCGAACTCGCTTGCTTCTCAGCTTTATAACCGCCTTAATCTTGGGATTCTGAGCGCTTGTAATTTTATCTAAAGATACACTTAGCATAGATTCCTTTAGGCAGAGGGTGGTGTTTAGATTCTAAAGTTAATTCTCCGACTTCTATTTCACTTTTAGGAAAAAACTGCCTTAAAATATTTTGTAATACTACAGGTGTTACTCCTAAAGTGTGACAGGTCATCAGGACAAATTTTGCATTTGGCGAAAGCACTGAGCGAACTAATTCGAGTAATAATGGCAAGTCCTCTTCAAATTTAAAAACTTCGCCTCTAGCTCCCCTTCCAAAAGAAGGGGGATCTAAGATAATGCCATCGTATAAGCGAGCTCTTTTTTGCTCTCTTCTTAAAAATTTTATTGCATCATCTACAATCCAACGAATTGGATGGTCTTGCATTTGATTTAGAGCCGCATTTTCTCTGGCCTTTTCAACCGTTTTCTTCGATGCGTCTAAATGACAAACTTTTGCTCCACATTTTGCGGCAAATAATGATGTCGCCCCAGAATATCCAAACAAGTTAAGTAGTGAAAAATCTTCTTCCTCATCTAACTGCGTTTGAATCCACCCCCATAAAAGACTATGCTCTGGAAAAAGACCTATGTGACCAAAGTCGGTTCGCTCTAGTGCAAACTTTAAGTTTTTATGCTCTATATTCCAAGAAGTTGGAACTTTTGCATCATGCGACCAAACAGCTTTAGGCAAGCGCTTAAAAGTAGCGTCAGCTTTTTCCCATTCTTTTTTAGAAAGAGCAGGGGTCCACAAGGCTTGTGCACAAGGTCTAATTAAGACAAAGGATCCAAAGCGTTCAAGCTTTTGACCTGACCCACAATCTATAAGTTCATAATCTGACATTTTATGGAAATCGTTATAATTTAATAACATCCATAATAGTATAGTTAGTATTAAAAATAAATAATTTGTTATTGAATCTTACTTAATTAAAGAAAAAACTTAAAAGTTCCACTGAATCCCAAAATAGGGAGCAAAAGAGTAGACCATACGAACTTTGAAAGGCTTAAATAAGAAGTTTCTAGAGCCGCTTAGCTTTCCTTGCTTGCCCATAGAGTATGCTTGCCCCCAATCCACAAATTTCATTCCAAATGTCGAAGAAATTTTTGAATTGGGAAATGCAGCTGATGTTTTGAATCCACAATCAATAGTCCAGACAACGTTCGCACTAATTTTTTGAGCTAAAGGCTGATCCATCTGTACTTTAGTATTTACGGCTGTTAATACACCTACTCTTTGTACATCTATTCTAGTCCAGCTTTGCCAGCCTGGCCCTACTCCTGCTGCCACATAAGGGCGAGTGATTGTTTTCATCCAGATCATTGAAAAAGGCATTTTAAAATAAACTTTCAACAAAAGAGCATCCGCACGAAAGTTGGATACAAATCTTGCATGTACATTATTAAGCGGGCCTCTACCAACAGAGGGTCTTGTTGCTGCAATAATAGGAGTTGAAATAGCGACTCCCCCTTGGTAATAGTATGAAAGAGCTATATTTAACCAAGGTTGCACTCTGCGACCTACTAGAAATTCAAAGAGAGGCGTTCTATTGTAACCTGGCGTGTCTGAGTAGGCAAACTCTCCAAAAATATCCATATTTCTTTGAGCTGGTCCTCCTGCAAAATTAGAACGCACTCTTTCAAAATATAAAAATCCAATCCCTGTATTGACCTGGGCATAATAGGGACGGCCATCATAGAGGTTCTTTATTTGAGCAAAGAATGGAACAATGGCATTTGTTTCTCTTCCATCTACAGTATAAGGTTTCTTGCGGGTGTATTGAAAAGAATCTCCAAAATCCCATTGAACACCTAAATATGGCGCAAAAGAATAGAGCTGTTTAATAGTAAAAGCTCTAAATAATCCTTCTCTATAAGCAGGATATTGCTGAAGAACTTCTCCAAGGTTTCTAGAGGCTCCCCAATAGCTGTATTTGCACCCAATTAGCATATAAAAATTAACATCTAAGCGAGCATTTTTTATTTTTATGCCGCTATCTGCCATAAAGTATGGGTTTGGAATAACTTTGGACCTTAAAGGAAATAAATATCCTATAGCACTATTTCTCCCAGGAAAAGGCTGATTACCAGAACCTTTTATCGCCAAACCCATCCTGTTCCAACTTTGCCAACATGGGCCAAAGGCCCCCGCAACATATGCTGAATAGGCTAAATTTTTCCAAATTAAAGCTTTTGGAATCTCTATATAGACTTTTAAAGCTCCTGCTAAAAGATTTAAATTCGCTTGAAACTGAGAACTTACTGCAACTGTAGAATTTATATTCGGTTTTAATTTTGTGTGCACATAGATGTTACTCTGAAACTGCTTTGAAAAACCAACTTTCACCCATTGATTCAGCTTAAAACCAAACACATATTCAATAACTGGTGTTCGGTTGTAGCGCATAGAATACTTCCCAGGACATTGGCCATATGCACCATACGATGTGGGCGGACTCATTGTTAAATTCCCTTTGAGTCCAGCAAAATAGAGAAAGCCAACTCCACCGGTAAACTCTGTAAATATTGCTTTTGGCAGCTGCAGCTCGCTCGCATCTGCAAAAAATGGCTTCCAAGTATTTACATAATGCCCATTAATCCTGTCAGGTGGCAAACTAAATGATGAGTCTGTGATATTCCACTGAAAGGCTAAGTGTGGAGCAAAGGAATAAACAGTTTTCACTTTAAAAGGCTTAAACAGTCCAAGTTTGGCACTTCCTTGATCTTGGATTTTTCCAATACTTCTTGCTTGGCCCCACTGGTTATACTTACAACCCAATTTGACACAAAAATTATTGCTGGGAAAAGCACTTTGAATTTTAAGACCTGCATCTAATCCCCATACAAGGTTGGCACTATACTTGGATTTTAAAAATATCTGACTGGATACATACCCTGCATAACCTGCCTCATTAGTAGTATACATTAAGTCTAGTTCATTATTAGTCCAGCTCTGCCAACCTACTCCTATTCCTGCTCCAAAGTAGGGTGAGAATGCAGCGAGCTTCCAAATCATTGGCCAAGGAAACTCCGCAAACCCTTTAAGCATGAAAGCATCAATTGCAAATTGTGATCTGAGTTGACCTTGGGCATTAATAACTCTGCCCGTCGGTATCCCAGTATTCTGGCTATTAATAAATTTTGTGAAGATCGATACAGAATCTTGATGTTGATAGGAAAATGCTGCGCTAACAAAGGGTTTGAATTGATATCCTAAAAGATATTCAAATAATGGCGTCTTGTTATACCTAAGTCTACCCTGAAAAGGAATAGAGCCATTTGCTGTAAATAAGTTAGCAGGCACACCTCCAAGATTTCCGCGAACCTTATCAAAATATAAAAAGCCTACTCCAATATTAGCCTGAAAAAACAAATACTTTTCTTCTTCTATATCCTTGGCAGACACCCAGTAGGGCTCCCAGGAGTTAATGAGGTATTTATATTTCTTTTTTTTGATTCTTCTTTTGCGCTTAAGCCTCTCTCTTTTCTTTTTAGAGGGCGCTCTCTTTTTCTCGCCTTGTCCCATGTCTTGAGAACTACTTGAACTAGATGCATCTTTTTCATTTGATGGTAAAAAGCTCAGCGGAACCCTAACCAACTTAGGAGCTTTTCTTTCTTCATCAGAAGATTCAGAGAAAAGCAGCCCTTGGCAAGTAAAGAGAATAATAAGAGTGAAAAACGTCTTTTTCATCTTGTTTTTCTGATTAATCAAAACTTTTTTTATATTCATACAAGAGAAGAGATGCAACTCAAAAAGAGTAAAAACAAAAAAAACATGGCTTTAGATTTCTCTAAGGCCATGTTGGAATATCCTATTAGTATATTTAACTTACTTTAGAAGTTAAACATTACACCAATGTAGGGAGCAAACTGATAAACAGTTTTGATGCGTATTGGGTTAAAGAGCGCTGCGCGTCTTCCGTTACCACCTGCTGCTACTGTTGTAGCACTTGATGGGTACTGATCTCTGAGTTTACCCATAGATCTCGCTTGTCCCCACTGGTTGTATTTGCAACCAAGTGTGAAAGACATGATATAGTTTGGAAGAACTTTTCTAAGTTTAAATCCAAGGTCTATAGTGTAGACACAGTTGGCAGAGAACTTAGGTCTCAATGCAGTTCCTATACTTGAAACATGTATATCTGTCCATGTTTGCCACCCTGGCCCGACAGCTATACCAAAATATGGCTCATGGTAGACATTTTTCCATACAAGTACCCAAGGAAGCATAAAATATGTTTTAAGCATGATAGTATCTAATCTAACGTGCGCTATAAAATCGGATGGAGGTGAGTTGGCAGGAAGTACGTGCATAGCTATTTGGGGCCTTGTTTGAACAACTATTCCACCTTGATGTTGGTAAGATAATGCTACTTTCCACCAATAAAAAATATCACTTCCAAGAATACACTCAACTAAAGGAGTACGGT
>JAAZZY010000099.1:0-3045 GCA_014239035.1 Chlamydiia bacterium
TCTCCATGAAGGATAAGAGTGGGCGTTTGGATTTCTTTAAGCTTAAGCTTATAATCATAGCCACCTTTCAAAAGGGTTTCTTCAAAAATGCGGTAAACTAAAAAACCTTGAAGAGCATCTTCTGCATTAATTTTAAAGCTCAGTTTAGCAAGGTTTTCCGGTTCAAAGAAAAATTCTTTGAAAATCTCTCCATAAAATCTCTTAAGTGTTGGAAGATCTCCAGCTAAAAATTCTGCAGACTCCGTGATTTTCATAGCAGGGTTGTGAGACTTCTTTAAGCGGTGGTCTAGCTCAGAGCCAAAAGAAGTCAAATCTTGTGAAGAGGCAGGCAGCGGGTTCATTAAAATTAACTGTGTGACATGCTGCGGATGTTTTCTTGCATATTGTGCTGCAATATAGGCTCCCCATGAATGGCCAATGAGGGCAAAGTGGTTTAAGTTAAGCGCTTTTCTCAAATTTTCTAGATCATTTGCAAATTGAGGAACAGTTATTTTATTGAAATCTAAATTCTCATAGGATTTTCCTGATCCTCGTTGATCGTAGAAGATAAGTTCAAAGTTCTTTGCAAGGGCTTCAAATTGAGGAAGGAAATATGAGCTGTTATGGCCTGGGCCTCCATGAACGACGATTATAGGATCGCCTCGTCCTATCCTCTTATAATAGATCTTTGCCCCATCAGACTCAATGGTTCCTTCACTAGGTGGTGAGACCTCAGCTGAGAGATAGCAGGGGCTAGTGACCATAATAGAGTAGAGGAAAAATCCAAGAAGGCGTCTCATGTTAACCTCGTAGGTTATAATTTAGTGAGAAATATAGAGCAGGGAAGTAATCTTGACTAGGTGTTTTTTCTTTTCTAAATGTTTAAATTTCTGGACACAAGCATGAATTATAGAAAAATATTAACACCAAGTAAGTTTAGTTTTTGACAGAATGATCTGGTTTTGGGCCGTAATCTCATAGTGCCAGTGCCAGGTTGGCTCATTAATTGACTCTTGTGAAAAAGTAATTTTTCCTTGCCCATTCATTTGGGCAACCATGCGGGTGTTCTTGGGAACATGGATTTCATAATCGCCAAGAAATGTCACATCTTTTGCATAGAATTCAGCATTCTCTTCGAGAAAAATTTCAAATTTTTCTTTTCGAGAAATATGGTTTTTCCAAAAGAGGTTCTCTTTTTCAAAATCAATCCCTTTATTTTCAACTTTCACGTTGATTAGAGTGCACTTTCCACTCAAATGGGAGTATTTAAGAAGATTGTTTTGATCTAAATGCCCCAAGGGGTTTTGAGTTTTAATAATAAGGCTACCCTTGAGCTCTAAGTTGAAGATTTCTAGCTCTGAAATCTCTAGCGTGAGCTCTGACTTAGCCTCTATTTTTCCTTTTTGGATTTTTTGGCCAATGACTTCATAGAGTGGGCCAAGTGCTGGGTGAAAAGTAATGTGGCCCTGAGGTCCATTTTCAATATAATCCAAAGAGGATCCAAAACGAGGCATGTTGACATTGCAGTATTTTGATAAGAGTTCAAAGTTATTTTGAAGGAGAGTGTAGTAACAGCCCTCCGGAGTTTCATTAATTTCCTTAGTGCCTTTGTAAGTTTTTTTAGCTACAGAGATTGTTTTTCTTCGCACGTTGTAGGTTAGGAACGTTTTGAGTTCAAAATTTTCTTCAATGTTTTGAGGCTCATCAAAAGAATCTGACATGTAATCAGCAATATTTTGCATGGTAGACTCTAAACGCCCGCCTTTGATCATGTGCTTATTACCTTCTTCATCGATGTATGGAACATCTGATTTCATGTTGATGAGCATGCCAGGAATTGAGCAGCGCATGAGGGCTTTTTGTACCTCTTTGAAATCAATGAATAAGATATTGGTGTTCGAGGGAAAAACAGAGTATGGGCTATTTGGGCTGTTGGGGACATCTTTGAGATTATATTTTTCAAACTCAGTATATTCAATATTCGATATGGTATACTGATACTTATTATCTATTTTCTCTTCAGTTAAGACATTGACACCTTCTGCCGCATAAACCAGTCTTTGACACGATGCAAAACCAAAAGCTTTGTCTTTTTCTGAGCCAAGACCAACTAATGCTAAGATTCCATTATCGGTTCCTGCCATGGGATTGTTCATCTGGCGTAAGATAGCCTTGGGTCTATTTTGTGCCTCAAACCAATCTAAGATACCAACATCTTGTGCAAGTTTCCAAATGACTCCGTGCCCAGAAGGTTTTAAGAAGAGTTTTAAGTGATCAGACATTGACCAATTTCCATCAATTGTAATCACAGGAGCTAAGGGTTGTTTGAAGAGTTTAAAGCTCTCTTTAGGGCGATGATACCATTTATTTTCATTGCAGATCTTCTCGATAAACTGGTGATTGTTTTTAGCTTCCGATGTCATCATGGCAATAGGAGTTCTAAGCTGTTTATCAAAAAGTTTGAAGTAGAGATATTCACGAGCTTGAACATCATTTATCATGTGAGATAAAAGAGATTCCCCTAGATAGTTGAGCTTAGCTGTTGGAAGAGCAAGCCCTGTTGTTTCATCATGTAGATCAAGACGGTCTCCTGCGCCTCCAATAGGATAGAGCTCTCCCATTTGTGGAAGGGCCTTAATGCCTGAAATAACTGCTTTTTGAGCGGCCTCTAAATTTTCGTGTATATCTATTCCTTGAGCTTGGTGGATCTTTTTACTAGCTGTAAGGTCTGTCGCGTCCTGATTCTGGAAGATCAATTCCAAGATTTTGAGGTGATATCCTATGATTCCTCCTATATCTTGATAAAATTCTTCGAAAAGAATGAGCTGATCTAAAAGCGTTTTAAGGCGTTGCGAAGTGTCACTTAAGTGTTTAGGAATAGAAAAAACATTTTTCCCCTGCCCTATGAAGAGGATGGAAGATACCGCAACCTTCTCTATTTCTTTTAGTTGAGGAAAGAAAGTGGCTATAGGATGGTCTTGTTTTAAGAAATCTTGGGTGATTTCCTGCTCTTGGAGCAAAGTTAATTTATGTTCTAAATCATTATGATTCTCAAGCTGATCTAAG
>JAAZZY010000099.1:3055-5609 GCA_014239035.1 Chlamydiia bacterium
AAGAAAGATGCAAGTTGCTTAGTCTGTTCTTTTAATAGTTGAAGAGCTGTCATTGATTAGGGGTGCCTTTCCTGTCTGATTACTCAAATTTTTCTTTTACATCAGCATTTTTTTAAAAAAAAGCATTCTTTTTCCTTAAAAATTCATAAAAATTTTGGTATACTATATGGGATTTTGGAAATTCCTTTGACTAAAAAAAACATTCGGCGCTAAAAAGATCGATTACATACACAATTGCCACTGTTTATGAGTGTGCAAAAAAAGAAAAAATATTAGTTTAACCATTATAAGGAGAATTTTATGGCACCAGCTAAGAAAAAACCCTCAGCTTTCATGAAGCCTATGAAACTGTCAAAAGAATTAGAGGCTATCGTAGGAAAGGGGCCAATGCCTCGTACTAAAGTTGTGAAAAAAATGTGGGATTACATCAAGAAGCACAAAAGACAAGATGAGAAAAATAGAAGAAATATTATTCCAGATGAGAAACTTGCTAAAGTGGTCGGTAAAAAAACACTTGATATGTTTCAGATGACAAAAGCTATTTCTAAGCATATTACTTCATAGATATATACTTTTTTGGGATGGAGAATCTATTTTCCATCCCCTTTTTTTATTTAAATAAAATCAATTTTATTTATTAAAAACTCCTTTTCTAGTATTATTTCAATTTGTTGAATTAATTAAATCTTGAGCGTGAAATGAAAGCATCTCTAATTCTTTTAGCCGGTGGTAAAGGCGTGAGGATGGGTAGGGAGATCCCTAAACAGTTTATTAAAGTGGGGGGGAACCCCATTGCTCAGTATGCGCTGGAGCCTTTCTTGAATCACCCCCTGATCGATCAGATTGTTATTGTCTGTGATAGCTCCTATCAAGATCAGTTTGAAGCAGATAAAATTGTTGAATTTGCTGAGCCTGGGAGTGAACGTCAATTCTCGCTATTAAATGGCCTATCTAAAATAAAAGATGATCGTGCAATGGTTATCGTTCACGATGCTGCGCGCCCTCATATGGAGAGTATTTACATTGAGCCTTTAATAAAAGCAGCGCATCAGCACGGGGCCTCTATTTTAGGGGTGCGATCAACATCTACCCTAAAACTTTCAACTGATGATCAATTTGTAAATAAGACTCTAGATCGATCAAGTATTTGGGAGATCCAAACCCCGCAGCTTGCTCCAAAAAATGTGCTCTTAAAAGGACTTAAAAAAGCCCAAAATGAAAATTTACTTGCAACAGATGAAGCATCACTTGTTGAGCTATTAGGGCAAGACGTGAAAATTGTGGAAGGCAATTCTCTAAACTTTAAAGTGACGACTCAAGCAGATCTAAAATTGACAGAGAGCCTTCTAAAGCGAGCAGAGTATGTATAAGTATATCATGAAAATTGCATACGATGGGTCTCGCTACAGTGGTTGGCAAATTCAACCGAACGCTTCCTCTATTCAGTCAGAGATCCAGAAGATCTTAGAAAAGGTTTTAAGAAAACCAATCTCAATTCAAGGCTCTGGGCGCACAGATCAAGGAGTGCATGCAAAAGCGCAGATGGCTCATTTTGAATTTGATGAACCCGTAGATATAAAAAAGCTTCTCCTCTCTTTAAATGGTCTCCTTTCTTGGGACATACGCATCAAAGAGATTGCGGAGATAGATAATGACTTTCATGCTCGCTACAGTGCAAAGGGAAAGATCTATCACTATCACTTTTGGAAAGAAGGAGTGATTGATCCTATGTTTTTTCCCTACAGACTGCACATGAGAAAACCAATTGATTTTGATCTAATTAAAGAAGCAACCAAGTGCTTCTTGGGTAAAAATGACTTCACAACCTTTGCAAACCTAAGAGAATCTAAAAAGGTTCTTAAAAATCCCATAAGGGATTTGAGAAGGTTAGACCTCATAAAGCAAGAAGGGGGCTATCGCTTAGAATTTGAAGGTAATGGCTTTTTATACAAGATGGTACGCAATATTGTCGGGGTGCTTATTGAAGTTGGGCAAAAAAGAAGAAGTCTCGAGAGTATTGAAAAATTATTTGGAGATAAAGATCGCAAGTCAATTGGGGCTCCAGCTCCAGCAAAAGGGCTCTTTTTACAAGAGGTTCTATATTAATTATTCTGCTATCTAAATTTAGGTTTAGGGGCTAACATAACTGGAGTAGTTAATAAATTAACCCTAGAGGTATTGTTATGAAGATTCTTCCTTGCAGTAATCATTATACTTGTTCAGATATTGTGCCATCACCTTATATTGGTTTAGATCCCAGCATATTACAATCGGTAGTTCGTGAATTAGGTGATACGTTTAAATTAAGTCCTGCTCTTTCAGTGGTAATTGATCAAGTGCAAACAATGTTATCAACATTTTTTAATGATAAAAACTCTTCTGCTACAGCCTTCTCTCACTCTTCTGTGATCACAGAAACTCCAGCATTCGGTATGATGGAGAGCGAAAGCGAGTTCTCTTTATCTTTCATTAATTCAGGAATGCCACCCACATTTGTTGCAATTACTGGTTTTTTCATTAATTGTGCCTCAAGCAATGTTAATGGTGCCATATC
>JAAZZY010000009.1 GCA_014239035.1 Chlamydiia bacterium
ATAAATCCTCTTCTTTAATAAAATGTCTTCTTCACGCACCCACCTCTTTAGAAGACAAGCAAGAGCGGAAAATTTATAGAGAGCTCAATAAACTATTACATCCTGATGTATGCGGCAGAAATGGTTCTCCGCTAAGTGAATCTTTTTGTCAAAAATATGCTGACCAATACGCCACTCAATTTAATGAATGGTTCAAAAGAGAAATCCCCAAGAGCTGGTAAATAACCCCGAAAAGAATAAGGAGCACATTTACTTCTAATATCCTAATTTATCTTGATAAACTCCTAATTCCTCGTTGAAAAGCTTAGTAGTTTCGTCATCAAAGCAATTCTTCCAATTCCCAATTTGTCCTTTTGAAAACGTTGCACTACTATTTCCAAAAAGTGAGAATGCTAGTTCTTTTAACTTTTGCTCATCGTTTTTTATGGGAGCATTGATAAATTTTGCAATCTTTCTTAATTCATTTAGCTGCGCTTGGTCACTACCCCCTCCCCTAGATCCCACTAAGTTCTCAAATCGTACGAGCTTCACATTTTTATTGTTCATAAATCTGCATGCTAGTTCAGCTTGATTTGCTAAATGAAAGCCCCATTTTTTAGGCCCATCATCTTCATACTCGTGATTAAGTATCCAGTTAACTTTTTCCTGAATATTAGGAAGGGCGCAAAACTTCTCTTTATCGTTTTGAGTCATTCCTCCAGAAAAAGGTTTATGAGCCCATGAAGCATATGAAACACAGACATCTCTTAAATCTCTAACAAGCAATATTTTTTTATATTTTTATTCTTTCTTAATATTTTTTTAACTTCATTTGGGGAAAGATGGGTATGATACCAATCGAATTGATCAGTATCTCCAAGATCTTCTAGACCATGGTCATTACTTTGATAACCTGTCATTTTGTTGAGCAAATTGAGAGCAAGGTGTGTTCCAGATTTTGTAATGCTTAGCAGCATGAATTGATCGGATTTTGTTGAAGGCTTTTCTTTGAAATGAACTTTATAAGAGATTAGCACTCCAATACATGTAATAAATATAATTACAAAGATCGGCTTAATTTTATTTTTCACTGGATTCCTTCTGCTAAATTTGAAGCAACATTTTTTCAGATCTGCTTTTTTTTAACTAGAGGTTACTTTTCTTTTCATGAGCAACACCATTTGATTTCTTATACAGAAGGGATCAAAAAAATAACTTTTTTTTTAACGCGACATTTATGCCTTAGGATTTAATTTGAAAGCGATCAAGACGAGCGGCTAGTTCCAAAGGACATGTTGCTGTAACGACAATATCATTGCCTTCATATTCATGTTCTAAAACTTTTCCACGCTTAAGAATTTCGCTATAGTATTTGAAATCTTTTTGAGGGATTTTAAGTTGAAGTGTTTTAGTAGTCCCTTCTAAGAATTTAGTCATCATCTTAAAAAGATCTTCAAAACCTTCTTTCTTGAGAGCTGAGACCTGAACAGAATGTGAGACCATAGTGCGCAAGCGAGAAAGACTTGCCCTTTGAGTACATTTATCTATTTTATTGATGATAGTAATCATAGGCTTTTTATCAGCGTGTAGCTCTTTTAGAACTTCCATTGTCGTTTCTGCTTGCTCGACTGCCATAGGATTAGAGGCATCTATTACGTGCATGAGGATGTCAGTATAAAGAGATTCTTCTAGAGTGCTTTTAAAAGCAGCGATGAGTGTGTGTGGCAGCTTTCTAATAAAACCAACTGTGTCAATTAAGAGGATTTTTTGGTTGTTTGGAAGTGTATACTGCTTTGTGGCGGTGTCGAGCGTTGCAAAGAGCGTATCTTCAACAAAAACATCAGCATCAGTTAAAGATCGCAGGAGAGTGGATTTACCCGCATTTGTGTACCCAATAATAGCAAAGGTGGGCACTGATGTTTTAAGTCTTTTAGAGCGCTGAGTCATCCGGTGTTTTCTAACTGATTGCAGCTGCTTTTCAAGCTTTTTAATTTCTTTGTCGAGTAGCCTCTTATCGATCTCTATTTGTTTTTCACCTTCCCCTTTACTTTGGCTAGATCCCCCTCTTTGGCGTGAGAGGTGCGTCCAGAGCCTTTTAAGGCGAGGAAATTGATATTTGGCTTGGGCCAGCTGAATTTGAAGCTTGGCTTCTTTGGTTTGAGCGCGCTGTGCAAAGACTCCTAAGATGATCTCTGAACGCTCCATAACAGGGCATTTAAATGCTTTCTCTAGATTTCTCTGCTGCGCTGGTGAGATTTCATTATCGATGACAACCAAATCAAATTCATTGCAGTGTGCGTAATCAACAAGCTCCTTAACTTTTCCTGATCCCATGTAGGTTGCAGCATCAATCTTCCTTAAGGGAGTCGGCACTTTTTCAGATGAGCTTATTCCAAATGTTTGAACAAGGAGTTTGAGCTCTTCAAGGTGCTCATTGCAGACAGGTTTATCTGATCCATGAGAATAAAAGCCTACAAGCAGGGCTTTTTCTTTTTTAATCTCTTTTTCTTCTTTCAATTTTTTCTCCGCTAGTCAAATTCAATCTCTTGTCCGTCATAGCTTAATTTAGCCCAATCAGGTAGAGACTTATTTGTTATTTCATGATCAAGTTCGTGATCTATATGATTAAAGTAAACTTTTTTAGCTCTTGTTTTCTCTGTAAAGGCAAGAGCCTCATCGAGAGAAAAATGCACTGGCGATGAAGAATGCCTTAGCCCACTAACAACTAAGGTCTCTATCCCATCAAGATCTTCAAAGATGCTCTCTGGATACTGACGAATATCTGTTATGTAGGCAAGGTTTCCCATCCGAAGACCAAGCACGGGCATGTCTCCTTGATAGTAGGTCATATACTTAAAGTTTATTCCATGAAAATCCGTATCTCCCCGCTCATTAGGCAGAATCATATATTCAAACTTCACCGTTTTACTGTTATGATTTTTATGCTCAATAAACTGATAGAAGTATCTAAGTTTAACTTCATCATAAGAGGCTTTTGAGAGCATGCAGTGAATCGGTTTTTTCTCGATAAAATAAAAGATCCTTAGATCATCGAGTCCCCCAATGTGATCATAGTGCACATGGGTGATAATGGTTCCGGTTATATGCTTGATCTTATATTTAAGGGCTTGATCTCGAAAATCAGGTCCTGGGTCCACTAAAATATTTTCTTGTCCATACTGGAGGAGAACTGAGGGTCTAAATCTTTTATTGAATGGTGAATCTGATGTACATACAGAGCAGTCACAGCCAATAACGGGGACCCCAGCAGAGGATCCTGTACCTAGAAATAAAAGCTTCTTTTTCATATAATTACTTTTTTGCGTAAAACTATAATATTTGTTCAAGAAGATTTCACTAATAATTAAATTCTGATGAAAATAGCAGTTATTGGAGCAGGCCTCTCAGGGCTTGCATTGGCATGGCATTATAAAAGCCTCTCAAAAGAGATAGAGCTCACCCTCTTTGATCCTGAGGTGGTAGACGAGCGCACCTCTGCGCTAGCACACCTTCTCTACCCATATGTTGGCATCAAATCCAAGCTCAATCCAAATGGCAAGCTTGCACTAGAGAAAAGCACAGAGCTACTCAATATTGCCTCTAGATTTTCAACATCTCCAATTTATAAGAAAACATCTCTTTTAAAATTGGGAACTTTTCAAAGACAGATCAAAGATCTAAAAAAAGCAGCTAACAATTATGATAATCTTTCGTGGAGAGAAAAGACTTCTTTTAACATGGGCGGATTGTGGCTTGATGAAATTATTCAAGTGGATGCTCAGAGATATCTAGAGGCTCTAGAAAAAGCAGTCAGTAGTTTAGGTGTGCACATTCAAAAGGCCCGCTTTACTCAAGAGATGGAAAAAGATTTTGATCAGATCATCTACTGCACAGGACACCACGCAAAAGATCTTTCAAAAGAGCCTCTAAGTAGAATGAAAGGCCAGGGCCTTATTTTAAAGCGTCCTGATAGCTTTGAGCAAAACTACTGCCTTATTGCACATCAGCTACACATGATTCCTTCTATAGATAAAAAGACGCTCTATGTGGGAAATACTTTTGAGAAAGAGTTTGAGTGTGCAAAACCAAATCTAGAAAAAGCGATCTCTCTTCTATGGCCTAAGCTTATCCAGTTTTATCCAGACTTTACTCAGGACCTCATCATAGGCGTAAAAGCAGGCGTTCGCTTAAATGCATCCACAAGACTACCCGTTATCTCAAAAGTCAATGAGAAGGTGTGGCACTACGGCGCTTTAGGATCTAAAGGCCTGCTCTATCACAGTTTTTATGCTGAGAAGTTAGCACGAGCTCTTAAAGAAAATTCAAACGAGGAGATGATGCTTGAACCGTAGGGAATGTGACTGCCATTTTTTCCTCTAAATTTAAATGCTAAATGCTTTCATCTCAATTCCAGATTCTAAAACAAAATCTGGATGACTTTGGTTTAGTGTCTGGATTACAAATTCTTTGACTTTGCTCTGCACTAGCCTCTGACTATTTTCAATTTGACTCTCTAATGCACGCGTATCAACTGTGACTCTTTGAATTGTATATAGCGTATTTCTACTCTGCCAGTAGTCTCCTGTAAAGAGTGTGATAAAGGAGCTCTCTGCAAGCTCTGCCTCAACAATGGCATCCCCTGCTCGATAAAGCTCCTTTAAAGCTCCAATAGCAACTTGGCTCGGCTTTAGCGCAAGCTCTGTGTTAAACTCCACAACTTGCTGATTTAAATTTTGAAGCATCTGCGCAACTCGAAAGTTATCTTCTCTTGAACGGAAGTCAGAATAACTTCCTCGATAGTTGTTATCAGAGCTCATGCCATCCCACCATTCACTATTTTCAGCACGCTTAAGCTGCTGAAGGGCGCCCCTACAGGTTTGTGCTAATAGATTGAGTCTTTGTAAAAGAGCATGACAGGCCTTAAATTCAGCATTTTCTGATTCTTGCTCATGAACAACTGTGCGGATAATTTGACCTTCTATCTGCTCTTTTCTCTCTTGAAGTGCAAAGTGCGCCTTCCATAGATCTTTGACTCTTGTGGTGAGCTCATTGTAGTGACTGACTTCCTCAGGGTCTGATAAAAAAGTTGATGAGACAAATGTTGGGAGTCTATTGATACAAGCATCCCAGTTTCCCATTTGAGAGTAAGCAGCATCTCTTTGATTAACTGCTGATTGCAGGCTATCTGTTGCTGATCTCTCACTATTATGCGCCTCTTGCCAGACTTTGATATGTGTATCAACTATACTTGTTTGCGTAACCGTTACCATTTTTGACCTCTGAAATTGTTAAACGTAATTAAAATGCCGCGCAATATTATGGGCATCTAGTGCACCCTTCGAGATAAGAGAAGCCCCGCCTATTAAAGACAGTGCTTTTGCTGTGTAGGACATTGAGCGCTCTGTTTGTTTGGGATTTGCTGCCATATTTAGAGCATTTCTCATCCGTCTAGCATGGTTTGGATGTGAAGAGCCAATATCCCATGAACCTAACATCTCTTCAACTTTTCCCTCATATGTAGAAAATGCCTTCCCTTTAACAAGTGATGAAATAAGCCACTTTTTAGTAACTAAGTGAAGACCTTCAGCATACCTTGAAGCATTTTGACACTCTAAATCTGCTTCCCACTCATGATGTTGACTAACTCCATCCATTACTGTCCACATTCCCTTAACGAGCAAAAGAAATCCTACTAGGTTGATATGATTTGGAACAATCCTAGTTAAAAGAGCGAAAATTAGACCAAGATACCCCCCTGATTTTAATAGGTGGTTGTTTTTAGCATGCCCAAGCTCATGCGCTAAAACTCCTTTAAGTTCCTTTTCTGTGAGTACTCCCTTAAATTTCCTAGCTAAGTTAAAGATATCTCTCCTAACGCCTTTAGGGAGATTATCTAGCTGCTTAGCAAGTGTTAGAGGCTCATCTGAAAGCGAATTTAAAATCAGTTGCCACCTTTGGTAATCAGATGATCTTTTCAGCTCTCTTGAATTAAAATTTTCAAAATATGTGTGCCCTATTCCCACAACTGGACCTGTTAAGGAGGAGCTGTTTCCTAAACAAAATGCATTTTCCCCAACCATATGACTGACGTAGAGATTTACACTCATGTTTTCAAGGCCAAGATCTCTCTTAATTTCATCGACATACCCTTCAAGGATAGTAAGCTTTTTAACGTCTTTTTCCAAAAGAGATGGTGGAGACTCTAGAGGAAAATATGAGGGGGCCACATTTGCAATAGCTCTAAGAGCTGTTGGAATAGCCAAAAGAACAGGATTATCAGTCACCATCCCTACGGCTATAAAACCCAATGTGAGGTATGTTGAAATTTCCACGTAAAGTCTTCATCTAAATAATTAGAAAATGACAGTATGCTCCGTATTTATTAAGACCAGATAAAGAAAATAAGATGAAATCTGCATCTTAGATGGTCTGTCGAGAGGAAAACCCTATATAACACTAATATACTAACACTTAAGAACTTCTTTACCGCAGGAGGCTTATTATCCGTATGCCACTTAATGTTAGAATCTTGTTAATAATTAAACTTTTAATTATAAAATTCAATAAGGGAAGAGTATGAGAGACCTGTTCCAAGTGAATATGAGATTCTAGAATTATTAGCAGGTAAAGAACTTGGGAGTACAAGCGACCTCATTACTAGAATGCCTGCAGCGCCTCAATGTATTATAAGTTAGTTTTTATCTTAGAATTCATTATGTGACTTTGTCTCAACAAGCATATGACTGCGCATCGTCGTTGTAAATTCGTTTGTCTTTGGATCTAATCCCACTTGAAAAGGCGCCTTAACATCTCCAGTCCTATAAAGAGCACTAAAAATTCCAAGGCAAGTATCTTCTAAAGTTACATCACCTCCGCACTCCCTGATAAGATTCATAGGGCCAAAGACACCTCCTCCTTTGAGCCAAATAGAATTTGCCTCTTGAGCAGACTCTTGAAAAAGCGTGGTGACAACAGGCTTGGCATTTTGTCTTCTTGCCTGATCACTTTGAGTAGTTTTAAAGGTGATAAAAGGGCGCCTTTTAGAGTCTACTCCTACCATCACTGGGCCAGTAAGATCATCAGGAAAAATCCGACTAATACTACCAATTCCATCGAAAAAGCTCTCATTCCATACAAGTTTTGGAAGGGAACAAAAAGCATCACAACCACCTATAATATCGATGATCTTTTGCAAGACCGTATTATCAAATAAAGTCTCTTTATTCTTTGTTGCATCGACGCAATGAGAATGTGAAAATATGACATTACAAGCAACATCGCGGGCAAAACAATGCTCATTAGATGCAGTGCTAAATAATCCTATAGCTGCCATAGGGCCTTCCTAGTTTTTAAATTACATAGATTTTCTATGATGCAAGTTTTGCGCTTTTTTCCAAATGTTTATCAATTTCAAAAGAAAAGTTGAAAAAGAAGATTACAGCAGGCGTTAGAAGCGCATTAAAGGGAAGCATGAGAAAAAACCACTTCAGACCGATTAAAAGCGGATCTATGGAGGTTAAATAGCTTCTTTGGGTTAAAATAGCAGCGAGCACTAAAAACATTAAAACAAAGAAGAGGGGCATTGAGGCTATGATAAAGCCCATGATACTCACAAGTGAATTTCTAGATACCTTTTTTTGAATGTCTTTAAAAAAGGTAATGTCTATGTCTTTATCTGTTGAGAGCTGTGGTGTAACAAAAAAGAGCATGATCACATTAAAAAAAACTAAGACAAGAGAAGTTAAGATTAAAACAAAAGGTGCAAAAGATAAAAAGACTCCCACAAAATCTCCTATACCTGGAATTTCTTTTAAAAGAAAAAACACTCCGAGTATAAGCCAGCTGAGCAGGCACAATAGAAGCATTGGCAAGGTAATGTAGGAAATGGAGGCAAGTGTTTTTATTGATTGGGTGGCAAGCTTCAGATAAGGAATGGAAATCCCCTCTTCTTGATTGCGATAGGCCTTAATTAAAATAACCCCTAAGGCAAATAGAAGACCACCTATGACAAAGATCGGAGCAAAAGTTAAGCTAAGAGCAACCCAATTATTGGTATTCATCGAAACTACTCTTGAAAATACAACAAGCACACCGCAGAAGCATAAAGAAAAGAAAACCAAAATGGCTTTTCTTTTGTCAATGCTAAGCCACGCTTTTTGAAATAGCTTCTGCAAAACTTCTAGATTCATACTTTGCCTTTAAAAAAATATTTAGGTCTATATATAGGAACCCCTTTTCCGCCTCGAGCAATGCTGCGTTCATATAATATTTGAATGCTTATGCCCACGACTCTAGACATTCCGAACAACACTGTATAATAATGTGGGTAATTAAAGCCAGAAGCACTTAATAGGGCCCCAGAAATGGCATCTACATTGGGGTAGGGATTTGATATCTTAGGGTTTTCTTTGAGGACCTTTGGTCCTGCTTCACGAAGAAGCAATGCCATTTTTATTAAAGGATTATTTGAGTAATGCTTTTTGGCCAGCTCATAGAAGATGGAGGCCCTAGGATCTTCAACACGTAAAACAGCATGACCAAATCCATAAACAAGCTCCTTATTAGCTAGCTTATCTCTTAGACGGTTTTCAACGTCTCCAACTGTGGCATTTTCTCCGAGCTCCTCAAGCATTTTTAAAGTAAACTCTAAGCAGTCCTGGTTCGCTTTTCCATGCCTTGGTCCATCTAATGCGCACATGCTTGCAGCAATAGCACCATAGAGATCTTCAAGCCCTGAAGCAACAGACTTACCCACAAAAGCAGAAAGGTTCCCCCCTCCATGGTCGTAGTGAAGTTTATTAAAGATTTTAAAAACTCTAAGCAGCTCTTCTTTTGGCGTATCTGGAACTGAGAGCATATCGACAAAATTTTCTATATACCCTTTACTAGGATCTGATAGGTTAAGCTTCCAGCCTGCATGATGGGAGATGGCTGCAGCAACAATTAACGGAATTTTAGCAATTAAATTTAAGCAGTCCTCTTTGTAGTCACCCGTGCTTTCAAGCATCCCACAAGTAATGAGTGCACAGGCAAAAATTTTCATAGGGTGCCCATTTTTGGGAAGCGTTTGAATGGTCTTAAGCGTCTCTTCTTTAAGAAATGCTCTTTTATGGAGGTCTGCTCTAAATGCCTGCATCTCTTCTTTAGATCCAACATTACCGCTATAGAGAAGATGAACAACCTCTAACGGATCAAGCTCCACCAATTGACTAATAGGTTGATCCATATAAAAAAGCCCTTTTTGAGGGTCTACAAAAGATGTCGTGCAATATCCTACAGGATATCCTCGCAAGCCTGTTTCTAAGTGCTCTTTAGTTACGCTGAAAATGGGTTCATCCATCTTTTACTCCTTAATCAATTTTTTAACATATTCACGCTCTTCAATGAGCTCTTGCTGGGTTATGGAGAGCTTCTCTTCTAAAAAGGCATCCATTTTAAGACCATGAACAAATTCCCATTTCCCATCACCTGAACTCTCACAGGGAAAAGAAAAAATAAGATCCTCCTCTATTCCATAGGGATTACCATTGCTGAGCACACAATCCGAATACCATTCTCCACTAGGAGTAGGCTCTCTTAAGGCCTTAACCGCATCTAAAATAGCATTCGCTGCCGATGCTGCTGATGATTTGCCTCTAGCTTCAATAATAGCTGCTCCTCTTTGTTGCAAGATTTCAAAGAACTCATTTTCAAGCCAGTGGTGATCTTTAATCACTTCTTTTACAGGATTTTTGTTGATCTGCGCATTGAGGAAATCAGGCACTTGCGTTGCAGAGTGGTTTCCCCAGATAAGCATGCGCTGCACATCTTCAACAGAGACTCCCGCTTTATGTGCCAGCTGATAGGCTCCCCTATTTTGGTCTAGGCGAGTAAGCGCATGAAAGTTTCTTGGGTCTAGATTTGGAGCACATTTCATCGTTGTCCAGCAGTTGGTGTTACAGGGGTTTCCCACAACAAGCACTTGTGTATCTTTTGTTGCGACTTCATTTAAAGCTCTGCCTTGATCGATAAATACTTTAGCATTTTGAGCAAGCAAGTCTTTGCGCTGCATTCCTTTTGAACGAGGAGACGCTCCCACTAAAAGGGCGAGGTCGATATCTTTAAAAATGGTTTTAGCATCAGTTCCGTAGACAACATCAGCAAGTGTTGGAAACGCACAATCGAAAAGCTCCATGGCAACTCCTGCTAGAGCATGTTCAACTTGTGGGATCTCTAAAATATGAAGAGCAACAGGCTGTTCTGGTCCAAAGAGTTCTCCACTTGCAATTCTAAACAATAAGCTATAAGCAATCTGACCGGCTCCCCCCGTCACTGCAACTCGCATTACTTTCTTTGACATTTTCTTCCTTTTTTTCTCTAATCTCTTTGATTTTTCCAATTTAACGGTAATTTACATATTTGTGCAAGGGATGCTCAATCTCAAACTACTCTCTAAAAAATGAACTCATCCGAGAAAGAAATGAACTTGCAAATTTCACGGGCTTGTTACGAAAAACCCAAACAAGAACGTTAAAGAACCCATAGTGTCTGAAGGTTACCGTCAACGAACGCAGAACATCTTTTTGATTGAGGTATTTTTTTTCAACTAAACGTTCGCTATAAGTTGTCGACCAATACGTAGAAGTGATACGAGCTTTCTTGTCAGCAGCTATCCTACAAAATAGGTCATATAAGCTTTTCCTCAGCAACCTAGAGTTATACCGCATCCCTCCAATGTTTCTTATGTAATCTGCTTTAAACCATACAGAGCCTGGAGCTGTGGGGAGAAAGCCTCTTTTGAGCCAAGTTTTATTAAAGGGGAAATAAACATATTCTGGATTAATTTCGTTAATAGGCTTTTGAATGGCGTCTTTTAAAGAAGAAAAGTCTGGCCAGGCAAGGTAAGTTCCTGAAAAAACAATATCAGGGAATTGATCTTGAAGGGCAAGTCCTGCTATGTGGCAAAGGCAATATTGGTTTAAATAGAGCATTCCAGGCATTAAGAAACAAACATAGCCCCCTGTTGCCAGTGAAAAACCTTTGTTAATCATCAAAGAGTAATTCTCATACGTTACATAGTAGACTCGAGCAATATGTTCATGGTATTTTTCAATGATTGCTGTGGTATGATCTTCTGAGTCCGCATCTACTATGACTAGCTCTTTATCTACATTTTTTTGCGAGATAAAAGTTTCAATTGTAGACTCTAATAAGTGCCCACTATTACATGTGGGTATAATCACCGATATTTTCGGCATCCCCTCAATCTTTTCTTTTGAGTAGTGATCATGGATACGCTTCCAACCACTGACGTCTGGTATAATACTCTTAAAATCCATAAATACCACCATATGAAAAAAAGATAAAAAGTAAAAATATTTTTCTTCTATAGTTTGATTTTAATAAGAAATAGCAGTACATTTGACCCCTTTATGCAAAATAAGGAGATATGAATGAGCGTTCAAGATTGTAAAATGACAGGGATGCCCTGGATTTCCCCATACCTTTGCGTATTAGATGTCGACAAGTCTGTAGAATTCTACCAAAAGGCCTTCGGCTTTACTGTAGTGGAGGGGGTTGTCAAAAATGAAGAAGGGATTTCGATGCACTGTGAGCTTAAATACCAAGGCAGTGTTGTTATGGTAGGCCTTCAAGGAGCTTCGGATAAAATTGTTCGAGCCCCAGCATCTTCTTCTGTACCTTCTCCTATTTCTCTCTATGTCTATTGTGAAAATGTAGATGAATTTTGCTCCTTAGCTGAAAAAAATGGAGCCGAAATAGACCTTAAACCTGAAGATACTTTTTGGGGTGATCGAATCTGCCGCCTAAAAGATCTTGATGGATATTCCTGGTCATTTGCCACACATGTTGGACAAAAAGAGGATTAAAGTTTTATTTGCACATGTTTTCAAGAGTTAATCATTGAGAATTATCTCCTATCTTAATTAGACTGCGCATATGCATTATTTTCAGGATTTGATACAAAAACTCACTCAGTATTGGGCAAGTCAGGGCTGTGCTACTCATTTTGGACATGACCTGGAAACGGGAGCGGGAACTTTTAACCCCACAACCTTTTTTCGTTCTCTTGGCCCTGAACCTTATAAAGCAGCATATCTAGAGCCAAGTCGGCGTCCTACTGATGGCCGCTACGGCGACAATCCTTCTCGCATGCAAAGCTTTCTGCAGTTTCAGGTTATTTTGAAACCTTCTCCAATAAATATGCAGGAACTTTATCTAGATTCACTAAAAGCAATCGGACTCGATATTCAAAAACATGACATTCGCTTTGTACATGATGACTGGAAATCTCCAACACTTGGAGCCTGGGGACTTGGCTGGGAAGTTTGGGTCGATGGTATGGAAGCTTCACAGTTTACCTATTTCCAACAGTTTGGTGGTATGCAACTAGAGGTTATCCCAGGCGAAATAACCTATGGTCTTGAACGCATTGCAATGCATTTACAAAATGTAGACAGCGCATACGATCTAAAGTGGAACAAAGATCTAACATATGGCGACATCTACCATCAAAATGAAGTTCAATGGAGCACCTACAACTTCGAAGCCTCAAACATTGGCTATTGGAAAACAACATTTGACATGAGTGAAAAAGAAGCTCTTGATCTTGTAGAGAAAAAACTGCCTATTCCTGCATATGATTTTGTAACCAAAGCATCACACGCCTTTAATATGCTTGATGCTAGAGGAGTTGTCTCAGTTTCTGAGCGCGTCACGTACATCAACCGCATCCGCGCTATTTCTTGTTTAGTGGCAAAGCTATTTCTTGCTCACAGAAAGGGACTGGGCTATCCTCTCTCAAATTCTCCCAAAATGAAAGAGGAATCTCTTAGTCTTGAAGAAATTCCATTTGACCCCAAAGACACTGATGACTTTATTTTAGAAATAGGACTAGAAGAATTACCCCAGTCGTTTGTCCCAATCGGAATAAAAAACCTTAAAAAAGACTTAAAAGCATTTTTGACCAAGCACAAGCTCTCATATTCTGAAATTGAAACATATGGATCACCGAGGCGCCTTGTTGCCTATGTAAAAGATTTATCTTTAGGAACAAAGGCTGAGTCTTTAGAAAAAAAAGGCCCATCTATTGACAAGGCCTTTAACTCAAGTGGAGAGCTCTCGTCCATTGGAAAGGGTTTGCTTGATTCTCTTCAGATTGAGCCATGCACTTTAAAAGAGGTGCTAGAAGAAACGATTTCCTCACTTCGCGTACGAGAAGTTAAAAATGCCCCTTATCTTTTTGTCACCCATGCAAAAAAACAAAAAAGCACTAGATCTATTTTTCATCAAGAGCTTGCCTCTCTTATCCTCAATATCAATTTCCCAAAAAAAATGATGTGGTCTGATTTAAAAGTACCTTATGCAAGACCTATTCATTCTCTTTTAGCATTGCATGGAAAAGAAACAATCCCATTTGAAGTCGCAGGAGTTACATCTTCAAACACATCCTTTGGCCATCCTTCTTTGTCTCCTGGAAAAATTATTATATCATGTCCTAAAAACTACTTTAATTCTTTAGGGAAATCCTCAGTAATTGTAGATCAAGAAGAGCGAGAAAAGCAAATTTATGCTCAGCTTAAAAAAATTGAAATAAAAATGGGTGCCCAGGCTGTGCACACGACTCAAGTGACAAATGAGGTTCTCTATCTTTGTGAAGACCCTCACCTTATTGTGGCCTCATTTGACCCAAAATTCTTAGAGCTACCTAAGGATCTTATCGAACTTGTACTTGTCACCCACCAAAAATATTTCCCACTAGAGTCTCCTGATGGCAAGATACTAGAACACTTTGTTGTCTGCTTAGACACCAAAGAAAATGCCACGATTAAAAAAGGACATGAGAAGGCAGTTTCTCCTCGCCTCTCTGATGGTCTCTTTTTGTTTCACCAAGACCTTAAGTGTGGTCTGAACCATTTTGCAGACAAACTTGCCAACATCACCTTTCAAAAAAAGCATGGGTCTCTTAAGGACAAAGCAGACCGCCTATTAAAGCATGCTCAAGACATTCATCACCAGCTTCGCTTACCACTCGATGCTCAAGAGATCCCTATAGCTGCAAAATATCTTAAAGCAGATTTAGCATCGCATGTTGTTTTTGAGTTCCCAGAGCTGCAGGGTATTATCGGAAAAGTCTATGCTGAACATGAGAGGAAACCATATGATGTAGCTGCAGCTATTGAAGAGCATTGGTTACCTAGATTTGAAGAAGATGATCTTCCTACAAATGCAATGGGAATTATATTTAGCTTATCTGATAAGATCGACAATCTGCTCGCCTGCTTTTTAGCATCACACATCCCAACTTCGTCTTCAGACCCTTTTGCTCTAAGACGTCAAGCACTCGGAGTTATACGAATCCTAATTGAAAATAAGTTGCACCTGCCACTAAAAAATGTTTTCAAACAAAGCTTACAAACCTTTGAAATCGATCCTCAAGAAGATGTCATAGAGCCTATCGGTCATTTTTTGATCTCTCGCATTAAAACTGTGCTCACCAAATACAACCTTTCTCCTGATGAGATTACAGCAGTGCTTGCATCCAATCATAACGAGTTAGATATCTACGATTTATTTCTAAGGGCTAAATCACTCCATGAATTTAAAGACCATGAGCTTTTCAACCCTCTTTTAGAAGTTTATAAAAGGGCAAAAGGGCAACTCAATGTAGAAATTTTATCTCCAATTGACCCTACTCTTTTCGAGCAAGATGAAGAGAAAAATCTCTATGAATATTTTTGTGAGTTAAAGCCACAGTTTGAAGATTGCCTTCAAAATCGCCTATACTTAGAGTCTTTTCATCTTCTAGCAACTTTGCATCCCCTCTTAGAAAAGCTTTTTGAAAATGTGAAAATCCTGGTAGATGATTCAAAGCTTCGCATGAGCCGCTTATCTCTACTCTCTGAAATTCTAAATCTTTTTAATTTACTATTTGATTTCTCTCAAGTTGTCAGAAAGTAGTTTAGCCTCATAAATAAAAATTTAATTAACAACTTCTCTGAATTAATAAACAATTTATTCAAAGAAAACTTTATTTTAATTACGCATCCTTTCATAATAGTTGCAAAATTAATAACTATTGAGGAAAAAAACCATGAATTTAAATATTGATTCAAAGTTAGGCGTTCAATCTGCTGCTCTTATTGGAGCAACTGTTGTAAGCGCCCTACATGCTGCAAAAAACATTCAAAAAGTTTTTCTTGGAACTGACAACATCTCTACTCGTACAAATAACTGGTCACAAGCGAGCAATCAAAAAGGATATCTCTCATCTATTGGGAAACGGATCCAGTTCTTTGTAGGATCAGATTCTCTTTCACAAAGAGTTTCAAACCTATTTCAAGGACTCGTTATGGGAGTGGCATCTATTGTAATGGCTGATCTTGCTCGCGTAAACAAAGAGAGCTCAAAAACAGCTACAGACTTAAGAACTGAACTTGATGACATCAATTTAGAAGCATCGAATGCTAAAGATATCGCAGGAAAGTACATCGAAGCTTGCCTAAATGAAAACCAAGCAGAAAAAGTAAAAGATCTCATAGTATGTCTTACAAAAGCTTTTTCAAGCATGAATGAGACTTTAACAACTACATCTAGTGATTTGGATAATTGCCAGTCAATAAATAAAAACCTCAATTTTGATTTTGGACAAAAGAAAGAAGATTTTGCAAATCTTGAAACTAGTAATGCTAAGCTTCAGAAAGATCAAGATGCGTGCATCACAGTAAGAGATTCAAAAGATTCTCTGATTTTAAGCCTTAAGCAAGAAATTCAAGCTCTTGGACTCAAAGTGAGTTCAGAAGTAGCAAAACGCTCCAATTTCACGACGACATTTAAAACACTAACTGACGATCTCGCAGCCTCTGCAGAGAAAGTTGAACGTTTAGATCCTGAGAATGTAGCTCTGAAATTAGATATTGAGAAGCTAAATGGTGAAATTGCCTCTATAAGGGCGCAAAGAGACCAAGCCAACCAGGCTAAGCAAACTGCAGAAAATAGCCTAGCTACTGAAAAAGCACAGCTCACACAGTGCCAAACTGATTTAACTAAACGTAATATGCCATAAGCTTAAGCTTAGCTATAGTTTTAAATAAAAAAGCTTCTAAAGCCTAGGCTTTGGGAGTTTTTTTTTAATCAATAGAATTTTAAAAGAATTTAATTAAAACACTAAACTTTAGGGTAAAAATCTTTCTTGGTAAGCATCAAGCTTTTGAGAAATGCATTTAGAGCATAAATGTTTACGATTGCGAGCCAAGAGATTATAGGCCCAGTCAAATAGAAACGAGGGCAGAATATACTTCCAGCCTGAAAGCTTATAGATTCCTCCAAGCTTCCAAAGGATCTTATAAATAGCTTTTGATCGATAACATACACTTTGACTTTTGGTGCCGTAATCTTCAATCAAAATAAGAGTTTCTTGATCTGAGGTCTGTAGAAACCCACTCATACTTTGAGCAGTCTCTCCATTGAGTGAAGAAAATTGAAACTTCTTTTTATAATCGCGTTTAAGGAGAAACAAAATCCATCTTTGGCAAAATGGGCATCCTCTATCAAAAAGTATCAAATCACTCATCTATCACCTTAATTTTAGGTCTATTTTTTTGAATTTGATCAAACTCTTTAGCAAGCTCTAGGGCTTTATCATCACTTAGGAGCCCCGACTGAATTTTGAGTTTGATAGACTCTCTTTTTTTCATCCATTGATGATCTAGCACGCGCTGAAGAGCGCTTTCAAAAAGCTTTTTAGAATGCTCTTTATGGATCTTCTTTTCCATAAGAGAACCTATTAGCTTTTTTGTTTCTTCATTAGGAGATTCAATCAAAAGAGATAAAGAATCTGGAGCTTTACCCTTTGAAAAGCCATCGATTAGAAGCTGATAAATACTTTTACATTTATCATCTTCAAAAAGATCAGGCGAGATATTTTCTTGGGCAATTTTTAAAAACTTCTCTGTTGGCAGATCTCTTTGAAGAAGCCAAATTAGAAGGTCTGTTTCAATGTATTGACAGGTTGGCGCCAGATTATTTTTTAAAGATCCTGTTGATGCTGCATAAATATGAGGAGGCGTAATTTCAGAGATTCCAAGAGCAGATTCAGGTATCTGCATCATAGAGGCCATCTTTTTAAGGCTCTCATGAACCATAACAGGATCTTCCCATTCTTTGATTTTTCCTGTTATCTTTTCAACAATGCGGGCTTTCTGAGCAGGATCAGAGATATCTGAGCGCTTTGAATAGATGCGTATTAAAAAAGCAAGGTAGCTAATCTTTTGGGTTAAAAGGTGGGCGAAGGCTTTCGCTCCATGCTCTCGCAAATATGAATCTGGATCAGCTTTTTTAGGTATCGGCACAATATACGTAGTGACCTTTTTTTTCTGAAGAAGATGCCCACTTTTAATCGCTGCGTTGATTCCTGCATCATCAGAGTCAAAGGCAAGATATGCCTGCTCTACTCCAAGCTGAACGAGCTTCTCTACATGAAATTCTGTTAAGGCAGTGCCAAGTGGCGCCACTGTTGCATTGAGGCCATGCTCAATGAGACTTAGACAATCAATTTGCCCTTCAACTAAAAGCACCTTCTTACCTTTTGCAAGGCGCATCCGACTGTAGTTTAAGCCAAATAAAACATTGGATTTCTTAAACAAAAAGGATTCTTTAGAGTTGATGTATTTTCCTCCTGTAGATCCTTCTTTAAAAACACGTGCAGAAAAACCAACAACTCCCCCTTGAGGGTTGCGTATTGGAAAGGTTATTCGATCATAGAAAAAAGTAGAGTTGTATTGATTAAGAAGACCAATCTCTTGAAGTTCATTAGATGTGAATTTTTCCTTTAAAAGAATCTGCGCAAGCTTTTTGCCATCAATGGGCGCTAGACCTATTTCAAATTTCTCGATAAAAGGTGTCTTAATTCCCCTCTTTTCCAGATATTCTCTGGCATCTTTTCCTTCTTTGGGATCCATCAACATTTTATGGAAGTATTGATTGGCAATAGAGAGCGCATCAAAGAGCTTCTTTTTGTTTTGATGCTCAGGTGTTGATTTCTCATAATCTAAGACCACTCCATAGCGCTGTGCAAGAAATTCCACAGCTTCAGTAAAAGATAGGTGTTGGTGCTCCATTAAAAAGGCAATTGCATCACCGTGCGCTTGACAGCCAAAACAGTGATAGAACGAGGAGCCTGGTTGAACGACAAAAGAAGGTGTTTTCTCTTCATGGAATGGGCAACACGCTTTGTGGTATGCTCCGCTTCTCTTGATCTCCATGTAACTGGAAAGTAGATCAACAAGATCCACTTTTTGACGAAGTTGCTCTAAACTTTCTTTTGAGATAGATACCAAAACTATAGGGCCTTAACTTTTTTCTTGATTGTAGCAGGCTTTAAATTTGCAGCAAGCAATACTTTTTTGTGATGTGCTTTAATTGAGAACTTTGAGCTTTTCTAATTCTTTTTCAATCATGTCATTTTCAATTTTCTGAAATAGAATCTCAGGCTTTGAGATACGAGCTTTTACATTAAGAGGCTCTTTAAGCCTTTCATCATAGTTCGAATCTGTTAGGTTATCAACAAAACCAAGCATCTTCCATATTTTATTTGCTGCCTCTGGAATAATAGGCAGTGAAACTACAGCCAATGCTTTAATGCCAATAAGGCAATGCGCTAAAACTTCCCTCATGCGAGAGATATCTTTTTTAGCAAGCTCCCAAGGTTTAGTCTCATCAAAGTAGACATTAGAGAGGGTGGCAAGCTCCATAATCAGCTGAGTAGCCTTTCTTACATGGAAACTAGAATAGGCTTCTTTAATTATATCCGTTAAATTAGAGACATCTTTGAGATATTGCTTATCTCTATCTCGAGCATTTTTAGGCTCTAAAACTTCACCGTTAACTTTTTGAGCAATAAAAACGAGAGTCCTATTAATGAAATTTCCAAATTTTCCTACAAGCTCAGCATTTACTCGCATTTGAAAGTCTTTCCAAGAAAACTCTGAGTCGTCTTGTTCAGGAGCGTTCGCTGCTAGGCAGTAGCGAATTTGATCTGATGAGTATTTACTGAAAAAATCATCTAGATCGATAAACCAACCATCTGATTTACTAAATTTTCTTCCTTCATAATGAAAAAATGCATTCGCTGGAAGTTCATCTACTTGCTTATAAGGTTTTTTTTGTCCCATCACCATAGCTGGAAAAAAAACTGAGTGGAAAGGAATATTGTCTTTGCCTACAAACTGAACATATTTCGTCTCAGGCTCTAGCCAATATTTTTCCCATTCCTTTGGCTTATTGATTTCTTCTGCCCAGTCTTTGGAAGCTGAGATATAACCAATCGGAGCATCAAACCAGACATAGAAAACCTTCCCCTCTTCTCCCGGCACTGCAATTCCCCAGTTTAGGTCGCGCGTGATACATCGAGGCTTAGCATCTTCAGCATATTGCTTAGCCATATTAATAACCTGAGGACGCCAGTTTTTTTCTGAGAGGAAATCAAGTAACTGGTCTTTGAACAGGTCAAGTCTAAGGAAAAAGTGCTCTGTTTCTTTTAAAGTAAGAGGTGAACCACTCAATTTAGATTTTGGATTAGTAAGTTCATTTGCCTCATAGCTTGCCCCGCACTTTGGGCATTCATCCCCTCTTGCATTTTCAAATTTGCATTTAGGACAAACTCCTTCCACGTATCTATCTGCTAGAAATTTTTGATCTTTTTCTGAGTAGAGCTGTTCGGTAGTGATTTTCTCCACATAATTTTGACTCTTAAGATCCTCAAAAAACTCAATGACCGCCTCTTTATGCCTTGGCCAAGTTGTTCTAGAGAAATGATCAAAAGAAAAGTCAAATCTACCAAAGTTTTTGAGGGCTTCTTTGTAGTAGAAGTCCACATGATCTTGTGGAGATTGCCCATTTTTTCCGGCGCTGAGAGTAACAGCAGCTCCATATTCATCAAGACCGCAGATAAAAAGTGTCTCATGACCTGTAAAGCGCGCAAAACGCGCATAAATTTCAGCAGGAAGATAGGATCCTGCTAGGTGACCGAAGTGAAGAGATCCATTCCCATAAAGGAGGGCAGAAGTAATTAAGACTCTTTTATTCATACCGATTGCTGGAGAGGACCCGGAAGGTCTTTGTCATTTGAAATACTTCCATTTTTTTCCATTTCAAGCATTTCTTCGCTTTGCTTTTCAGTCTCATGGTCTTTTATAATTTTTCTCAAGATTTGAGAAGCAACATTTTTATTAGGTCCTTCTTTAAGCTCACGACCAGTTCCGACCACTTGGTGGGCGATATTGATAGCAGTACTAACCAGTTCAAAAGGGTTGCTAAATAGTTTCGTTAACTTTTCATTAGTTAAATCAGTTTTTTTGGTCATTCTTCCTCCGAAGCTATTTTCTTTGTTTATTTTTTTCAGCAATAAATATGCTTTTAAGTACAACGTATGTTTTTTCAAGATTGCAATTGGTGATATTGTAATCATAGTGCGGGGCTTTCTCGATTTCTTTGTGAGCCCATGAAAGGCGAAGCTCTATATCTTCATGGCTATCTGTCTCTCTTTCTCTAAGTCTTTTTTCAAGCTCCTCCATAGAAGGAGGCCCCATAAAGATATATACCCCTTTAAAAAAGGGTTTAATTTCTAAAGCACCTTGTGTGTCTATGACTAAGACAACATCTAACCCCTTTTCAAGAAGCTTTTCAATAGATGCTTTTTCTGTGCCGTAGAAGTTTCCAAACACTTGGGCATACTCTATAAAATCACCACGGTTAATTTTGTGTTCAAACTCCTGAAAGCTTACAAAATGGTAATCCTGTCCCTCTTTTTCATTTCCACGAGGCTGTCTTGTGGTGTATGAGATGCTGCGTACGATATGTGGAAATTCATCTGTTAGTCGATCCACTAAGGTCGTTTTACCCGTTCCTGCTGGAGCGCTTACTATAAATGCTTGTCCTCTACTCGACATTTTGCACTTGCTCCCTAATTTTTTCACATTCACTCTTTGCTTCAATGACAAGATGCGATGTTTCACAGTCAGAGCATTTTGATCCAATGGTGTTCCATTCACGGTTGAGCTCTTGAATAATGAAATCTAGAGTTTTGCCTTTACACTGTCTTTTTTCTTCTAAGACTTTCTTAAAAAGCTCTAGGTGGGAATCAATTCGTGTAAATTCTTCTGTTAGATCGCTTTTATCTGCTAAAATAGCAACTTCTTTTAAAAATCTTTCTTCAAACTCTAGCTCTTGGCCCAGTAATTCACCAATTCGCTCTTTTAACTTTTCTTGGCGCTCAAGCGATGCCTTTGATGTGTTTTTCTTAGCTTTTTCCAATATCTCTTCAATTTGCTTAAGGTGCAGAATAAACTCTTTTTTTAAGAACTCTCCTTCACAAGAACGCATATTTGCAAGATCACCTGTTGCATCATCTACTAGCTGCATAATCTCATCTTTTGCAGAATGCACAAAGGAGTTTTTGAGTTCTGCTTGCAAAAGATTAGAGTCTCTACAAAGTAGTTTAATCAAACCCTTTTCTTGCTGTTCAATTCCTAATTCAGATGAGATAGATGCCCAGCCTTTTTGAATCTCTTTTGCGAGTGGAAGATTTGCAACCAGAGAGAAGGCTTCTTCATCTCCGTTAAGAGTGAAAGTTAAATAGAGGTTGACCTTACCCCGAAAGATTTTCTTTTGAACTCTCTTTTTGATTTGCGGGTCAAATGAGAGGAATTCTTTGGGCAAAGACGTATTGACTTCTAGGTGCCTTCGGTTTACCGACTGCACTTCTAAAGAGAGGGTTCCCCAACTAGTTGTAAGAGAGCAACGGCTGTGCGCTGTCATACTATTAATCATAAAAAGGATAACTAATTTTTGAAGAAAATTTTAGCATATACTCGCTTTGACAGCAAGCATTGCCTACTTTTCAATTTTTGTTTTGAACCCTTTGAAGTGATTACAGAGGATTGAAACGATACTCACGATAATAGTCCCCATAATTACGCTTCCAAAACCAGGAATTGACATCCCAAGCCAATTGAAGACTCCCACATGAACTAGAATAAATAAAAATAAGTTTAGAATAACAGCAAAGATGCTAACAAGATGCCAAGAGAGCTTCCAATCATTAATTTCAATCACAGAGCGGATGAACCCGTTAAGTCCTCCAAAAATCAGCGCTAAAAAAAATTCATACCACTGATTCTCTGAATATATTCCTGGAGTTACTTTGCCAGCGAACATAACGCCTACAAAGACAACCCCAAGTCGTGCCATGTATTTCACAGACCCTCCAAGATTAAAAAAAATCTTTGTATGCTTTTGCTAATATTTGCACAAGAACTAATCCTTGTCTAAAACATTAGCGTTATTCTAAGATGTTGCAATGTTAAAAAAAATATAATTTTTTATGCCATCCATTAATCCTTACTCTCGCTTTTCTGACCCCTACATCTCACCTGATCCTTTTTTTAATTCTTCCCCTATTTCGCCTGCAAAGATCGTAGTACCCATCCCTCCTCCTACGCTTCAACCACTAGAGCCACAACTTAATCCCGTTATTGTTAGAACAATTACCGAGCTTCCTGATGAAACAATCATTGTTTATAGAGGATCTCCAACAGGCTATGCACGCGGCCCTAATGTGGCAATTCCTGCTTTGAATTTTAATATTTCAAACAGCACTGCGCATTCACAGATTTTTGCAACATGTACATCAACTTATCCAGAAGCTGCACCCTATAATCCAATAGCTGATCGATATGAAGTACGCCTTTTTAGGGATGGCTGGATACTAACACTTGCTGATGGATGTGGACTAAAACTCTCTAGTAGGCTAGCACCGGCTGCTGCGATGAAGGGTTTTTGGGAGCACCTCTCTGAGAGGCTACGCAATGATCAAGACGCCTTTAAAGTGCAAAAACTTGCTCAGTACCTTCATGAAGCTATTGAAGCCGGGCACTTTAATATCTACTGGGATGCATTTTTGCGCAATCAAGAGGAAGGATATACAGCATACAAAGAGCAGGTAGTATCCAACCTGCGAGAAGTTCGAGCAAAAGCGACTCTACCAAATAACCAGGTACAAGAAAAGCAAGAGCAAGTCACAAGAGAGCTCAACACTATTTTAGATGCTCTAAAAGGAGACTCTGCGTCTCAGAGAAGACTTGTCGATGCTCACATTGAAAAGCGCTTCTATGAAAACTATGCAGGAGCAACAACTTTTCTGTGCTCAGCTCTCATTAAAAGTGGATCTACAAATGAAGTACCTTTTTACCTTTTGAGTGTTAGCTTAGGAGACTGCAAAGGATTTCTATATAGAGATGGTGTAATTACAGAGGTGACTAAAGATACTCGAGAAGATCTTTCAAATGCTAGAGATCCTGGAGGAAAAATAGGCCTTTGCA